>JAISWK010000128.1 GCA_031270805.1 Gracilibacteraceae bacterium
GCCGACGCCGAAGCCGAGGCGCCGGAGGCGGCGGACGGCGAAGCGGAAACCGAAGCGGCGGACCCGGCGGCGGTCGACTCGGAAGCGGAATCTGAAGCGGCGGAACCGGCGGCGGTCGAAGCGGAAGCGGAAGCGGCGGCCCGGGTCGCGGCGCAGGAGAGCGACCAGGCTTTGATGATGGACGCGACGGGGTTGGTTCGGCTTTATCGCGGCGCCGTCGTGGAAGGCCCGGTCGTCAAAGTGACCAACGACGAGGTTTATCTGGACATCGCCTGGAAATCCGAAGGCGTACTCCCCCTGACGGAAATGAATGAGCCGCCGCAGCTGGGCGATATAATCAAGGCCCAGGTCACGAAGCTGGAAAACCAGGAGGGCTATCCGGAATTATCCCGCCGCCGTCTGCGAGAGGTTGAGGCGAAGGATACGCTGCTCAAACAGTTCGAGTCGAAGGAAGAAGTGTCGGCCAAGGTGACTGAAGCCGTCAAGGGCGGTCTTCTTGTGGATTTGGGCATGAGGGGCTTTGTTCCGGCCTCGCACATTCAGCTGGGTTATGCGGACAATTTAAGCAAATATGTCGGGCAGACGCTCCGGCTGCGGATAATTGAGTTTGATGAACGGAAAAAACGTCTCGTGCTGTCGCAAAAGGTCATTTTGTCGGAAGAAGCGGAAGTGGTCCGGAAAAAGGCGCTGGACAACTTGATGGAAGGCATGGTGCTGAAGGGCAAGGTGCGCCGGTTGGCGAGTTTCGGCGCGTTTGTCAACATCGGCGACGTGGATGGGCTTCTGCATATTTCTGATATGTCCTTCTCCCGCATCAGTCACCCCTCGGAAGTCGTCAAAATCGGCGAGGAAATCGATGTCAAGATTTTGCGGCTGGACAAAGGCAGCGGCCGTATTTCCCTGGGCCTGAAGCAGCTGAAGGGCAGCCCGTGGCTCCAGGTAAGGGAAAAGTACCCCCTGAGCAGCACCGTCACGGGCAAGGTAGTACGCCTCACCAGTTTCGGGGCCTTTATCCAGCTGGAGGACGGGGTCGATGCGCTCGTGCATATTTCCCAACTGGCTCATCGCCATGTGACTAAAGTGGACGAAGTGCTGAAAACCGGTGATATTATTACGGCCAAGGTCATTGAGTGCCGTCCGGACGACAAGCGTATCAGTCTCAGCATCAAGGAACTGCTACCCAAAGGCAGTGGAGTTCTGCCGCCGGCGAGTGAAGCAGAAACGGCGGCGTGGCTGAATGAAGCGGGCGGGGAGGCGGAGGCGGAAACTGAAACTGCCGCCGCTGAAACCGAGGATACGGTGGAAGAAGCAAGCGAAACTGAGGACGCGGCGGCGGAAGAAGCAAGCGAAACCGAGGACGCGGCGGCTGAAGACGTAAGCGAAACCGAGGACGCGGCGGAAGACGCCCTCACTCCCTGAACCGGCTTCCCTTTGGCGCCTATGCTTGATATAAAAAGAAAAAGAAAAATGCCGGATCCGGTTATCATAATCATGACGCTGATGATTTTCGCGATCGGCGTCACGATGATTATGACGTCGAGTTCGGCTTTTGCCCTTAATGCAACAGGCAATCCTTATTATTTTGCGATCCGGCAGATCATGCTGGCCGGATTCGGCGCGGCGCTGGTCGTCGTTATTTTGTTTGTACCATATGAACTGTTACGTTTCCTGGCTCTACCGGTCATGCTTCTGGTATTCGTCTTTTTTGCCTTGCTCCGCACCGGCTTCGCGGTTACGATCAATAACGCCACCCGCTGGATAGAGATCGCCGGCATCCAGTTTCAGCCGTCGGAAACAGCCAAGGTGGCGCTTGTCCTTTTTTTTGCCTGGTGGCTGGCCAGAGCGCAGGCCCGGAGTATTGTCCAAGCCGTCGTACCGCTGCTCGCTATGGGCGTTACCGTCTTTTTTACCCTGCGGGGACCAGATCTGGGCACGGCGCTTATTATCGCCGGCGGTTGCTATTGCCTGCTCCTGCAAACCAAAATACCCGTACGGTGGTTCGTTTTGGCGGCGCCGGTGGTGGCGGCGGCGGTGTTCTGGAAAATATACAACACCCCCTATCAGATGGATCGGATCTTGGGCTGGCAGTACCCGTGGGAATACTCTTCCGGGATCGGGCTGCAGTATGTACAGTCTCAGCTGGCCTTTGCCCGCGGCGGACTGTTCGGCGTCGGCGTCGGCGCCAGCGAGCAGAAATACCGGCTGCCGGAGAGCTATACCGATTCCATTTTCGCCATTGTCGGCGAAGAACTGGGCTTCATTCTGACGCTCATGCTGGTCGTATTTTATGTCATACTGATTTTCCGCTGTTTTGAGGTTGCGAGCAAATGCCGCGATGATTTTGGCCGCTACCTGGCTTTTGGCCTCACGGTCATGCTGGCCTTGCAGACCTGCGTGAACATGGCGACCGCGTCCGGACTCATGCCGATCACGGGGGTGACCTTGCCCCTGGTCTCCTACGGCGGCACTTCCGTGATTGTGACCATCATCAGTATCGGCCTGATCTTGGACGTATCTCGAGAATAGGGACGCGACCGTGAGAAGAGTACAATGCACGGGGAGGAGGAGGTGAGGCGTTTGAGTACCGTATTGATGGACAGCGGCACGGTCGCTCAGACTGTGAGTCGGATGGCCCGGGAGATTATAGCCGGGGGTGGGGGAAGCGGGGAGGTCGTACTCGTGGGGATCCGCACGCGCGGGGCCCCGCTGGCGCGGCGCATCCGGGAGGAAGCGGCGGCGGTAGGCGTGGAATTACCGCTCGGCTTGTTGGATATTAACCTGTATCGCGACGATTTTAACCGCATCGGCGCTCAGGCCGAGGTCAGGGAAACGCGGATTCCTTTCAGCGTCGAAGGCAAGCGGGTCATTTTGGTGGACGACGTCCTGTACACCGGACGCACGGCGCGCGCCGCCCTCGACGCCATTATCGACCTGGGGCGGCCGCAGCGGATTGAACTGGCGGTACTCATAGACCGCGGTCTCAGGGAATTGCCGATTCAGGCGGATTTTGTCGGGTTGAGCGTGCCGACTGCGGCGACGGAAGACATTTCTGTCCGCTTGACGGAAACGGACGGCCGGGATGAAGTGTTGCTGCGGAAAGGAGACGAAGCATGAACTGGCGGCGCAAGGATTTGCTTGATCTGGAGGTTTTGTCCGCCGACGAGATTCGCCTGGTCCTGGATACGGCTGTTTCGATGAAAGAAGTGCTGGCGCGGCCGGTGAAAAAATTGCCGACATTGCGCGGCAAGGCGGTTTCGACCCTGTTTTACGAACCGAGTACCCGCACGCGACTATCGTTTGAAACAGCGGCCAAGATTCTTGGCGCGGACACCGCCAGTCTCGCCGTGGCCCAAAGCAGCGTCAGCAAGGGGGAGTCCCTGCTGGATACAGCCAAAACGCTGGCGGCGATGCAGGTGGATCTCGTGGTGATCCGGCACGCCAGCGCCGGGGCCCCGCATTTTTTAGCGGAAAACCTGTCCTTGAGCGTAATAAACGCCGGCGACGGACAGCATGCCCATCCCACCCAGGCTTTGCTTGATATTTTTAGTATGAGGGAAAAATGGGGCGATGTGGCCGGGCGGAAAATCCTTGTCGTCGGCGATATTTTACATTCGCGCGTGGCCCGCAGCAACGCGGTCGGCCTGAGCAAACTCGGGGCGGAAGTAGTGCTGGTCGGGCCGCCGACGCTGCTGCCGCCGGAGATGGATTACCTGGGTGTCCGGCTGGCTTACGATTTTGACCGGGAACTGAAGGGCGCCGACGCCGTAATGATGTTGCGCCTGCAATTAGAACGGCAGCGGAGCGGACTTTTTCCCTCGCTGCGCGAATACAACCGCCTGTACGGGCTGACGCAGGAACGCTTGGCCCGGCTGGGCCCGGACGGCGTCGTCCTCCATCCCGGCCCGATAAACCGCGGCGTGGAAATAATGAGCGCGGCGGCCGACGACGCGCGCTCGCTCATTGAGACGCAGGTCACAAACGGGGTGGCCGTGCGGATGGCTTTGATTTATCTTTTGATCGGCGGAGGTACGGCGGATGTTGTGGCTTAAAAACGCGTATGTGGTTGATCCGATCCAGGGTGTTTCCGGCGTGCGGGATGTGGTGACGCGGGACGGCCGCATTTTGCTCTTGGGGCGGAATATCCCGGCTGACCGCCTGGCGGACGGCGGGGAAATGGAGGTGGTGGACTGCACGGGCAAGTACCTTTTTCCCGGCTTTGTGGACGCGCATGTGCATTTGCGCGAACCGGGGCAGGAAAACAAGGAGGACATTGCCAGTGGCAGCCGCGCGGCGGTTCGAGGCGGCGTGACCTCGCTGATCTGCATGGCCAACACGGAGCCGGTGATAGATAATCAGGCCCTGGTGGAATTGGTGGTGCGGCGGGGGCGGCAGACGGGGCTGGCCCGGATCTATCCCTTGGCGGCGGCGACGAAGGGGCTGCGCGGGGAAGAACTGACGGAAATGGCCGAATTGCAAGAATGTGGTGCCGTAGGTTTTTCCGACGACGGGCGGGGAATCCAGAACGGGGAAATCATGCGTCTGGCCCTGGAGTACGCAAAAATCACCGGCTGTCCCATCGTGAGCCATTGCGAGGACGCCGCGCTTGCCGGCCAGGGCGTGATGCGCCGCGGTCGCGCCGCCGCCGCCCGCGGACTGGCCGGTATTCCCGCTACGGCCGAGAGCGTCATGGCGGCGCGGGATGTATTGCTGGCCGGGGAAACAGGCGGTCGTCTCCACCTGGCTCATGTTTCCACCCGGGGCACGTTGGCCGCTCTGCGCGCCGGCAAGGCGGCCGGCTGGGACATAACGGCGGAGGTGAATCCGCACCATCTCATTTTGACTGACGAAGACGTGCCGCTCACGAACAGCTCTTTCAAGGTGAATCCGCCGCTGCCTTCGGCGGAGGACAGAGAATCCCTGCTTAAGGCTCTAGCCGACGGCACGATCGATATGCTGGCCACGGATCACGCGCCGCATACCTGGGAAGAAAAAGCCCGGCCTTTTGCCGAGGCTCCTTTTGGGATGACGGCGCTGGAGACGGCCCTGCCGGCGATCTGGACTTACCTGGTGCGACCGGGATTGTTGAGCGTGGAGCGCCTGGTGGAAGCCTTCGCCCGGCGGCCGGCGGAGCGTTTTGCCTTGAGAGCGGGAACGCTTCGACCCGGAGCGGCGGCGGATATGGTTCTGTTTGACCCGGATTATGAAGAAACGGTGAGTGCGGAACGGATGGCCTCCAAATCCGCGAACACGCCTTTTTTGGGGCGGACGCTACGGGGTTTTCCGATAAAAACCTGGGTAGAAGGGCGTCTTGTGTTCGAGCGTTGAAGATGCTTTGCCAAAAAATGGCCCTTGACGCGAAGCGCGCAATCCACTATACTGAACAATATTGTCCATCGATTCGGGATGTGGCGCAGTTTGGTAGCGCGCCTGCTTTGGGAGCAGGAGGCCGCAGGTTCAAATCCTGTCATCCCGACCATGAAAAATCAAGGCTTTCGGCGGTTTGCCGGGAGCTTTTTTTGCTATATATAATGCCCTTGATGTTTATTTGATGTTTACGGCCCGAAAATTGCGGCTTCCCATATTCCATTTTTGGAATTATTTTCATGCCGCCAGGGGGTCGCCGGCGAACAGGTGACATTCCGCCGCTGACAAATAAAAACCCCGCCCCGGTGTTAGCACCGAAGCGGGGAGAAGGGACGGCTACGCTACGCCAGCGTGCCGGAACCGGTTGAACCGCGGTCGTTTTTGGCCTCATTCAGTATGTTTTGCAATGCCTCCGCCGCCGCGTCAGTCGTCGATTTGAGGGCGTGGGCGTATACCTGCGCCGTGACTTGCG
>JAISWK010000192.1 GCA_031270805.1 Gracilibacteraceae bacterium
TTGCGAATAATTTATTTGCATACGCGAGCCGTGAAATTGGAAACGACGACTTTTTCAGCAGCCTCCGAGGGCGGCGTCCCCTAATCCCTAATCCCTAATCCCTAATCCCTAATCCCTAATCCCTAATCCCTAATCCCTAATCCCTAATCCCTAACCACCCCGCCGCTTCGCGGCACCCCTCCAAAGGAGGGGAATCACTAACCACTAACCACTAACCACTAACCACTAATCACTAACCACTAACCCTATGTACCGGCGGCTGGTGCCGCCGACCCGCGCGGGCGGAGAGGGAACCGCTCGTTTTGTTCAGCGGCTTGGAATGGAGATCTTTCTCTACTGCTCCGGCAGCTCTCCTGTAAACTATCCCCCCGCAATTCTTTGGTTTCGTCTTTTGCCGCCGGCGATGTGCGCCGCGCAGGCCTGCGCTCCGGGCGGGCTAAAGAGTAAGCTCTTTGTTTTTATTATACAGGAAGTCATATCCTCTCCGCTATTACCGAAAAGAGTGATAATCACATGACTTTTTATTATTTTCCTCACCCATTGGGGTGATACAAGGATTTTCCCCCTCGCCGGCGAAATAGACAAACAGACTGTGGTTTTATAGCGCGCGGCGCGGCTGCGGACTGTGAGCGAAAAAATGACTGCGGACGAAGTGGCTGTATATGTACACCTGCAGACGGTACAGGATTATTTGTCCGAGCGGGAAAAAGCGTTTCTCGTTTTAACGGATGAAACGGGCGCGGAAATCACGCTCCCTTCCCGTATGCCTTTGACCTGTTTCCGCCGGGGGCAAACGGACGCCGGCTGTGCGCGCTGCTACCGCCTTTGCCTGGCTGCCGGCGCGAAAGGCGGCGCGGGGCAGTGGACATGGCTCTGCCCCCACGGGCTGGAGCATGTCGCCCTCATGACGGCCTTTGTTGATCAGGATTCCGGCGGCCGCTATTTTTTGCTGGCCGGCCGTAGTCCCGGTAAAAATATCACCGAGCTGGCCAGAGTGACCGCGGCCTTTTACAGTCTGCCTCTGCGCCTGAAGCGGGCCGGGGCGGAAAAGTCCGGCGAATCCGAGCGTCCGCCGGCGAGCAATACTTACGATTTGACCGCGCAGGAACTGGTCGTGCTGACCCACATGGCCCGCGGACTCGGCAATCGGGATATCGCCGAATTGCTCTTTGTCAGCATAAATACTATAAAAACCCATATTACACATATTTTAACAAAAATGGAGGCAAAGAATCGGACTGAGGCCGCTTTGATCGCGGTCAGGGAAAGTATGCTGGTCTCCACATGAGCGCCAAAAAACCCCTGTTTTTGTTTAATTTGCAGTGGATTCTTCTCCTGCAGCTCGTTTGTCTGCTCCTTTTTCTCATCGTCGTGAGTTATGCCGTCCTGGGGGCCTGGAACAACTCGTACCGCGCCTCGCTGGAGGAAGATTCCGCCGTGGCCCTGGATGAATACAACAGCTTTTTTCGGGAACAGGTCGGCGCTCTGACCGCGCCGGCCGGCGCGGAAAAATTCGCTGACCCGGATTGGGTGGCCGATTATCTCAGCAGCAGGGAAAGCGTGGATTTTTTTGTCGTCTATGCCGGCGGCACGCCCGTCCGGGGGAGCGGGCGCCTCGACGCCCCTTTTCTCCGCCTGTTCGAGCGGATGATCGCGGACGCCCTCGAACGGGGTTGGGCCGTGTCCAGCACGGAACTAACCGATTGGGAGACGCTGATAGATTTTCAGCCGGCCCTCGGCCGACAGGCGCGGCTGCCGGGGCGGGAGACCCCGGAGCTGCCGGTCTTGCTCAAAATCGGCGTCGTCCCCCTGGAGGGCGGGGACGTTCCCCGACTCGCCTTGACCGGGCGCCTGCTCAATAACGACGATGATTTTGTCGGCCGCTCCTTCAGGATCCTGGACGGGGAATACCAGCACCGCGCCTCGGCCAACACGGCGGACGGCCTGCGCGTGACCGGCACTTTTACGGCGGCGGGCGCCACTAACGGCGATTACCAGCGCCCGGAAATAATCCGGGCCATTCAGACCGGCGTCAGAACTTACACCGTAGTGACGCCGTCCATCCGGCAAAGGCTGGCGAGCGTTTTTTCCGGCACGCCCGTCCATGCCACCTATGTGATGACCACGCCGCTTTTCAACTACGGCGGCGAACTCGTCGGCGCCGTCAATATCAGCAACGGCCCGGAGAAGCCGCGCACGGAACGCGGGCAAATCATCAGCGCCATCCTGCTGACTTCCGCCCTGATTCTGATACTGGGCGTCGCCTTGAGTTACGCGGTTTCCTGGAAACTGGCCCAGCCCTTGCGCGGTTTTACCGGCCTGGTCAATGACATCGCCCTCGCCGGCCAGATGGAGCCCGCTCACTTGCAGACCTTGGAGGACTGGGATCAGCCGGCCCAGGTGCGCGAGTACGACGCTCTGCGCCGGGCGGTCGCCAGTCTGGCCCGGGCCCAGTACGAAAAGCAGCGGGAAATCAAGCGCCATGTCGATGAATTGGAACATGTGGTGGCGGAAAGAACGGAGGATCTGCAGATCGCCTTGCAGGAAGCCGAAGCGTCCAACACGATGAAAACGCGCTTTTTGACCAATGTCAGTCATGACGTCCGCACGCCGCTCAACTCCATCTGCGGCTTTTCCTCGCTCCTCCGGCAGGAATTGTACGGCGAGCTGAATGAAAAGCAGAGGGAATACGTGGGCCTGATTGACGACTGTGCCCATCAGGTGCTGCGCCTGTTCAGCGATTTACTCGACCTGGCGGTGGCGGAGCGGGGGCAATTGGTTCTGCATCCGGAAAAAATCGACCCGGCGGAGTTAATTTCCGCTGCGGTCGCCCAGTTTTCCGCCCAGGCCCTGAATCGCTCGATCACGCTCACCACGGAGCTGCCGCCGGCCTTGCCGGTTGTTTACGCCGACCGCTCGCGCCTCATGCGGGCCCTGGCGAATATCCTGGACAACGCGCTCAAGTACACGCCCGAGGGCGGACGGGTCTCAGCCCGGGCCGAAGCGTCCGGAGGCGACGTCGCTTTAATTGTGCGCGACAACGGGCGCGGGATCGACACGGAGCATCTGGCCCGCGTATTTGAGGAATTTTACCGGGCGGAAGGCGGCAAGGGCAAAACCGCCGGCTTCGGTCTGGGCCTGGCGACCGCCCGCGGGATAGCGCGCCTGCATGGCGGCCTGCTGGAGATAGACAGTGAGCCGGACGTTTTCACCGAGGTGCGGATCATACTGCCCGTCGTCTGACCCGGCCCGGAGCGAGGAGGTATTTATGGAAAACAGAGCCAAAGGCCATATCCTGGTCATTGAGGACGATCGGAACAGCCGCTTGCTGATCGTTGATTTTCTCAGCGCGCACGGCTGGCGGATCACCGAGGCCGAAGACGGGCTGACCGCCCTCAGCCTGGCCCGACAGGAAAAATTTGACATCATAGTGCTGGACTTGCGTCTGCCCGGGCAAAACGGGTTGGTGGTGGCGCGGCAGCTGCGCCAGACCGAGGAAACGGCTCAAGTGCCCATCATTGTCACCAGCGCTTTTGTCGATAAAGCCAATAAAATGAAAGCCTACCAGGCCGGCGCCAATTTTTTCCTCGGCAAACCGGTCGATCTGCAAGAGTTGCTCCTGATCGTGCAAAACGCGCATGGAGCCCGCAGGGAATCGTAGGGGCGGCGACTTAGAGGGGGGAGGGGAAAATAATCGCGCGGGGGTTGACAAAGGCTTACTCCCTGTCTATAATGAGCTTAATGGGAATCATATGCATTTAGCGAGTGAAAGACTGGGAGGAATTATGATGAAAAAGATCTGGCCTGTTGTTGTAGCTATTTGTTTGGCCTTGTTTGGCGCGGTCGCCTGCGCCTCGCCTCAGCCCGCGCCCACGCCGCCCGCCGGCAACACAAATGAGATCGAGTCGCAAACAGAAAAACTGTCTGTCTACGCCAGTTTTTATCCGATGTACGATTTCGCCCGCAAAATCGGCGGCGACAAGGCGGAAGTGGTGTGCCTGACGCCAGCCGGTACGGAGCCCCATGACTGGGAACCGGCGGCGGCTGATATCGTCGGTCTGGAAAAGGCCGCCCTTTTCGTTTACAATGGCGCCGGCATGGAGCATTGGGTGGACGACGTGCTGGCCGCCCTGAGCAACAAGGAGCTCGTCGCGGTGGAAGCCTCGGCCGGCGTGCCTTTGCTGGAGGGCGGCGAAGAGGAGGAAGATGAAGAGGAGGGCCACGAGGAAGAAGGGGGCTTCGACCCGCATGTCTGGCTGAACCCGCTGTACGCCAAAATAGAAATGGCCAATATCAGAGACGCTTTCGTGCGGGTCGACCCGGCGAACAGCGCCTATTACGAAGATAATTACGCCCAATACGCCGCGGCGCTGGATGAGCTGGACGGCGAATTTCGCTCCGCCCTGGCTGATCCGCCCCGGCGGGAAATCATCGTGGCCCACCAGGCTTTCGGCTACCTCTGCGCGGCTTACGGCCTGGTCCAGGAACCGATCGAGGGGCTGGCCGCGGACTCCGAGCCGGAACCGGCCCGGATGGCGGAGATCATCGCCTTTGCCGAAGAACACGCCGTCTCGGTTATTTTCTTCGAGGAATTGGTCAGCCCCAAGGTCGCGGAGACGATCGCGGCGGCGGTCGGGGCCCGGACGGAGGTGTTGAGTCCGCTGGAAGGGCTGAGCGACGAGCAGACGGCGGCGGGAGACGATTATTTCTCCGTTATGCGGCAAAACCTGGCGGCGCTTTTGACCGCGCTGCAATGAAGGCAATGAAGGGACTTCCGGTTATTCAGGCGGACGACCTGAGTTTCCGCCGCGCGGGGGAACCGGTGTTTGCCCGCGTTTCCTTCTCCGTTTACGCGGGCGACTTTGTCGCCATCCTTGGCGCGAACGGCGCCGGAAAAAGCACTTTGCTCAGTCTGGTCCTGGGGGAACTGACGCCGGAGACAGGCACTGTCCGCCTCTTTAACCGCGAAGCCCGCCGCTTCCGGGACTGGGGGCAGATCGGCTTCCTGGCCCAGGACGCCCCGGCGGAGGCGGCCGCTTTTCCCGCGACGGCCGAGGAAATTGTCCGGGCCAATCTTTACGCTCGGACAGGCTGGGGCCGCGCACCCCGCGCCGCGGATCGGGCCGGCGCCGGGGCGGCCTTGGAGGCGGTCGGCATGGCGGAGTACGGACGCCGCCTGATCGGTCATCTGTCCGGCGGGCAGCGCCAGCGGGTGATGCTGGCCCGGGCGCTGGCGGGGGAGCCGGCGCTGCTCCTCTTAGACGAACCGACGGCCGGGGTGGACGAAGCGTCCGTGACGGGGCTGTTTCAACTGCTGACGCGCCGGAACCGGGAATCCGGCCTGACCGTGGTTATGGTCACGCACGACGCGGAACGGGCGGCGGCTTGCGCTTCGCGCGTCCTGTGCCTGGAAAACGGCTCTCTGCTCGAACTGGACAAAACCCAGTTGGAAGAAGAATTGCGCCATCGCCACCGCCACCCCGCCGGCGGCTTTCTATGACGGCCATGCTGCAATATGATTTTATGCGCCGCGCTTTTGTGGCCGGCCTGCTATTGGCGCTGATCATTCCCTGCGTCGGCGTCGTCGTGGTGCTCAAGCGCCTTTCCCTGATGGGGGACGCCCTGTCCCATTCGTCGCTGGCCGGCGTCGCGGCCGGACTGATCATGGGGATCAATCCCATCCTGGGAGCCGGAGCGGCCTGCGTAGCCGCCGCCCTGAGCATTGAAGTCATCCGGCACAAAATCCCCCGCTACGCCGAGATATCCATCGCCATAGTCCTGTCGGCGGGCATCGGCCTGGCCGGCGTTCTCTCGGGGCATGTGCGCGGCGCCGCGAATTTTAACAGCTTCCTTTTCGGCAGTATCGTCGCCATCAGCGATTTTGAGCTGGGCCTGGTGGTCGGCGTCAGTCTGGCCGTGCTGCTTGTTTTCATCGCCTTGTACCGGGAACTGTTTTTCATCGCCCTGGACGAAAGGGCGGCGCGGATTGCCGGCGTGCCGGTCGCCGCGGTCAATTTTATTTTTACGATCCTGACGGCGGTCACGGTGTCGGTCGCCGCACGGACGGTGGGCGCCCTGATCGTGTCCTCCATGATGGTGACACCGGTGGCCTGCGCCATGCAGCTGGCCGGCAGCTACAAACGGACGGTCATATTCTCGGCCGTTTTCGCCGTCGTTTTTACGCTGGTTGGCCTGACGCTGGCTTACTACGTCCGCCTGAAGCCCGGCGCGACGATTGTGCTGACGGGCGTACTGTGTTTGCTGCTGATCATCGCCGGCAAAAAAATATGGGCGGCGGTCGGATCCCGGCGGCGGAAAGAGAGGAACTCATGAGCGCCGATACGAATAACTGGCCGACCGGCATAAAAAAAACCCGGCAGCGGCAAGCGGTGCTGGCGGCGCTGCAACAGGCGGAGCAGCCCCTTAGCGCCCTCGACCTGCATATGCGGGCAGCGGCGGCGGGGCAGGGGATTTCTTTGTCCACAATATACAGAATATTGGAATATATGGAAAAAAAGGGAGTTGTAACCAGAGCGGAAGTGGCGGGCAGCGAAAGCGCGCTCTATGAGCTGAACCGGTTTCGCCATAAACACTATGCCGTATGTGTGAACTGCCGCAAGATCATCAAGATGGATAACTGCCCGATGGAAAATTTCATCCCGCATATAGCGGAAAAGGATTTTCGCGTCACGGGACATAGCGTGAAAATTTACGGCTATTGCCGCGAGTGCGACGGGCCGGAAAAAATATATTTCTAAATTTCAAAACCTGTAATAAAAATGTTTTTGCTGCATCATAATAAATGGTGGGTTTCTCACAAAGCCGTTTCCCCGCGTTCCAGGCGCACGGTTCGCTGCGGAAACGGAATTTCCACGCCCTCCCGGTCGAAACGCTCCTTCACGCTTTTGCGCAGGTCGCAGAGCATGGCGTAACCCGCAGGTACGTCCGCGCTCCACACCCAAGCCTGCAGCTTTACGGCCGAATCGCCCAATTCCGTCACCCGCACGGTCACGATCGGCGTCCCCTTCGCTTTTTCCTCCGCCGTGCGCGCGTCGAAGCAGGCCGGGTGAGCCAGCGCTTCTTCCGCGATCAGGCCCATAGCCTTGTCCAGGTCGACGCTGTAGGCCACCCCCACGTCGAAGGTTTGACAGACCGGGCTGCTCATGCTCGCGTTTTCAATGATTTCTCCGTTGATGACATTGTTGGGAATGATGAGCCGCTTATTGTCCAGCGTGCGCAAAACCGTATGCCGCAGCGTGATGTCCTCCACGATTCCCGTTGGGCCGCTGAGAAAACGCACCCGATCGCCCAGGCGGAACGGTTGGAAGATCGAGATGAAGAAACCGCTCACCATGTTGGAAAAAGTGGTCTGCGAGGCGAAGCCGACGATCACAGCCACGATACCGGAACCGGCGGCCAGAGAGACCGCCACGCTGCGCAAAGGGTCAACTTGGTAAATGATGAGAGCCAGACCCGCCACGTAAACAGCGCCGTTCACGACATGACGGACAAAAGTCAGCCTGGTCGCATCCCCCGGCGCTTTCTCCAGCCAGCGCCGAAAAGTTTTCCGGCTAACGCGGGAAAACGCGAATAGCGCGCCCAGGATCAGACAAATGCTGAACGCTTTGCCCGCCAGCGCCGGCCAAGGTATAGCCGCCAGCAATGCTTCCATTTCGCCCCCCTAAAAACTTAATAAAAAAGGAGTATTCAACATTGAACAGCGAAACCCTTTACCGGGAAATCTTTGCCGGTGTTCCCTCCGCGATCTACATCGTCGAGCGAAACGAGGCCGGGAAACTGATTTTTGCCGATCTCAATCCGGCAGCGGAGAAAAAATTCCAGGTGGAACGCCACCGGGTGGTCGGCCTGACTCTGCCTGAGGTCATGCCGCTTTTGGGGGACGTGCCCTTCGACTACATGCGCCTCGGTATGTCCTTTGAAAGCTCGGAGCGGCAGCCGGCTGTGGTCATTCCCCTGAGCAGCGGAGGTTTTGGCGTGTGCATCAGTTGACATATGACTGACCGGAACACAAACAAATATTTATTTTTTTCCGCCACGGAACTGCTCGGTTTTTTTCACAACAACCTGCGGGGCAAGGATATAAAGACCCAGACCCGGCGCGTGTTGGAAATGGCGCGGATTTTTCTGGCCCGCCAGGATTTTCGCCTGGAGGACGTCTATTGCGTACGCGTGCTGCTGCGGGACGGCGGCGGGAGTGACGAAGCGGCGGCGGCGCTGGGGCTTTATTTTCCTCCGGAACGCTGTCCCGTCGGGACAATCCTGGCCGGCGGCCTTGCCGCCGAAACGCCGGCCGATATAGAGGTGGATTTTTCCGCCTGCCGCGCGCCCAAGACCTATGTGCGGGCGGAGGAACCGGTGGTACGGCCGCCGTTTGCCGCCGCGGTCGCCGCGGACGGCTATGTGTATTGCGCCGGTACGCGGCCGGCGGCGGGCGGCGACGCCCGCACCCAAGCCGCTTCCTGCCTGGCGTCTCTGGCGGCGATTCTGGGCCGGGCGGGAAGCGGGCCGGCGGATGTTTACGCCCTGACGGCCAGCCTGGCCGAAAAGGATATCCCCGCCCTGGCCGCGGCGCTGGCCGATTGGGGCGGCCGGGCGGACATGGTGCGGGAAGCGGATACTATTTCCCGCCCCTGCGGGGAGTACCTTATGGAGATTGCCTGTTCAGCGGAGCTTGGCCGGCCAGAAAGAGAATGAGGCGATCCAGGTGCGGGTCAATGCGTTCGTGTTCATAATCGGGGTACACGCACACCTCGCGTTTGCCCCGCAGATGGTTGACCAGGGCGAACACGGCGGGCGGGGGACAAACCGTGTCCCGCAGCGCTACGGCGATCAGGGCCGGGCATTCCACCCAGGGGGCGAAATTCATAATGTCAAAATAACTGAGGACGCGCAGAATATGATTTTCCGTCCGGTGGAGCGGATCAGACATTCGAAAATACTGGCCGAACTCGTCCAACGGGCCGCCGCGTTGCTCGCTTAAAGCCAGGGAAAAATGGGTGAGAAAAGGCGTACCGAGACCGAGGGCGGCCGGAGTCGGCCAATCGGCGAATTCGCCTCCGAAACGGCTTAACAGCGCCGCCGCCGCGACGGAAATCCCGGCCCCCTGACTGTTGCCAAAAAATGCCATCCAAGGGGCGACTTCCGGGCGGAGGGCCAGCGCCAGCGCCGCCTGCACGGCGTCGGTGTAAACGCGATAGTAATAGTAGTTTTCCGGCGCGTCCAGGCCCCTGGTCATCCAGCCGGAGAAAGAGCCGGTCTTATAGCGGCGCGGGTCGGGACTGGCCCCGGTTTGCCCGCGCACGTCCAAGGCCAGGACGGCGAAACCCATCAGAGCCCAGGGCAGGAGTTCGCCGATCTGGCCGCAGTTGGAAGAATAGCCGTGCCAGCGGATCAGCCCGGGGACAGGCTGATCGACGCCGGCGCCAGCCGGGCAGAGGTACAGGCCGTGGAGCGGCGCGCCGTCCACGGCCGCGAGTACGACCCGCCGCACCCGTACCTGGGGCAGGGGATAGGCATAGTCGGTTTCCTGCCAGGAGATATCTGCGGCGGCCAATTCCCGCAGCCCGGCCGCCCAGAACGGCTCGAAATCATCCGCCCGCTCCAGGGGCGGCGTGTAATTGACAATGTTTTCGTATGATCCCGGCATGAACAAAACTCACTCGTCTTCCAAGTTGTAATCGTCGGCCCAGTCTTCGTCTTCCCAGTCGTAATCTTCTGCCCAGTCGTAATCGTCAAAGTCGCCGTAGGGGTCGTAAGGATTGAGACCGCCGTAAAGCAACGAGGGAAGATCCATGACCGCCCCCGCGAATATCTCCGTGTCTTCGGCGTCGATCACGCTTGCCGTCGGCAGTTCCGGCTCAAAGGCGGCAATGGTCTGCGTGCTCTCACTGGCGGTCAGGCGGACGGAATTGCTGCCCAGTTCCATGCCCAGGATCGAGCCGAAACTGGATCCTTCAAAGTTCGCGTTAATCAGGATATCGTACTGCCAGACAAAGGCGTCGCCCTTCTTGACCAGCTGCAGGTCAATGTAGGTTCCCGCCAGTATTTTTGCCGCCTCCGGCATCTGGATGGCCGTCACGGCCCCCGCGAGGTAGTTTTCATACAGGGACTTGTTTTCCGGCGTGGCCAGCTCGTCCAGCCAGGCGATTAACTCATCCAGGTCGGAGTCCGTCAGACCGAGTACTTCCTTATCCTCCGCTGTCAAACCTTGGATGAAGGTCTTGGTGTAAACGCTGAAAGCGTCCAGATGCTCCAGGGCGTAGCTGCCCAGACTTTGGAGATACGATCCCATCTGCTCGTAAGTGAGCTTGAATTGGAAACCGCCGCTGATTTTTGTCACCAGACCGCTGTCATAATCCGCGAACACCTCGTTCTCCAGACCGGCGCAGTAATCCGCGGCCAGGGAACGGAGCGCCGTCATTTGCTTCGTGTATACCTCGGGCGACACGGCCTCGCCGAAACCGAATCTGACCCACTGATTGCCTTGGAGATCGTCTTCCAGATAACCCCCCGCCTCGGGGTCGATTGCGATTATCGCGTCCAAAAAGCCGGTCATGTCCATATAATAGCCGCCGCCCGGCGTGTCCATAATGATGTGGAATAATTCGCCGTCACCCGATTTAACAGACACATCGGATACAAATTTGAGGGCGTCCGTCCGGCCGCTGTAAGTCCAATTCTTGAACAGATCCAGCACTTGCCCGACTTCTTCTCCCATCACGTCGCGCAGCGGCTCCGACAGGGTAAAATCAATGCTGATATCGCCCGTGGACTCATACACTTCCAAAGCACCATACTCCTGATTCAGGGCCAGCATGGTTTTGGCTTCCTCACTGCCGCCGCAGGCGGCCATGCTCAGGGCAAAACCCAGAGCGAGACAGAGTACCAGTATTTTTTTCGCGATACTTTCCTTTTTCACTTTTCCTACCTCCGATTTTTTTTTGCGCCGTACCCGACGGGTACTCGCGCGCTTCAGATCCGGCGCGTCACTGCTCCCACCGTATCGACTTCCGAAACAAAAGTCCCGACATTCAGGCCGCGGTCGCGCAATACGTCCGCCATGGCCTCGGCCACCTCCTTTCCGTTTTCCGACCGGCAAAAAGCGATCACGGCCGGGCCCGAGCCGCTGAGGGCCGCGCCATAAGCCCCGACCGCCGCGGCTTTTTCCAGCATGGCGCCGAGTCCCGGCACCAATTCCGCCCGCCGCGCCTGGTGCAGCCTGTCCTCCGCGCCGACGCCGAGCAGTTCGTACTCCCGGCGCAAAAAAGCGTCCGTCAGCAGGCCGACGCGGGAGGCGTTAAACACCGCGTCCGCGCGGGGTACGCGCTCGGGCAGGATGGCGCGGGCTTTTTCCGTCTCGACGGTAAAATCCGGGACGATAACGGCGAGGCTAAGGTCGGGCGCGTGCCCCAGACTGCGGAAAACGATGCTGGCCGGCGTCATTACGGTCAGCGTCACGCCGCCGTACAGGGCCGGCGCCACATTGTCCGGATGTCCCTCCATTCCCGTAGCGATTTCCAAAAGCTCAAAACGGCTGAGCGGTTCCCCGGCAAAATGGTTCGCCAAAAGGAGTCCGCCCACGACCGCCGTGGAACTGCTGCCCAGCCCCCGGGCCGGAGGCACGTGGTTTTCGCAAGAGATGCGCAGGGGAATGGGCGGTATCCCCAGGCGCTCCCAGAGTTTGCAGGCCGCCCGCCAGAGCAAATTGCTCCTGTCCTGAGCGATATTCGCTGTGTAGGCGCCCCGGAGAATTATTTCCGGCGCGGCGGCGGGGGCGGCGGTAAAACTGTTGTAGAGCCTGAGCGCCAGCCCCATGCAGTCAAAACCGGCGCCCAGGTTGGCTGAAGTGGCGGGAACCTTCACCTCAAGCATTAATTCTTACTCCCTGTAAACCTTCCGAATTCATTCGTTCCAGACACGGATCATATTGTATATTTTTTCCAACTTGCTGTAAGCGCGCACGGAGGCCAGAGCCTGCTCCATCTGGCTTTCCCGGCAGGGATGCGTCACGAGGACGATCTCCGCGTTGCCGTTCCGGCGCGGTTTTTGGATGATGGAAGCGAAACTGATATCGGCCTCGGCAAAAAAGAGGGCCAGGCTGGCGAAAACCCGGGGTTCGTCTCTGACTTTCAGGCGGATGTAGTAACTGCTCCGGTAGTCACGCCCGGGTTTGATCGGCAGGCGCCGATCGATGTCCAGGCCCGTCCGTCCCTGCGTGCCGGACATCCGGGCCCGGGCCGCCCGGATAACGTCGCTCAGGACGGCGCTGGCTGTGGGCAGGGCGCCGGCGCCGCGGCCGTAAAACATGCTTTCCCCCAGGGCGTTCCCGACCACGTATACGGCGTTGAACACGTCTCGCACCGTGGCCAGCGGGTGGCGCTCGGGCAGCAGGGTCGGGTGGACGTGTACTTCCACTCCTTCATCCGTTTTGCGGGCGGTGGCGAGCAGCTTGATCACGCAGCCCAGTTCGCGGGCGTAGCTTATATCTGCGGCAGTAACGCCCGTGATCCCTTCCGTGTAAACGTCGGAGATACTCACCGGACTGTGAAAGGCCAGCGTGGCCAAAATAGCCAGCTTGCGCGCCGCATCCAGACCCTCGACGTCGGCGGTCGGATCGCTTTCGGCGTAACCGAGTTCCTGCGCTTCCCGCAGTACGGCGGCAAAATCGCTCCCCTGCTCGGTCATGGCCGTCAGAATATAATTGGTCGTGCCATTGATAATGCCGGTGACGGATCTTATGTCGTCGGCCGTGAGCGAGGTGCGCAGAGCGGCTATGATCGGAATTCCGCCGGCCACGGCTCCTTCAAAATAGACGTCCTGCCCGTTCTCCGCCGCCACGCGGAAGATTTCTTCCGCATGCAGGGCCAGCAGGTCTTTGTTGGCAGTGACGACGCTTTTTTTCCGGCGCAGGGCTTCCAGCACGTAAGCGCGGGCCGGCTCTACTCCGCCCATCAGTTCCACCACTATGGCCACGCTGTCGTCGGTCAGAATGTCCGCCGGCGCCGTCGTGAGCGGGACGGCTCCGGCCCGCGATTTGGCCAAGTCCCGCACCAAAGCCGCTTTGATCCGCACGGTTCCTTCGGCCCGCGCGTTGATGGCGGCGCCGTTTTGGGCCAGCACGGCGGCCACTCCGCCGCCCACCGTTCCCAGGCCCAGGAGACCGATATTTATAATGTTACTCATTATTACCCTGTTCGTCGTTGTCGTTGTCGTTGTCGTTGTCGCTGTCGCTGCTGCTGCCAAAACCGCCCAGGATCGGCCGTCCCGCGCCGCCGCTGTCATTGCCGTCGCCCGCACCGGCCGCGTCGCCGCTATTGTCCGCGCCGGTCGAAGCGTCGTCCGTCGCATCTGTGCCTGTGCCGCCGGTCGCGCCGCTCGCTGTTCCGCCGTCACCGGTCGCGCCGCCGCTGCTCGCGCCGCCGCCGGTCGCGCCGCCGCCGCTACTCGCGCCGGTGTTCTCACTCCCGCCCGTGGTATCGCGTACGACGACCCCTTCCCGAATCGTGTTCTCAATAGCATTGCGTATGACCGAGTCCGGCGGTTTCAGCTCCGCCGCCGCCGGCGCGGCGGCATTATCAGCCGGCTCGGATGCCGCCGGCGCGGCGCCAATCTCCGGCGCCGACTCTTCCCGGGGCGTGTCCGGGGCATAGTATACCGGTTTCGGAGCTATCGTCAATCCAATCATTATGCCGGCCAGCACGCCGGCCACAACCCAGACGGCGGTGCTGGCCCATCTGATCCATCTGTCCATGCCCAACCTCCGTTTTACCGCTCCCGCGGCGCCTAACCACCCCGCCGCTTCGCGGCACCCCTCCAAAGGAGGGGAATTAAACCCCGCCCCTAATCCCTAATCCCTAATCCCTAATCCCTAATCCCTAAATCGCCCTCTCCCAACTGTGCACTGTGCACTGTGAACTGTGAACAGTTCCTAAATAGAAGTGAGACTTTCTCCGCCTAACAGTGTACCATGCCGCCCGGGATTTTGCAATACATCCTCAGGCTATCCGTTTGCCTAAAATCTTTAACCCGTATTCCCGCCCGTTAATTTCCGCAACCGCAGGCAGCGTCCCCCAGTCCGCGAAGCCGAAACGGCGGAACAGCTTCAGGCTTGGCTCGTTATGAGCGAAAATAAAGGCCAGCAAGGTCTTAATCCCCAGCAGCGGGGCGTTGTCCAGACAATAGCGCATGATCCGGCCGCCGAATCCCCGCCCTCTCTGCTCCGGCGCCAGGTAAAGGCTGATCTCCGCCGTGGCCGCGTAAGCCGGGCGACCGTAAAACGAGCGGAAACTCACCCAACCGACGGGTTTCGCTTCATTTTCTACCAACCAGAGCGGTCTTTCCCGGGCGTTGTGTTCATCGAACCACGGTCGTCGGCTTTCCGGCGAGACTGTTTCCGTGTCCGCCGTTACCAGGCCGGAAGCGATGGTCGAATTGTAGATGGCGACGATAATCGGCAGATCGGTTACGAGCGCGTTCCGGAATTTCAGGGTTTCCATGCTTCTTCGGCCTGGTCTTGACTTTCCACGCTGATTTGCAGTCCCTGCATCACCGCCAGCGCCGCGGCGTGCAGCTCGGGGTCGTGACTGGCCGTACAGTCCGGATCCACCAGCACCGGCGTTTCCGGCTGCGCCGTCTTGGCCAGGATGGCGTTGGCTATGAGGCAGATATTTGAGACCAGCCCCACAAGCTCGATGCGCTCAAAGGGCGTCTCTTTCAGGAACTCGTACAACTCGCCGGAACCGAAGGCCGGTTTGTAAAAGCATCTGTCGCTCTCCCGCCTCTGCCCGGCCGTTTCGCCGTAAAGCTCGTGTCCCGCCGTTCCCCTCAAGCAATGCGGCACGGGCAGGTTTTTTCCTTCCTGCGTTCGCAGGTAATCCTCGTCGTGGCTGTCCAGCGTGAACAGGATCGTGCCGCCCCGGGCGCGGTAGCGGCGGATTTTGGCGGCGATAGGGCCGTCCAGCGTCTCCGCCCCCGCGAAACCGAGCGCGCCGCTCACGAAATCGTTCTGATAATCAACGACAATAAGACATTCGGGCATATTTTCCCACCTCTCATCACTCTCGCGGCGTTCAATCGCCGTAAGTCAGTTCTTCCTCGGCCAGAGGCGGTTCTGCCGCGTTGACCGAGAGACCGAGGGCGCTGTCCACGGGGACGCTGAAGCAGATACCGCCGCCCTCTTTCGCGAGTCCCACCTCTTCCAAGATGGTTCCCATTATCCGCTTGGATTGCTCCGCCGGGCAGACGATGAGAAAAATATCTTTTTCCGGCTGGAGATTGATGCCCAGGAATTTTTCGGCTTCTTTGGCCCGGGTGCCGAGTCCGTGGATCAGCGTGCCGCCCCGCGCCCCGGCGAGGTCGGCGGCTTTTTTCACGGTCTCAAAAGTCCCGCGGTCAGAGATAACAACCACCAGTTCCCAAAGGGGATCGGCCATAGTCTTTGCCTCCGTATTTTTCGAATGTGCCGTCATTTTCAGAACCGCCCGGCTGGCGGATTGGAGCGGAATGCTGAAGGCGATGCCCGTTCCGGCGCGGAGAAAGTTCAGATCGCGCTCCAGGCGGCGGTAGATTCGCCGCACGCCGTCGTCATGCGCTATGCCCATAAGGACGATCTTGCGGTTTTCGCCGAGCCCGAGCAGTTCCAGGACGGCGCTTTCGGCCGAGCCGAAGCCGGAGAAGGAGAAGCGGAAATTAGTGCCCTCTCTGGTGAAAACATCCTCCAGCTTGCTCAGTTTATCATAGTCGGAAATAACCGTAACCAGCTTCATCAGGCCACCTCCGAAAGATCCAATATTTCATCCAGTGCTTCCAGACCGGCCGGCCGCGGTTTGAGCTTCAGCCGCGCCGTCAGCCCGAGCAGCTGAATCGTGATCAGGGGCGTCATCGCGACCATCGCCACGACGCCGAAAGCGTCCCGGGCCATATCGCCGCCCACGCCGGCGCAGGCGCCCATCGCGAAAGGAAGCAGGAAGGTGGCGGTCATCGGGCCGGAAGCGACCCCGCCGCTGTCGAAGGCTATCGCGGTGAAGATTCCGGGCGTCAGGCGCGTCATGAGCAGCGAAAAAGCATAACCGGGGATGAGGAACCATACCAGTTCGACGCCGGTCAGAATCCGCAGCATGGCCAGGCCGACCGAGGCGGCGACGCCGATGGAAAGCGCCCGCCCAAGCGATTTGCCGCTGATGCGGCCTTGGGTAACGTCCTGCACCTGTTCTTTCAGGACATGTACGGCCGGTTCGGCGGCGACGATAAAGTAGCCGATCAGGGCGCCGAGCGGCGGCAGCAGCCATTTTAGCTCACTGGCCGCCAGGGCGCGCCCGAGGTGGATTCCGACGGGCATAAACCCGATATTTACGCCGGTCAGAAAGAGGACGAGGCCGAGAAAGGTAAGGCCGAAGCCGATCAACACCTCCAGGGTTTCGTGCTTGCCGAGTTTGAAGATAAAGAGGCGGAAGGCCGCGCAGAGAGCGACAATCGGGAGGAGGGCGAAAAACACTTCCTCCAGGTAGTGCGGCAGCATGACCAGGAATTCGCGGAAGACCGCTCTGACATCCTGGTAATCGTCGATGGCGGCGATTTCGGCGTTGACATCGTGGCTGCCGCTTAAGGCGCCGAGAACCAGCACGGTCAGGATCGGCCCGATAGAACAGAGGGCGACCAGGCCGAATGTGTCGTCTTCGCTGGACTTATCGCCGCGGATTTTTGCCAGACCGAGTCCGAGGGCCAGGATAAAAGGAACGGTGATCGGCCCGGTGGTGACGCCGCCGCTGTCGAAGGCGACCGGAATAAAAGCGCCGGGAATCAGAGGCGACAAGGCCAGGGCGAAAACAGCGATATAGAAGATAACCAGCAGCAGGGACAGCTTTATTTGAAAGAAAATGCGGAGAAAGGCGATCAGGAGAAAGATGCCGACGCCGACCGCGACGCTGACAATCAGGACGGTGTTTTCCACGATGGGCGCCTGCTCGGCCAGGACGCGCAGGTCAGGTTCCGCGACAGTGATGAATATGCCGATGATCAGGCAGGAAAATATTATCAGTGGCAGCTTGCGTGTTCTCGTGATGCCGGCGCCGATTTTTTCGCCCATGAGGATCATGGAATTATCCGCGCCGAGCGTGAACAGTCCGACGCCGGCGATCAGCATAGCTGCGCCGACCAGGAACATGAAAACCATCTCTCCGGTCATCGGCACGAGCGTGACGCTGAGGATGAGGACAATCAGCGTCACCGGCAGAACGGCGGCCAGCGATTCCCGGATTTTGGCGTAAAGGTTCTTTTTCATGTAGTATATTATATCACGCCGCGACCGAAACGACAACCAGAAGCGCGGACGTTTCCGATTGACAAAACGGGCGTAATATGGTAATATCAATTAGCTCGAGCTAACGATAATGGCCGGGCGACAGGGGTGAAGCAAGATCTTTGTTCTGCGGGACGTGTCATTTTCCTACGGCGGCCGGCCGGCCCTGCGCGGTCTGAGCTTCAGCGCGCCGCCCGGCAGTTTTACCGCCCTCATGGGGGCGAGCGCTTCCGGCAAATCCACCTGGGCCAAATTACTGAACGCGATCCTGCTGCCCCAATCCGGGACGGTCTTCGTCGGCGGCCTTGCTACGGAGGTGGAGGAAAACCGGCCCCTGGTTCGCCGTCTCGCGGGTCTGGTCAGTCAAAACCCGGACGACCATATTGTCGCGGCGACCGTGGAGGAGGACACGGCCTTCGGCCCGGGCAACCTGGGCCTTCCTCCGGCCGAAGTGCGGGAACGGGTGGATGAAGCCCTGGCCCTGACCGGGTTGACGGCGCTGCGCCAAAAAGACGTCGGCCAGCTTTCCGGCGGGCAAAAGCAAAAACTGGCTCTGGCCGGGGTTCTGGCCTTGCGTCCGCGGGCCCTTGTGCTGGACGAGGCCACCGCCATGCTCGATCCGGCCGGGCGGCGGGAAGTGCTGGACACGGTTTGCGCGCTGCGGCAGTCGGATAAGCTGACCGTGTTCTGGTGTACCCACCGCCCGGAAGAAGCCCTGCGCGCCGATCGCCTCGTCGTCCTCCGCGACGGGGTTATCGCCTGGGAGGGCGAGCCGACCGCCGGCCTGAGTCGGGCGGATCTGAGCGATTGCGGCATCCTGCCTCCGCCCTGCGGGGCGCTGCTGCAAAAACTGGCCGCAGCCGGCCGGGCCGTGCCGGTTACGGCCCTGACGCCCGCCGCCTGCGCCGCCGCTCTGGCCGCCTTTTGGCCGCGGCGGCGGGAAAACGACGGCGTCTGTGAGTGCTGAAGCGCTGCTCCGCCTGGACGATGTGAGTTATACTTACCCGGACGGCGCGGCGGCCCTGCGGGATATCCGCCTGGAAGTCCGGCCCGGGGAAACCTGGCTGATCGCCGGCCCCCCCGGCTCGGGCAAATCGACCCTGCTCCGCTGTCTGAACGGCTTGCTCCGCCCTTCAGCCGGGCGGGTACTCCTGCGGGGCGCCGATATCCACCGGGACAAAAAATCCCTCCGGGCCGCCCGGGCCGAAGTGGGGCTGGCCTTCCAGTTTCCGGAACAGCAATTGTTTGCGGCGACGGTGGGAGACGACATCGCCTTCGCTCCGCGCTGTCAGGGCCTGAGCGCGGCGGAAACGGCGGCCCGGGTGGAGGAAGCGCGGATTTTGGCCGGCCTGGAGCAGGAAATCCTCGCCCGTTCACCCCAGGCCCTTTCCGGCGGCGAAAAGCGGCGCGCGGCCCTGGCGGGCATCATGGCCGCCCGGCCGACCGTGCTGGCTCTCGACGAACCGCTGGCCGGACTGGATCCTTTTACCGGCCGCCAATTGCTGGCCCGGCTGCACGCCTGGCGGGAGGCGGGAAGCAGAGCCCTGATCATCGTCACCCACGACGTGGAAGAAGCGGCCCCGCTGGCCGATCGCCTGCTGGTACTCCGCTCCGGGCAGACCGCCTTCAGCGCTGCCCTGCCCCGGGCGCTGCTGCAGGCGGAATCCGGCCTGCCTCTGCCGGCTATGGCCGAGCTCGGGCGGGAACTGGCGGCGCGCGGCATCCCAGCCAGAGAGGACATCCTGACGCCGGAGGAAATGGCGGCCCATCTCCTGGCTCTATTCCCGGCCGCCGGAGAAGAAAATGTTTAATATTACCCTGGGCCGGTACCTGCCCGGCCATTCCTTAGTTCACCGCCTTGATCCGCGAACCAAAGTGACGCTGACCCTGCTCTACCTGGTCGCTCTGACCGGGGCGCGGACGGCGCCGGCTTATATTATCCTGACGGTCTGGCCCCTGGCCACCGCGGCCCTGGCCGGCCTGAGCCCGGCGAAAATGCTGCGCGGGCTGGGCGGCTTCATGGGTTTTATGCTGTTTATGATCGGGGCGGCGGCCCTGACGACGCCCGGGACGCCGCTCTGGGCGGCCGGCCCTCTGACCGTTTCCCGGGAGGGCCTGCTGACCGGCGTACTCTGGGCCGCGCGCATCGTGCTTTTTCTGGCCGGTTCCTCCCTGCTCACCTACACCACGACGCCTATCCGCCTGATGGAAGGGCTGGCCGCCATGCTGGCCCCGCTGCGCCGCTTAGGGCTGAATCCCGGCGACCTGGCCCTCATGCTGGCTTTGGCCCTCCGTTTCCTGCCCCTGATGAGTGAAGAAGCGGAACGCATCACCCAGGCCCAGGTCTCCCGCGGCGCGTGCTGGGAGGAAGGCGGGCCGGCCCAAAAAGCCCGTCTCCTGCCGGCCCTCGTCGTGCCCCTCTTTCGCCGGGCGGCGGAGCGGGCGGAGCATTTGACCGTAGCCCTCATGAGCCGCTGCTACGGAGACGGAAAGCGCACCGGTCTTTCTCCCCTGCGGCTGGAGGCGGCGGACTTTATTTTCCTCGCCCTGGCCCTCGCCACGGTTTTTGTCTTCCTTGGATGGTAATATTTGGAAAGGACGGGCGGCCGGTGCGCGATAAGCTCCAAAACGCCGAATACACCAGGATAAAAGGGTTGGCTTTTATCGCCATGCTCGTCTGCCTCTCCGCGGCGCTCAGCTGGTTTGAGCGCCTGATTCCGCTCAGTTTCACCGTGCCGGGGATCAAGCTGGGCCTGGCCAACCTGGTCGTGCTGGCGGGCGTCTACCTCTTATCGTTCCGCCGGGCTCTGACGCTGGTCATGCTGAAATGCGTGATGACCGCCTGGATTTTCGCCTCCTTTTCCGTCTACTTTTACAGTCTGGCCGGTTCGCTGCTGAGTTTTGCCGTCATGTACCCGCTGGCCCGCCTTTTTCCCCGCCTGCCGGTGGTCGCGGTCAGCGTCGCGGGGGCGATCTGCCACAACCTGGGCCAATTGGCGGCGGCCGCGCTGATCTTGCGCAGCCCGCTGATTTTTTACTATTTGCCGGCCCTGGCGGTGGCGGGCGCCGTTACGGGAACGCTGATCGGTCTTTGCGTCCGGGCGGTGCTGCCGGAATTGCGGCGGCAGGGAGGCTGGACGTGAGCAAAAAAAACCTCCCTCTGCTCCTGCTCGGCCTGGCCCTGCTCCTGTCCGCCTGCGGCGGCGCCGATCGCGTCCTCACTGCGGACGAACAGCCCGCTGCCTCTGTCCAAATGCTGCGCATCGAGCAGGAGGGGCAGCTGGTTTACGAAGGGGAACTGGCGGCGGCGGAAGGAGAACTGCGTTTCACCGGTTCCGCCGGCGAATATGTAGCCGAAGTGCGTTCCGGCCGGGTGCGGATGCTTACCGCCCACTGTCCGGACAAACTCTGCCTGAAACAGGGCTGGGTCGAACATTTTTACGAACCGATCGTCTGCCTGCCCCAGCAAGTGGTCATTTCCATTACGGAGGAAAAACGGGGTTCGCTGGCCGCCTTCAGCGAACAGCGCTTTCTCCTGGACACCATTATCAGCGTCACGCTCTACGCTTCCGGGGAAAAAGAAGCTCAGGCCGCCATGGAAGACGCTTTCGCCGCCTTTGAGCTGATTGAGCGCGTGGCCACCCGTTACGGCGACGAGCAGGCGGCGCAAATCAGCGAAGTCGGGCGGATCAACGCCGCGGCCGGGCAAGCGGCGGTCGCAGTGGGAGCGGAGATCAGCGCCATGCTCACCCGGGTGCAGTCCTACGCGGAAGCGGGAGAAAATACCTTCCGGGTCGGGATCGGTCCGCTGGTGGACCTGTGGGGCATCGGCACAGAGCGGGCCAAGGCGCCGGCGGCGGCGGAAATCGAGGCGGTGCTGCCGTTGCTCGCGCCGGACAAAGTCGTATTTACAGCGGACACAAGCAGCGTCATGCTCACAGAGGCGGGAATGTCGCTCGATCTGGGCGGAGTGGCCAAAGGCTACGCCACCGATCTGGCGGTGAAGGCGCTGCAGGCCCAGGGGATCCGGCACGCCCTGATCAACGCCGGCGGCAATGTGTACGCCCTCGGCCGCAAACCGGACGGTACGCCCTGGCGCGTCGGGATCCGCGATCCGCGCCGGGACGGAGAAATTATCGGCGTGGTGGAAGCCGAGGATGAAGCGGTCGTCAGTTCGGGCGACTACGAGCGTTATTTTGAAGCGGACGGCGTCCGCTACCACCATATTTTCGACCCCCGCACCGGCTACCCGGCGCGGGCCGCCCGCCAATCCACGGTTATCGCCCCTCGCTCCCTGGACGCGGATATCCTCTCCACGATCACCTTTATTCTCGGCCGGGAAAAGAGCGCCGCCCTCATGGAAAAATATGGATGCACAGATGTCTTTGTCGATGCGGAGGGAGAGATCAGCGTGTTGGGGACAGGCGATGGCGTCAGCTTGTCGGGTTGAGGGTGAATACGTGAACGGAAAGCTGGACAAAAAAGCGGCGGGGGCTTATAATTGTACTAGGAAAGAGTGGATAGGAAAGAGAAAAGAGAGTTCTCGTCTCGCTTTAGATTTGGATTTGGATAGCTCTGACAGAACGGAGGGGCCTGTGAGCCAGCTGCAACAAAAAACCCTTACTTTACCGCGGCTTAACCGTCTGCGGCCCACATTGGAAAGCACGGCGCTCAAGATCATGGAAGAATCCGGGGAACTGGCGCAGGCGATCGGCAAATTCCGCGGCCTGAGCGGCGAAGCGCGGCGGGTGGACGAACAGGAAGCCATGCGCCTTGTGGCGCTGGAACTGCTGGACGTGGCCCAGACTGCGGTGACGATGATGTTCGTCCTCGAGGAACAGTACCAAATCAGCGCGGAGGACATTATGCGGGAACACCTGGCCAAGCTGCGCGCCCGGGGTTACTGCGACTGAGGGATTGGCGGGAGGAAGGCGGGTATTTGTACAATTTAGATGATTTGAATCCGGTGCAGCGCGAAGCTGTGACGGCGGAGGCGGGGCCGTTGCTCCTTTTGGCCGGGGCCGGCAGCGGAAAAACGCGGGTGCTGACTTACCGCATCGCCCACCTGATCGCCGGCGGCGAGGATCCGGGCCGTATCCTGGCCATAACTTTCACGAACAAGGCGGCCAAAGAGATGCGGGAACGGATTGAGCGCCTGATCGGTTCCGAAAGCAAGGGACTTTGGGTCGGGACCTTCCATGGCGTCTGTCTGCGCTTTTTGCGCCGGGAGAGCGCTCTGCCCGCTCCCTATACGCGCGATTTTATTATTGTGGACGCCGCGGATCAGCTGGCTCTGATCAAGGAAACCCTGCCCCGGCTCAATATCGACAGCAAAAAAATGGAAGCGCGCCTTTTCGCCTCCATCATCGGCGACGCGAAAAACAAGCTCCTGACGGCGGAGGCTTATGCCGCCCGCAGCGGCGGGGGAGATTTCGAGCGCCAGACCGCCGCCGTCTACCGCGAGTACCAGCGCCGGCTGGAGGCCAATAATTCGCTGGATTTTGACGACCTGCTCCTGCTAACGCTGCGCCTGTTCCGGGAAAATCCGGACGCCCTGACCCGCTGGCAGGAAAAATTCCGCCATATCCTGGTCGATGAATACCAGGATACGAACCATGCGCAGTATGTGCTGGTCAAGCAGCTGGCCGCCGGACACGGCAACCTTTGCGTGGTCGGGGACGACGATCAGTCGGTCTATGCCTGGCGCGGGGCCGACATAAAGAATATTCTGGATTTTCAACGGGATTATCCCCAGGCCCGCGTGCTGAAGCTGGAGCAGAATTACCGTTCCAGCGGGAAGATTCTCGCGGCCGCCAACACGCTCGTGCGCCATAACGCCAAGCGCATGGAAAAAAAACTCTGGACGGATAACGGCCCCGGCGAAAATATTTTTCTCCATCAGGCCGCCGACGGCTTTGGCGAAGCCCGCTTTGTCGCCGCCACCATCAGGAAAATAATGGATGACGAGGGCCGGCGTTATAATGAATTCGCCGTGCTTTACCGGATCAACGCCCAGTCCCGCCAGATAGAGGAAGCGCTGATGCGGGAAAGCATCCCTTACCATATTTACTCGGGCGTCAAGTTTTATGAGCGCAAGGAAATCAAAGACATCCTCGCCTACTTGCGGCTTTTGGCCAACCCGGCGGATACGGTCAGTTTTCGCCGCGTGGCCAATGTTCCCCGGCGCGGTCTCGGGGCCGGGACGCTGGAAAAAGTGCTGCTTTACGCGGAGGAACAGAATATGCCGGTATTGGCGGCCTTGACGGAAGCCTCCTATATACCGGATTTGCGCCCACAAGCCGTCGCGGCGGCCGGTCTCTTTGCCGAGTTGCTCCGCTCCGTGCTTGAGGACTGGGACGGCGGCAGCGTCGCCACACTCACGGATTTGCTCTTGCAACGCACCGGCTACCTGGAGCAGTGGGATGACGGCAGTGAGGAAGCGGAAACGCGGCGCGAGAATATACGGGAATTTCTGGCCCTGACGGCGGAATACGACGCCTCCGGGCCGGAGGAACCGCTGCTCGGCGGTTTTCTCGCTCAAGTCGCCCTGGTCGCCGAGATCGACGCCCTGGACGAGGAGGAAAACGCCGTAAAACTCATGACCATGCACAGCGCCAAGGGCTTGGAATTCCCGGTGGTTTTCGGCGTCGGGATGGAGGAAGGCGTCTTTCCGGGGGAGAGAAGCATCAGGGAAAACCGGCTGGAAGAAGAACGGCGCCTCTGTTATGTGGCGATCACCCGGGCCCGGGAAAGGCTGTATTTTACCCATGCCCACCGCCGGCTGCTGTACGGGCGGGAGAATATAACCGCCCCGTCCCGCTTTTTGGCGGAATTGCCGCCGGAAGGGATCACCGCCCTGAGAACCGCCCCGGATTGGGGCGCCCCAACGGGCCGCGGGTTCGGCGCCGCGCCTTCCGCCGGCCGGGACTGGCGGCGGCAGGGGGCGGAGCTTGTCCGGCCCGCTCCCGCCCGCTTCAACGTGGGGGACAAGGTGGCGCACGCCCGTTTCGGGCCCGGCATCGTGCTTTCGCTGCAGGGAGAGGGCGAGGATGAGATCGTTAAAGTCGTTTTTCGGAACAAGGTCAAGGAACTGTTAGCCACTCTCGCGAATTTGGAGAAGATCGAATGACAAACATGGAGAAAAAGCGTCTCGAAGAACTGAAAACCCTGCTGACCCGAGCCGGCTACGAATACTATGCGCTGGATAATCCGAGCATGACGGACGCGGAATACGACCGGCTGCTCCGGGAATTGCGCGCCATCGAGGAACGCCGCCCGGACTGGATCACCCCCGACTCTCCCACGCAGCGCGTCGGCGGCGCCGTGGCGGAGCAATTTGTCAAGGTGCGGCACAAAGAGGCGCTGCTCAGTTTGGACAACGCTTTCGACGCGGCCGATCTGCGCGAATTTGACCGGCGGGTGCGCGCCGTGGCCCCGCAGGCCCGTTATGTGGTGGAACTGAAGATCGACGGGCTGACGGTGGCTCTTTCCTATGAAAAAGCCGCCCTGACCCGCGGGGCGACTCGCGGCGACGGCGTCACCGGGGAGGAAATAACCGGCAATGTGCGCACCATCCGCTCCGTGCCGCTCCGGCTGCGCGGGGGGGAAGGGGAGGCCATGCCGCCGGTGGATGTGCGGGGCGAAGGGTTCATGCCGAAACAGTCCTTTGCCGCCCTGAACCGGGAGCGGGAGGAGGAAGGTCAGCCTTTATTCGCCAACCCCCGCAACGCGGCGGCCGGGTCGCTGCGCCAGCTGGATTCGGCCGTGACGGCGAGCAGGAAGCTGGATTTTTTCGCCTACCAATTATTGGAAGCAGATCGCTGGGGCGTGGCCGCGCAGACGGAAGTGCTCGCCCGCCTTCGGGAATGGGGTTTCAAGGTTAATCCGGAGTTCCGCCTCTTCGACGATATTGAGGCGGTGATCGACTACTGCCTGAGCATGGAGGATAAAAGGCATAGTTTTTCTTATGATATAGACGGACTGGTGGTCAAGGTGGACGATTTCGCCCAGCAGCGGGAGCTGGGTTTTACCGCCAAAAGCCCCCGCTGGGCCATCGCCTACAAATTCCCGGCGGAACAAGCGGAGACCTTGCTGCTGGAGATTGAGCTCAATGTCGGCCGCACCGGCGTGCTGACGCCGACCGCCGTGCTGCGCGGCGTTCCCCTGGCCGGCAGCGTCGTGGGCCGGGCCACGCTGCACAACCTGGACAATATCCGGGCCAAGGATATTCGGGTGGGCGACCATGTGGTGATCCATAAGGCGGGGGACGTCATCCCGGAGGTGCTGCGTTCCGTGCCGGAAAAACGGGACGGGACGGAGACGGTTTTTCTCATGCCGGAAATCTGCCCGGCCTGCGGCGGTCCGGTGACGCGCAAGGAAAACGAAGCGGCGCACCGCTGCGGGAACGTCGATTGTCCGTCCCGCCAGCGCGAGGCGCTGATCCATTTTGTTTCCCGGGACGCGATGAATATTGCCGGTCTCGGGCCGGCCGTGCTATGGCAATTGCAGACTGAGGGGCTGGTGCGCGACGCCGGCGACCTTTACAGCCTGGAGGAGGAACGGCTGGCCGGCCTGGAGCGGCTGGGGGCCAAGTCGGCCCGCAACCTGCTGGACGCCGTAGAGGAAAGCAAAAAACGCGGTCTCGGGCCCCTCCTGTTCGCGCTGGGTATTCGCAATGTGGGGATCAAGGCCGCGAAAACCCTGGCCGCGCATTACGGCAGCCTGGAATCTTTGCGCCGGGCCGGGGCGGAAGAACTGCAGAACCTGCCGGATATCGGCGCGATCATGGCCGAGGGGATCACGGATTTTTTCCGCGACGAGCGGCAGTTGGACCTCATCGCCCGCCTGGAACGGGCCGGCGTGTTGATGGCGGAAGAAAAGGCCGCCCCGGCCGGAACGCTTTTTGCGGGGCGGACAGTGGTGGTCACCGGCACATTGACCCGCTGGAGCAGGCAGGAGGCGGAGGCGCTGATTGAGGCCCACGGGGGCAAGACCGCTTCGGCCGTCAGCAAAAACACTTCCTTCGTCCTCTACGGCGACAAGGCCGGTTCCAAGCTGGAGAAGGCGCGGACGCTGGGCATACCGCTCTACGGGGAAGATGAATTCGCGGCCCTGCTGCCGCCTTAACTTGGATTTCCCATCTGGGTTGGGGGCGTCTCTGTTTCTCCGTAGGGGCGGATGGCAATCCGCCCGTTTTTCCCCATAATCCGCGTCGGGGGGCACCCCCATGCGATACCTTGGGGGACGCGGGACGATTGCCATCGTCCCCTACGCCCTTGCGGGGGCGCAGCCCGCTTTAGTGACTTACTTCCCTTAATTCCCGGCGCCGATCAGGCTGCGCAGACCGGTCAGGCCTTCTTCAAAATTCACGCCGAAGCGGATATCCGTTCCGGCCAGTTTCGTCCGCTTCAGACTGTCCACCGTAAAACGCACCGCCGCCTCGCTGGCCACGGCCAGGGACCTGCCGTGCAGGAGCGCGGCGGTCAAGGCGCTGGCAAAGACGTCGCCCGTGCCATGGTACATCGGGTCAATCCGCCGCAGACCGCTGAAAGCCACTTCGCCGTTCCGGGCGTCAAAACTGGCCGCGCCCAGCATATCCGGCCCCTCCGTCCGCGTGACGCCGGTGAGGACGACGCGCTTGGGCCCCAACGCGCTCAAGCGGTGCAACAGGCTCTCGATTTCTTCCCGCGTGAACGGGCCGGGATTGTATGGAATATTCAAGAGCAAGGCGGCTTCCGTCAAGTTCGGCACGATAACATCCGCTACGGCGCAGAGTCTGCGCATCCCGGCGGGGAAATTCTCCGGAAAAATGGAGTAGAGCTTGCCGTCGTCGGCCATCACGGGATCGACGACGAGAAGCGCCTCCTCCTCCCGCCAGAGGTCGAATATTTCGCTGACGATGTCGATTTGGGCGAACGAGCCGAGAAAACCGGTGTAGATGGCGTCAAAGGACAGACCGAGGCTGCGCCAGTGTTTGACGACGGGCAGGATATCATCGGTTAAATCCCGGTAGGTGAAGCCCGTAAAACCGCCCGTATGAGTCGAAAGCACGGCCGTGGGGATCACCGCCGTCTCAATGCCCGCCGCCGAAAGAATCGGCAGGGCTACCGTCAGGGAGCAACGACCAAAGCAGGAAATGTCGTGAACGGCCATAGCTCTTTTCTGTTTTTGCGTCATTTTTTACTACCTCCGCCTGTCATTGAAATTTAACCCGGAGAAAACTCTTTTTCCCCTTTTTCAAAACAACCTCTGTCCCGGCCGTAGCCTCAAGTACGGCGTCTTCCGCTTCCACCCGCGCATTATCCACGGAAATCCCTCCCTGCCGGACCAGACGGCGGGCCTCGCCGCGCGAGGGGACAAAACCGCTCTCCGTCAGCAGAGCCACGATGTCGATGCGGCCTTCCGGGGCGGGCAGCACGGCTTCGGGCATGTCGGCGGCGGGAGCTTCGCGGCTGTAGAGGGCCCGGAGGGCGCGCGTGACATTGTCCGCTTCCTCCGCGCCATGGACGAGCCTCGTTATCTCATAAGCCATCCGCTGTTTGGCCGCCACGATCTCGTCCCGGCAGAGGCGGTCGATCTCCGCCGTCGGCGCTTCCGTGAACAGTTTGAGCAGCATGGCCGTGTCCGCGTCGTCCACATTGTAAAAATACTGGAAAAAATCAAAGACCGTCGTCTTTTCCCGCCCCACCCAAAGCGTGCCCTGCTCGGTCTTACCCATTTTCTGGCCGTCCCGCGTCATGAGCAGCGGACAGGTCAGGCCGCGCAGCACGTCGCTTTCCGCTTCCCGCCCGTCGGCCTGAAAACGCATTTTGCGGCCCAGGTTGACGCCGGCCACGATATTGCCCCATTGGTCGCTGCCGCCGATCTGCAGAGTGCAGCCGTAATTTTCGTACAGATGCACAAAATCGTAGGCCTGCATGAGCATATAACCCATTTCCAGGAAAGTCAGCCCGCCTAGGGCGATGCGTTTGGCATAGGCGTCGGCCGCCAGCATGACATTGACGTTAAAATGCGCGCCCACCCGGCGTAAAAACTCAATATAGCTGAACGAGTCGATCCAGTCCGCGTTGTTGACGATGAGGGCCGGATTGGCGCCGTCCGTGCGGATGAAGCGCCGCGCCAGCGCCGTCACCTCGGCGATATTGTGCTCGACCTGTTCCCGCTCCATCATCTGGCGCATTTGGCTTTTTCCGCTCGGATCACCCACCATAGCCGTCGCTCCGCCCACGAGCAGGATGCCGCGGTGCCCGGCCGCCTGCAGACGGCGGAACAGCATGAGCGCGAAAAAATGTCCGATGTGCAGACTGTCCGCAGTCGGATCAATCCCGAGATAAAATGTCAGCGGCCCGTTGTTCACCGCCTCCCGCACGGCGTCCTCATGAGTACACTGGTACACGTAGCCCCGCTCGCGCAGGGCCTGAAACAGATCCTCGCCCAATTACATCTCCTTCCTGTGGCGGTAAAAGCCGGTTTTTTCTATGTGTCCCCCAGATTAACACAGTTTTTTTCCTCTGTCAAACTGAAATTTTTTCTTGCGTCGGCCCCCGCCGGGTGCTATACTGGTGTAGATATACAGGCGGAACACGCTTCTTTACCGCCGCGCTCTGTTTCAGGAAGAAAGGAATGGTCAGCTGACAATGAGGAAAACAATTATATTTCTGCTCGCACTATTGACTCTGCTGGCGGCGCCGGCCGGCGCCTGGGCCCGGGTGGAAATCCTGCCGGACACTAACCCCGAAATCATTGAGGTATTGGAATTCAAGGACATCCCTTCTCTGGTCTATAACCGCAACGACATGTTTATCGCCAGCGAGAACGCCCTCTATGTGCCGGGCACCGGCGGCGCGGGCGCTGTTTTCTCGAACCTGATCGCGCAGCTGCAGGCGGCGGCGGCCTCGTATATTAACCCCATCGACGGCTCTTTCATTTACCCCCAGACAGACCCGGTGTACAAGGTCGCTTCCGACGTCTACACCCTGCTGGGTACGCAGATCGCAACGGTGCAAATGCAGGCGGCCAGTCTATCCTCCTCGATGAATTCCGTCTCCGGCCAACTGGATAGCGCCTCCCTTAACGTGGAAAAAGCCGGCGACAGCCTCGTGAGCGCGATGGAAAGTCTTTACATTTCTTACAATTCCTTGCGGGAGCAGCGTCTGGCCCTGGAGGCCAAGCGGGCCCTGGTGGAAAAAAGCCTCGCGATCGCCAGGCTCCAGCAGCAATTGGGCCTGAATATCGCTATTGACGTTACCCAGGCCGAGCTTTCCCTGCGCGAACTGGACAACGGTCTCACCCAATTGCGCAATAGCGAGGCAACCCTGGTGCGCCAGCTTAACGTCAATATCGGGCAGGATGCCAGCCAGACCATGCGCGTCGGCAATGTGCCCGTCGTCTCCGGCGAGGCGGTTTCCCGGATCGACTGGGCGGCGGATGCGGAAAAATATTCCGATCAGAGTTATGACGTGCGCAGCGCCGTGCAGGCGGACGACGATCACGGCATGGCCTACGCCCGGGCCGGGTATCAGGAGAGTATGCGCAGTCTGTACTTGACGCTGGTGGATAAGCAACGGGCGCTAGACCTGGTCAGCGCCAAACAGACGGTAGCCGGACAGCAGTTTGCTTTTACCGAACTGAAATATAAGCTCGGCCTGATCGCCGAAATTCAGTACTTGGCGGAAAAAAGCACGTTTCAGGACGCCGACGCGGCCTATAAAACGGCTTACAACGATTTCTATCAGGCTTACAACAATTACGAATGGGGAACCCTCGGCCTGACGCCCGCCTCGGGAGGGGCCAATTGAGGCGGATTAAGAAGGCCGTTATCCCGGCGGCGGGACTGGGCACCCGATTTTTACCGGCCACAAAAGCCCAGCCGAAAGAAATGCTGCCTGTAGTCGATAAACCTACTATTCAGTATATAGTGGAAGAAGCGCTGGAAGCCGGGATCGAGGATATCTTGATCATAACGGGCCGGGGCAAGTCGATGATCATGGACCATTTCGACAAGTCTTTTGAACTGGAGACGACCCTGGTTCAGCGCGGGCAGGAAGCGTTATACCGGGAAGTGGACAAGATTTCCCGCCTGGCCAATATCTTCACCATTCGGCAGAAAGAGCCGCTGGGCCTCGGGCACGCCGTTCTCTGCGCCAAAAATTTTACCGGCGGCGAGCCGTTTGCCCTCATGCTCGGTGACAATTTTGTTTTGAGCGAGCGTCCCTGTCTGAGCCAGTTGGCGGAAATATTCGCGGAAACGGGCGGAAGCGTGGTCGGGTTGATGGAAGTGGGCGAAGACGAGGTTTCCCGCTACGGCATAGTGGGGCTGAGCACTGGAGACGCGGTCGGCCGCCGGGCCCTGATCGAAACATTGGTGGAAAAACCGTCGCCGGCGGAGGCTCCTTCCCGGCTGGCCATCATGGGACGCTATATCCTGACCCCGGAGATATTCCCCGTGCTGGAAAACTTGCCCCCGGGCCGGGGCGGCGAGATCCAGCTTACGGACGGCATCAGCTTTTTGCGCCGGATGCAGCCCGTATACGGCTGCGTGGTGGAAGGAGAAAATTTTGACGTCGGCGACAGGATGGGTTTTATCCGGGCCAATGTGGAAATAGCCCTGCGCCGGGAGGATTTGCGGGATGAAATGCTGGTTTGGCTCAATTCTCTGACGATGCGATTGAACAGAAGGTCGTAGGGGCTCCCGGGGGCCTCTCGCGGAAAGGCATGGTTATTGTGCATTTTGTCAGTATCAACGATTTGAAAACAGGCATGACCGTAGGCCAGGACGTCTTCACCTCGTCGGCGGACGCCGCTCTTTTGACCAAAGGCCAGCAATTGACCGACCGTTTTATTGAACGCATGCAAAAGCACGGCTTACCGGGCGTTTATGTCTACGACCCGGATAAACCCGCCCCGCTCGTCTTAAACAATACGCCCATAATCTCACCCCAGTTGAAACAAGAGGGGTTGAGCGCAATTGAACATATGTTCAACGCCATCGAAAACTCCACGGCGGCGGAAGCCGTCAAGGTCATCCGCCATCTCGACACCGTCGTGGACAACCTGATCGACTCGCTGGCCAACAATCAGGGCGTACTCATCAACATAGGCGACATCAAGTCTTACGACGACTACACTTATCATCATTCCATGAGCGTTTCCATCCTCTCGATCGCCATCGGCGTCGCCCTCGGGATTCCGCGCTTCAAACTGAACAAACTGGGCCAGTGCGCCGTTTTGCACGACATCGGTAAAATATTCGTTCCGATCGAAATAATCAATAAACCAGGCAAACTCACGCCGGCAGAGTTTTTGGAGATAAAAAAACATCCGCTGCATGGTTATTCCTATATAAAAGAGCATAGCATCGGCTCGCCGGACATCGGCGAAATAATTTGCAACCACCATGAAAAAATAGATGGCACCGGGTATCCCCGCGGCCTGAAAGGGCGGGACATCCATCTGTACAGCCGCATCATCTCCGTGGCCGATGTCTATGACGCCCTGACGTCCCAAAGGCCTTACCGCACGCCTTCCCCGCCCTCCGAGGCCCTGGAGTTTATCATGGGGGCCTGCGGCACGGCCTTTGATTATGAGGTAGTCCAAGCTTTCGTGGCCAAAGTCGAGCTTTACACCGTCGGCTCCTATGTGCTATTGAGCAATAGCGAAAAAGCCCGCGTCCTTTCCAATCAAAAAAACCGCCCCATCGTGGAAATAGTGGATACGGGCAATATCATTGATCTCTACCGCAATCCCCGCTATTTGAACGTCGTCATTATGCGCCATTTACATTAGTAAGGCGTGTCCGCCGCCCTCCGGAGCCCATTGCTCGCGCTCTCGCGCACATATTATTAGGAAAATTCAGTCGCGGTAAAAGGAATTGCTCTCTCCAGCGTAGAATAGTACACAAATACGCAAATGCGCAAGGGAGAGATATATTTGAAGATCTATGATTCCAAGGACATTCGCAATGTCTGTCTCGTGGGGCACGGCGGCGGCGGCAAGACTTCCCTCGCGGAAACCATGCTCTTTAACACGGGGCAGACGAACCGCATCGGCCGGGTAAACGACGGCAACACGATTTCCGACTACTTACCGGAAGAGGTCCAGCGCCACCTGTCCATCAACACTTCCCTTATCCCGGTGGAACACGCCGGCGTTAAAATCAATGTTTTGGACACGCCCGGCTATTCCGATTTCATCGGCGAAGTCCTCAGCGCCCTGCGCGTCGTGGAAACCGGGGTTTTGCTTTTGAGCGCCGTGGACGGCATAGAGGTGCAGGCGGAAATCATTTGGGATATTATGGAGGAAATGAAACTTCCCCGCATTGTGTTTATAAATAAACTTGACCGGGAAAACGCGCGCCCGACCGAGGTTTTGGACAGCCTGCGCGCCATGTATCCCGGCGTCCGCTTTGCCCAGATGCAGATTCCCGTCGGCCGGGAGGACGCCTTCAGCGGCGTCGTCAACATATTGGGCGAGATCCCGCCCGAACATCGGGACGAGGCGGAACTCCTGCGGGAGGCGCTGGCCGAGGCCGTGGCCGAGACCGACGACGCGCTGCTGGAAAAGTACCTGGAAGGAGAACACCTGACGGAAGCGGAACTCGTCCGGGCGACGAACCAGGCGCTCTCCCTGCACATGGTCGTGCCCGTGCTCTTCGGTTCCGTGGAAAAAAACATCGGCGTCAGGGAACTGACGCAGTTTATTGTGGACAAAGTGCAGGCCCCCGTGCCGGCGGCGGAAAAATCGGCGCTGGTCTTTAAGACGCTGGCCGACCCCTTTCTGGGCAAAATGTCGTTTTTCCGCGTCTATGGCGCCGCTTTCACGAGCGACGCCCCTTTGTACAACGCGACCCGCGAGGCGGAGGAAAAAATCGGGCAATTGTTTTACCTGCGCGGCAAAACCCAGGACAACACACCGAGAGTCGAGGCGGGCGACATCTGCGTCATCGCCAAGCTGCAGGAAACCAAGACCGGGGACAGCCTGAGCGCGAAAGACAAACCGGTGCTCCTGCCCGGGATTGATTTTCCCGAACCGACGCTGCCCGTCTATATCAGGCCGAAGAACAAAGGCGACGAGGACAAGGTCGGCGCTTCGCTGGCCCGGCTCGTCGACGAGGATCCCACCCTGCGCGTCAGCAAGAACACGGAGACCAAGCAGCTCATCCTGACCGGCATCGGCGAAATGCAGCTGGACGTGATCAGCGAAAAACTGATGCGCAAATTCAGCGTGAGCGTGGAAATGGAAACCCCGCGCGTCCCGTACCGGGAGACGATCCGCAAAGCGGTGAAAGAGGTGCAGGGCAAGCATAAGAAACAGAGCGGCGGCCACGGTCAGTACGGAGACGTCTGGATCCGCATGGAGCCGAAGCCCGGCGTGGATTTTGAGTTCAAGGAGGAAGTATTCGGCGGCTCCGTCCCCCGCAATTTTTTCCCGGCGGTGGAAAAGGGGCTGCGCGAAGCCGTGGCGGAAGGATTTCTCGCCGGTTATCCGATGACGGGCGTGTCCTTCACCTTGTACGACGGTTCCTCCCATAGCGTGGATTCGTCGGAAATGGCCTTCAAACTGGCCGCTGTCCAGGCTTTCAAAAAAGGGATGGAGCAGGCGAGTCCCGTGTTGCTGGAACCGATTATTGAAATGGAGATCAAGGTGCCGGACAGCTTTATGGGCGACGTGATCGGCGATTTGAACACGAAGCGCGGGCGTGTCCTCGGCATGGAGCCGCAAGGCAAGTTCCAGGTCATCAAGGCCCAGGCCCCTCAGGCGGAAATGCTGCGCTACAGCATCGACCTCAAATCCATCACCCAGGGCCGCGGCTCTTTTGCCAGCAAATTTCTCGGCTATGAGGAAATGCCGGCCAAATTGTGCGATGACCTGGTGAAAAAATTAAAAGCCGAACAGGAGAAATAGAGGCGGCATGAAAGAGTGCGGGGAGCTGTTGGCCGGGCGCATGAGCCGCCTCGGCAGCGAAACAGCTTTTGAAATGCTGGCGGCGGCCCGGGCTCTGGAAGCGGAAGGGCGGGAGATCATCCACTTGGAGATCGGCGAGCCGGATTTTCCGACGCCGGCCAATATTATCGCCGCCGGTATCCGCGGTCTGGAAGCCGGCCTGACCAAGTACACGCCTTCCGCCGGCACGGTGGAAGCGCGCCGGGCTATTGCCGCCGCTGTGGGCCGCACCTGCGGTTACGCGGTGGATCCTGATCAGGTGGTCATGACGGCCGGCGGCAAGCCCATTATGTTTTACACGATCCTGGCCGCGACGGACAGCGGCGACGAGGTCATATACCCCAATCCGGGTTTCCCGATCTACGAGTCCATGATCAGGTTTGCCGGCGGCGTGCCCGTACCCCTGCCCTTGCGCGAGGCCGACCGCTTCCGCCTGGACGTCTCGGTCTTAAAACGCCTGGTCACCCCGCGGACGAAGCTCGTAATCATCAACTCGCCCCAGAATCCGACCGGCGGGGTCGTGACGCGGGATGACCTGCGCGAGGCGGCGGAATTTTTGCGGGAGCGGGATCTCTTGGTTCTCTCTGACGAAATATATGAAAATATTCTTTATGAGGGGGAACACGCCTCCATCAGTTCTTTTCCGGGTATGCGGGAAAAAACGATTATTCTGAACGGGTTTTCCAAGACTTACGCCATGACGGGCTGGCGGGCCGGATACGGCGTCATGCCGCTGCCGCTGGCCGCGCATATTAACAAACTCGTCGTCAACAGCACTTCCTGTCTGGCCGGCTACACTCAGGCCGCCTGCATCGAGGCCCTGACCGGGCCCCAGGAGGGGGTGCGGGAGCGGACGGCGGAGTTCAGGGCCCGGCGCGACGTCATCGTCGCCGGCCTGAACGCCATTCCCGGTATAACCTGCGCCGAGCCGGACGGGGCGTTTTATGTTTTTCCCAATATCAGCCGCTATGGGCGGCCGAGCCGGGCCATGGCGGATTACCTCCTGCAGGAGGCCGGGGTGGCCACGCTGGGCGGTAATGCCTTCGGTATTTACGGCGAAGGGTATCTGCGGATTTCCTACGCCGCCTCCCTGGAAAATATCAGGAAAGCGATTGCCCTGATTGAGGCGGCGCTTGGGCGGTTGGAGCATCAGTAATTTGTTCAGGCAGTTTGATCTTGTACTGGAAGCGGTTCGCCGGGGCCGGCCGCCGCATTTTCTTATCCTGCACGGCGGCAGCGCCGCAGAAAGGCGGAAGGGCTTTCTGCGCCTGGCGGCGCTCTTGAACTGCGAAAACACGGCGGAGCCGGGATGCGGGCATTGCCTGGCCTGCCGCAAAGTAATGAATTTTAATCATCCCGACGTCTATATCGTCGAGCCGGCCAAAACGTCCCTCGGCGTGGAGCAGGTGGGGGAATTGCGGAGCAAGCTGCAGCGCGCGCGCTATGAGGGCCGTTACCGCGCCGCCCTGATCGACCGGGCGGATAAAATGACGGCGGAGGCCAACAACGCCCTGCTGCAATTGGCGGAGGAACCGCCGCCGGCTACGGTACTCGTTTTGAGTGTGGACAACGGGGAGACGATTTTACCTACGCTGCGCAGCCGGGCGCAGATGGTTTTTTTCCCGGTCGCGGCGGAAGACGCCGCCCCGGAAGGGGATGCCCGGGCCCTGGCTCTGGCCGGTGGCGACGCCGCCCTGGCTTATGAGATCAGCCTCGGCGGCAGCGAAGCGGCGGCGGAGCGGTTGGCCCGCTATGAAGCAGTCCTCGCCGCCGGAGATTTTCTCCGCCTCTGGCCGCTGGCGGCGGAATGGGAGCGGGAGGAAGTCCGGCTTTTGCTCCTGACCCTGGCCGTGCGGCTGCGCGAGGAAACGGCCGCCGGTCGGGCGCAGCCCGCCCGCCTGGTACTCGTAAAAAAAGCGCTGGCTGATTTAAGGTACAATGTCAGTCCGCGGTTGGTTCTCGAAGTGTTGACGCTGCGTCTGCTGGGGCGCGGCGGGAAAGGAGTGGGCTCATGACGGAGGTGGTAGGGGTTCGGTTCCGCCAGGCGGGACGGATATATGATTTCGCGACGGGCGGCCTGCCGCTGGAAACCGGCGCCGCCGTCGTCGTCGAGACAGCGCGCGGTTTGGAATACGGGCAGGTGGTTCGCGGGCCGCAGGCGGGGCGGAATCCTTCCGCGGCTCATCATCCGCTGCGGGAGGTGCTGCGCCTGGCCAGTGAGGCGGACAAGGCGGTGCAGGAGCAGAATCTCCGCAAGGAAAAGTCGGCTTTTACCATCTGTCTGCAGAAGATCGCCGCCCACCGACTGCCGATGAAACTGATCAAGGTGGAATACACTTTTGATAATAACAAAATTATTTTTTCTTTTAGCGCGGATGGCCGGGTGGATTTTCGCGATCTGGTTCGCGACCTGGCCGCGGTGTTTCGCACCCGCATAGAACTGCGCCAAATCGGCGTGCGGGACGAGGCGAAGATTCTCGGCGGGATCGGCTCCTGCGGGCGCGAGCTTTGCTGCTCGACCTTTTTGGAAGATTTTGAGCCCGTATCGATCCGCATGGCCAAGGAGCAGAATATTTCGCTCAATCCCACGAAGATTTCCGGGATTTGCGGCCGGCTCATGTGCTGTCTCAAATTTGAAAGCGACGCCTATGACTGCCGGCAATGCGAGCGCCATAAAATCCTGGGGGACATGGAAGCCGCCGCCCCGGATGATTTACGCCGACTGCCGGAGGAAACGGAGGTTTGAAATGGGCAGATTGGCCCAAGCCTTCACGGAGGTGGAGGAACATGCGGCTGTTTTTGGCCAGGAACTAAAAAGTTTAAGGGAATACGCCATTTTTTTGGAGGAAGAAAATCTGTGTCTGAAGCGGGAGCTCAGCGTCCTGAGCGAAACGGATCCGGACTTGGTGCGGGCGAACTCAGCCCTGATTCAGCGGCAGGCGGCGGAAACCCTGGAAAAGATGTACGCGGATTCTTTTCACGTCTGCCACTTGTGTTTCGGGCGGCCGCGGGCGGAGCCGTGTCTGTTCTGCGAAGCTTTCCTCCGCCGCGATGGCTGAGGCCGGCGGCGAGGCCGCTCCGGCGGGCGCTCTGTACGTCTGCGCCACGCCGATCGGCAACCTGGAGGATATTACGCTGCGCGTACTCAGGGTTTTGCGCGAGGCGGACTTGATCGCGGCGGAGGATACGCGGCATACGCGGAAGCTCCTCGCCCGTTACGAAATCGACACGCCGCTGGTCAGTTACCGCGAACACAACGAGCGCCGCCAGAGCGAGGCGCTGCTCCGGGCTCTGCTGGCCGGGAAAAATGTGGCGCTGGTTTCCGACGCCGGTCTGCCCTGTATTTCCGACCCCGGCGCCGTTATCGTGCGGACGGCGGCGGCTGCCGGGATCCGGGTCGATGTTCTGCCCGGCCCGAGCGCCGGCCTCACGGCTCTTGTCCTGAGCGGGCTGCCCGCCGAGCGTTTTATCTTTCTCGGCTTTCTCCCCGCCGCCCGGAGCGCGCGGGGCCGGGAATTGGACGAATTGGAGGGTCTGCCCTACACGCTGATCTTTTACGAGGCGCCGCACCGGCTGGCCGCGACGCTGGGAGACATGGCCGCGCGCTGGCCGGAGCGCCGGGCCGCAGTGACCCGGGAACTGACAAAATTGCATCAGGAGGTATGCCAGGGAACCCTGCGGGAACTGGCGCAGCGTTTCGCGGCCGCGCCGGCCAGAGGCGAGTGCTGTCTGTTGCTCGCCCCGGTCGAACGGACGCCGGCGCCGCCGCCGGCGGCGGAAACAGTGCTGGTTCGGCTGCGGGAACTGACGGCGGCGGGCCTGAGCGGGCGGGAAGCCAGAGCGCAGATCGCGGCGGAGTACGGCCTGGGGAAAAAAGAACTGTACCGCCTCTGGCTGACGCACGCGCATGAAAAAGGAGGCGGATAACCGCCTCCTGCAGAAACCGGTGGGTCTTGAGCCTTAGAGTATCGCGCTATCCGCGTTGAGAAGCGCGGACATGTTGCCGGTGCACTCGCGGCAGACATTCTTCCCATGGTACTGTTGCATCCCTTCCGCGCTGCCGCAGAAAATGCACGCCGGCGCGTACTTCTTCAGGATGATTTTTTCCTCGTCCACGTAAATCTCCAAAGCGTCTTTTTCGTCGATACCGAGTGTGCGGCGCAACTCGATTGGCAGCACCACGCGCCCCAGTTCATCCACCTTTCTTACTATGCCGGTTGATTTGATCGTCATGGAATCACTCCTTCTTAATTATCTTAGCCACAAGGGCTACCCTTAACTTACCAAAAATGTCTTTAACAGTCAAGCCCTTTTTGCCAAAAAATAAAAATTTTTTTTCAGGACATAGCCCGATCAGCAATTATTTCGACAAAGGAGAACTGTCATGACCTATTATATCACAACTCCGATCTATTATCCCAATTCCAGTCCGCATATTGGAACGGCTTACACGACGGTCGCAGCGGACGCAATCGCACGTCTGCAGCGGATGCGCGGCCAGGAGGTGCATTTTTTGACGGGGACGGATGAAAATTCGCAAAAAATAATTCGCGCCGCCGAAAAATTGGGCTTGGAACCTTTGCCCTACGTAGACGGCATTGTGGAAAAATTTCGCAGTCTCTGGCAGCTTTGTCATGTGCAATACGACGATTTTATCCGCACGACGGAAAAGAGGCACGCCGCAGTGGTGCAGCAGGTTTTCCGCCGCCTCTACGAGCAGGGCGATATTTACAAGGCGGAATACGAGGGCTGGTATTGCACGCCTTGCGAAACTTTCTGGCCGGAGAAGAAAATAGCGGAGGGGAAGTGTCCGAATGATTGGTGCGGGCAGGAGGTGGAATGGATGAAGGAAGAAAGCTATTTTTTCCGCCTGTCCAAGTACCGGGAGCGGCTGCTGGCCCATATCGAGGCCAACCCGCTTTTCATCCAGCCGGTTTCCCGCCGCAACGAAATGATCCGTTTCATCAGCGGCGGTCTCGAAGACCTCTGCGTTTCGCGCACAACCTTCCAATGGGGCATCACGGTGCCCTTCGACCCCAAACACGTGGTCTATGTCTGGCTGGACGCCCTGATCAACTACATTTCGGCCCTGGGCTACCCCGACGGAGAGCTTTTCCGCAAATTCTGGCCGGCGGACGTGCATATTATGGGCAAGGATATCGTCCGTTTTCACGCTGTGATCTGGCCGATCATCCTCCTGGCCCTCGACCTGCCCCTGCCCCGGCAGATTTACGGCCACGGCTGGTTTATCGATCGGGCCGGGGGCAAGATCTCCAAGTCGCGCGGGAATGTGGAGGACGCTTTTGACCTGCTGGAGCGCTACGGCTCCGACGCCGTCCGCTATTTTCTGCTGCGGGAAATGCAGCCCGGCGCGGATGGCACTTACTCGGAGGACGACTTGGTCATGCGCCTCAATACTGATCTGGCCAACGATCTCGGCAATTTTGTCTCCCGGTCGCTGGCGATGGTGGAGCGGTACTGCGGCGGCGGCGTCCCGACCCCGGGCGCGCCGGGCGAGCGGGAAGAAGCAATTGTCGCGCTGGCCGCAGAGGTCTGGGGCGGGATTGAAAAAAAACTGCTGGCCTGCGATCCGGCGGGGGCGCTGGATGAACTATGGCGTTTTGTGGCCCGCCTGAACAGATATGTGGACGAATCCGCTCCTTGGGCGCTGGCCAAAGACCCGGCTGCGGCGGAGCGGTTGGGGACGGTACTCTACACCTGCGCGGAAGCCGTCCGGGTGCTGGGGATTTTCTCCGCCCCCTTCATGCCCGGCGTGCCGGAACGGCTGCGACCGCTCCTGGGCGGGGCTGTTTCTTTCCACAACTGGGCGGACGGCGGCCTCTGGGGTCTGCTCGCCCCCGGGACGCGCGTGCAAAAGGGGGCCCCTCTCTTCCCCCGGGTAGACCTGCGATGATCTGGGATGTACATGCGCATTTGAACAACCCGCGCTTGGCCGGCGACTTGGAGGCCGTACTGGCGCGGGCGCGCTCCGCCGGGGTGGAGCGGATCATCAATATCGGGTTTGATGAAAATTCCAGCGCGGAATCGCTGGCCCTGGCGGAACAATATGACTTTATTTACGCGGCCGTAGGCGTCCATCCCCACGACGCGACGGGGGCCGGCCCTGCGGTCTGGGACGCTCTGCGCCGCATGGCCCGGCAGCCCAGGGTCGTGGCCTGGGGGGAGATCGGACTGGATTATTTCCGCGACCTTTCCCCCCGTCTGCTGCAGCGCCGCGTCTTTATCGAACAGATCGAACTGGCGGACGAGGCCGGTCTGCCCATCATTATTCACGACCGGGACGCGCACGGGGACGTGCTGGAGATCGTCCGCGCCCATACGCCGGCTCACGGCGGCGTGTTCCATTCTTACTCCGGATCCTGGGAGACGGCCCGCGCGGCGCTGGCCCTGGGTTTCTATCTTTCCTTCAGCGGGCCGGTTACTTACCGCAACGCGCGCCAAATACTGGAGACGGTGGCCAAAGCCCCGGCCGATCGCATCCTGGTGGAGACGGACTGCCCTTACCTGCCGCCGGAACCGCATCGCGGCCAGAGAAACGAGCCGGCTTACGCGGCTCTGACTGCGGCGAAAATAGCGGAGCTGCGCGCTGTTTCTCTGGAAGAAATTGCCAAAATAACAACGGAAAACGCGGAGAGAATTTTTCCCCGCGTTTCCCGAGAAGAAGATCGCCGAGCCGGAACGGACTAAAGCCCTCCGCTCGAAGCGATTATTTGGCTGAGGGCCTCCCGATGCCTGGCGGCCCTGCGCACATATTCCGCCACCCGCCTGGCCTGCCCGGCCAGTTCCTCCGCCGTGAGTTCCCGCGCCACCCGGGCCGGGCTGCCCATAATCAGCGTATGCGAAGGGAAGGTTTTTCTTTCCGTCACGAGAGAGCGGGCGGCGACCAGGCAGTGATCGCCGATAACAGCGTGGTTCAGGATGACGGCGCCAATGCCGACCAGGGAACCGGCGCCGATGCGGCAGCCGTGCAGGACGCAGGAGTGGCCGATGCTCACGTCCTCGGCCAGAAAAAGTTCGATCCCCGCATCGGTGTGCAGGACGCTCAGGTCCTGAATATTTGTCCGCGATCCGACGACGATCGCATCGGTGTCGCCGCGCAGGACGGCGTTATGCCAGACGCTGACTTCGGCGCCCAAGGTAACGTCGCCGATGATTTGCGCGCCGGGTGCGATGAAAACATTTGCCCCCAGCTTGGGCTGCTTGTCCGCAAAATTGTAAATCATATTATTTCGGAAACCTTTCGCCGCCAAAAGCCTCTGTTACTTGGGTTGGCGCACGACGTCTATGACCGTGCCGTCGCGATATTCGACCACGGCGACGATTTTATCCGTGAATTCGATCGCGTCCGGCTTGCCGGTCAGGTTTTCGCCAAATTCTTTCAGGGATTTGATATCCGTGAGCGGGAGCGCCGAACCCTGCAATTTTTCCAGCAAATCCTGGCGTTGCGGATTGATGGCAATGCCGCGATCCGTCACCAGAACGTCGATCGTTTCGCCCGGGGAGGTGACGGTGGTCACCCGGTCGCGTACCATGCAGAGACGGCCCTTGAGCAGGTTGGAAACGACAATGGCGATCTTCGATCCGGCCGAGCAGTCGTTGTGGCCGCCCGAAGCGCCCATGACTACGCCGTCGGAACCGGTGACGACGTTGACATTGAAGTCGAGGTCGATCTCCGTCGCCCCGAGGATCATGATGTCCAGATTGTTGACGACGGCGCCGCGGCTGTGCGGATTGCCGTAGAGCGAGCCGCTCATAAGCATGTGGGCGGGGTTCTCGCCGGCGGATTTGACCGAATCCAGGTCAAAGCACTGCACGTCGAACAAAGCCCGCAAGAGACCTTCCTTCAGCATTTGGACAAAATAGGAGGTGATTCCGCCGGCCCCGAAAGCGCCGACGACGCCTTTTGCCAACATCCGTTCCCGCACAAAAGCGGCCACGGCCAGTGAAGCCCCGCCGGCCCCGGTCTGCAAAGACATGCCGTCCTTGATATAGCCGGCCTCATCCAGCAAGGCAGCCGCCGATTCGGCGATGCGCAACCCGATCGGGTCGGTCGTCACTCGGGTCGTGCCCGAGGCGATGCCGGCCGGGTCGCCGATCTTGTCCACGACGAGGACAAAATCCACCTTGTCCTGCGTGATCTGTATGGGCGGCGGCGCGGGGTAATCAACGAGATTATCCGTGACGGCGACTACATAATCGGCGTATTCCGTGTCCGGAAAAATGTAAGAAAGAACGCCGCAAGCCGAGGGCCCGTGCGTGCCGTTGACATTGCCGTAAGGGTCGCAGGTCGGGGAAGCGGCAAAGGCCACGTCGATGTGCATGTCCCCGCTCTCAATCGCCCGGGGGCGACCGCCGTGACTGCGAAAAATAGCCGGCTTCCGCAGAAGGCCGGTGGTGATGGCCTTGGCCACGGGGCCGGGCGAGATATAGCTGCAGGAAATCTGCGTGATGACGCCCGATTTGATATATTCGACCAGCGGCTCATGACAGCCGAAAATCCCTGTCGCCGCCACGTGCAGATCCTTGAGCCCCCGCTCCGCCGCGGCTTTCATGACGAGGTTCACCACATAATCGCCGTTGCGCAGATGATGGTGAAAACCAAAGGTCATGCCGTCCCTGACGCCGATGCGGTCGAAGACTTCATCGATGGAGCGGCAAAGTTTTTCCTCCGCCGGCGGCGTCTGATGCGCCGGTTTTACGCTCCGGCGCTTCGTCCCCACCGTCGCCCGCTCACCGTAATTGTTGAAAGCGCCGGTAAAAGGCCGAACCTGGCCGTACCCCTCAATATAATCCGGAAATTCCCGTCCGAGAACATTTTTCATCGTAATTCCCCCATTTTTAACTTAATCATTTGTTTGCGCTCCCGCCGTCTGCGGTCGGGGAACACCGGTTTTCAGGCAAAAACGGCGTTGATGGTTTTGACCTGTTTGCCGTCTGCGGCGACTTTGCCGGTAAATCCGAGCGCTTTGGCCGCCCCGGCGTCGGCGGCCAGTCCGTCCGCTTTGCCGACATAAGGCGTATCGATGGATTCGACGCCCGCCACATGGCAGGCGACGGCGATCTTGCTGCGGGCGTAGACGAGCTGCTCCGCGCCGCCCGCTTCCGCGCCCAGGTCGGCCAGAAATTTTTTGGCGTCGAACATGACCGCCCGCACCCGCGGAGAAGCCGCGATAACGGCGGCGACGCTTTCCACGCCGGCAGCGGAGTCAATAGAAGGAATCAGGCGGATCTCGCCCGCGGGCAGATTGTTTTCCGCTTCCGCTTTATCCAGGATCTCCGCCGCCCGGACGACATATTCCGGTTTGGCCATCGGCACGATGAAATCACACGGTTTGCCGGGGGCGACCGTCAGCAGGTCCAGCTCAAAATCTTTTTGACAGGGGCAATTCGGGCGCACGACGACTTCCACCGCCGAATAATCCAAAAAGCGGAGCGCTTCAACCAGCAAAAGCCGGGCGGCGTCCTTTTCCGTATCCGCTACGGAATCTGCCAGGTCAAACAACACGCCGTCCGCGCCGTACAACACCGCGTCCAGCAATATTTTCGGATTATTGGCATTCACAATCATAAGGCTTTTCATGTTACGACCATTCCTTTCTCTCCGGCGCAAATTGCTTCCGGTACCACCCTTCCTCTTCAGCCGGCCGCCCGCTCAATGGCGCAGCGCGTCCGGGCGCGAATCGTAAAATCCAGGGCGGCGTTATCCTGCGCCTTGATGAGGGCGGACTCCACGCCCAGATCTTCCGCCGTCTTCTTTATCACGGCCTTCATCTGCGTGCCGAACTGCTTCAGCACGACGGATTTTCCTTTCAATTCCACTGTTACGCCCGGTTCGCTGCCCGGTAGCACCGTGACGATGATGTCGCCGGCGTCGCTTGCGCCCGCGGTCGCTTCCCGTACTAATTTCATTCCATCCAACCTCTCTGTTTTTATTTTCTGAAAAAAGAGAACAATAAGTTTTTTGGATATTCTCTCTCCTCTTCGCCTATATTATATAATAAGCGAAGGAAGTGGACAAGTATATTTTCGTTGTTTTTTTCGGCCCGTTATGGTATAGTCAACGCTGGAAGGGGGCAGGAGATGACAGCCATAGCTCAAAAAGGAGAAGAAATCATAACGGATTATCAGTTCAAGTCAATTATCAACCGAGAGGTTTTTCTCTTTGGTCATTGCCGCGCCACGGAAGAAATAGCGCGTTACCTGCTGGCCCGCGGCGTCCGGCCCGCCGCTATTCTCGACAATAGCACGGCAAAGCAGGGGCTTGCCTGCCGCGGGGTTCCGATTGCGCCGCCGGAACGGATTCGGGACTATACCGCTCATAATAGCGTCGTTCTTATCGCCTCGCGCTTCCGGGCCGAGATGGCGGCTCAGCTGCGGCGCCTCGGCTACGACGGGGAAATCGTTCAGCTCGGAGAGGACAATTCCTTCGCTGAATTTTCGCTCTCCGCCGATACGCTCGCGCGCAAAACGGCGCGGATGCGGCGCGGCGCGGCGCGGCTGGAACAAATCCGCGCCCGATATCCCGGGCGGCGCCTCATCATCTGCCCCTATAACGCCCTGGGCGACGTGTATTGGGCGATGGCTTTTCTCCCCGCTTACCGCGCGAAACACGGGATTGGCCCGACCGCTCTTATCGTCGCCGGCGACGCCTGCCGGCAGGTGGCGGAAATGTTTGGCGCGGAGAACCCGGTTACCCTTGAGCAGGCGGACATGGATGAGCTGGTGCAGGCGGTCGTTTTCACCCGCGCCACCGATTGCCTGATCGCCCACCATGACCGGCCCTACACGGACGATAGCATCCGCTGGCTGGATCGGCATTTTCTCTCTTTTATCGACTGCTATAAGCATATCGTCTACGGTCTGGACAAAACCGCCGCCCCCGTGCCACCGTCCCGGCTGGCGGAGTTCGAGCAGCGGGAGAAAATTCTGCCCGGGCGGAGCGTCATTTTGGCCCCCTATGCCAAAAGCGTGGCGGATATGCCGGCGGATTTCTGGCGCCGAATGGTCGCAGCCTATCGCCGGCGGGGCTATGCGGTTTTTACCAATACGGCGGGGAGATCCCCCGCCGCCGGGACGCATTCCCTGGAAATACCCCTTGCCCAGATAGTCGCCGCCGCCGAATACGCCGGCGCCTTTGTCGGCGTGCGCAGCGGGTTATGTGATGTGCTTTACACGGCCCGATGCCGCAAAACAGTGGTATTTCCCGACTGCTATTACAGCGGGACGCCATATAAAGTCGCTGATTTTTTCGCGCTGCCGGGATGGGAAAGGATTGTGGGCTATCAATCCCGGCCCAGGGCAAAAGCGGCCAGATTGACGGCCAGGTATTTTTCCGGCGCCGTTCGGCGGAGAGCGGACTCCCAGGCCGAGAGCGGGAATTCCAGGTGACGGGAAAGCAGTCCGAGTAAAACCATATTGACCGCTTTGGCGTTACCCGCGCGCAGAGCGAGGGCGTACCCGTCGCAGAGCGTCACGGCCGCGCCGGCTGCGCTCAGGCGGGCCAGAGCGTCCTCCGGGTAAACGGCCGCGCCGGTCAGCACCGGCATCGGGTCAATGCGCTGGTCATTGACGAGCATCTGACCGCCCGGGCGCAGCCAGGGCAACCAGCGCAAGGCTTCCAGTTTTTCGAAAGCCAGGACGACGCCGGCCGCCCCGAGCGGAACCAGGGGAGAAAAAACCCGCTCCCCCCAGCGCACCTGCGTGACGACGCTGCCGCCCCGCTGGGCCATGCCGTGGATTTCCGACACCTTGACCTCATAGCCGGCTTGGACGATCACAGCCGCCAGCACGCGACTGGCCAGGATCGTACCTTGCCCGCCCACGCCGACAATCAGAATATTATTCACCGTCATTGTTCACCCGCCTCCCCGATGGCGCCGGCGGCGCAGACCCGGGCGCAGAGGCCGCAGCCCGTACATTGAGCGTCTATAACCGTTTCCCCTTCCCGCAGGGCGAGACAGGGGCAGCCGAGGCGCATACAGCGGAGGCATTGCGTGCATTTGTCCCGCTCCACCCGCAGCGGGGGCCTCACCGCCTCCCGGTCGATCAGGGCGCATTTGCGCCGCGTGATAATGACCGATGGTTCCTCCGCCGCCAGTTCGGCGCGAATCGTCTGCTCCAGCAGTTTCAGGTCAAAAGGATCCACGGTTGTAACGCGGTCGACGCCAACGGCGCGGCACAGCCGGGTCAGGTCGATTTCCCTGTACGCTTCTCCCTGGAGCGTCCGGCCCGTGACCGGATTGTCCTGATGGCCGGTCATGCCCGTCGTCCGGTTGTCCAGGATCAGCAGCGTTATCGGCGCGTTGTTATACACGGCGTCGATCAGGCCGGTCACACCCGAATGGATAAAAGTGGAATCTCCGATGACAGCCACGAGCCGCCGGCCGAATTCCCGCCCGCGGGTTTTTTCCATCCCGATGGCCGTGCCGATGCTCGCGCCCATACATATCGTCGTATCGACGGAGTCGAGGGGCTCAAGGCAGCCGAGCGTGTAACAGCCTATATCGCCGGCCACGACCAGGCGCATTTTCCGCAGCACGTAAAAAAGGGCGCGATGCGGGCAGCCGGGACAAAGAACGGGCGGCCGGGCCGGCGCCTCCAGGGCGGCGGCGGGCGGAGTGGGCGGAGTGGGGGAGTGTTCGAGCGAAGCGGGGGAGTGTCCGAGCGGAGCGGCCAGGGCGGCGGCCACGATTTCCGGCTGCAATTCGCCCGTGCGGGGAAAAATTTCCTTGCCGCAGACATCCAGCCCCCAGGCCCGCAATTGGCTCTCCCAAAAATCTTCCAATTCTTCCGCCACATAGAGCCGCGTGACCGAGCGGGCAAATTCCGTGATTTTTTGGCGCGGCAGGGGATAGGAGAGCCCCAGTTTCAGCACGGACACCTCCGGCCGCACTTCCTTCAGATACTGGTAAGCTATGCCGCCCGTGACGACGCCGATGGAGCGGTCGCCCCATTCCACCCGGTTCAGCGGCGTGGTCTCCGCCAGATGGCCCAGCGCGGTCAGTCGCGCTTCCACCGCCGTATGGCGCGGCCGGGCATAGGCGGGAATCATGACATACTTATGGGAGTTTTTGACATAGGGGGCGAGGGTTCTCTCCTCCCGTTCGCCCAATTCGACCAATGACTGGGAGTGGGCCACCCGGGTGGTGATTCTGAGCATAACGGGCGTATCGTATTCTTCGCTGAGGGCAAAGGCGTACTTGGTGAAATCCTTGGCCTCCTGGCTGTCGGCCGGTTCCAGGACGGGAATCTTCGCGGCCCGGGCCAGGTGGCGGTTGTCCTGCTCGTTTTGCGAGCTATGCATCCCGGGGTCGTCGGCGGAAACGAGCACCAGCCCCCCGGTCACACCCGTGTAAGCCGCGGTGAAAAGAGGATCGGCCGCGACATTGACGCCGACGTGCTTCATGGCGACCAGCGCCCGCCCGCCGGCGATGGAAGCGCCGAGGCCGACTTCGAGCGCCACTTTTTCGTTCGGCGACCATTCCGCGTATATCTGTTCGTAACGGGCCGCGTTTTCCGTGATCTCCGTACTCGGCGTGCCGGGATAGGCGGTACAGACCAGGACTCCGGCCTCCCAGGCCCCGCGGGCAATGGCTTCGTTGCCCGTCATCAGCTGTTTCATGCCGGCCGGCCTCCGCTGGGGCGATGGTCGAAGACCCGCCGGCTTTTGCCCGTCGTCCGTTCGAGCGAACCGGGCTGCACCAGGCGGATTTTGGCGGTCAGAGCCAGGGTGGCGTAGATTTTGCGCTGGATGGTGGCGGACAGTTCTTCCAATTGAAAATAGGGCTCCAAGAGGTCGGAGGAGGCCACTTCGACGGAGATTTCCAAATCGTCCAGCGCCCCGCGCCGGTAAACGTCTATGCGGTAATAGGGGGCGATGCCTTCCGAATTGATCAGCACGCTTTCGATTTGAGAAGGGAAGACATTCACGCCGCGGATAATGAGCATATCGTCCGTGCGCCCGCTTGTCCGTCGCATCCGCGCCGTCGTCCGCCCGCAGGCGCAGGGTTCGGTATACAGGCAGGATATATCTTTCGTGCGGAAGCGGATCACGGGAAAAGCCTCCTTGGTCAGCGAGGTAAAGACCAGTTCGCCTTCCTCCCCCGGCGGCAAATTTGCCCCCGTCTCGGGATTGATCGTTTCCACGATAAAATGATCTTCGGCGATATGCATCCCGGCCCGGCAGTGACACTCGCCGCTCACGCCCGGCCCCAGCACTTCGCTCAGACCATAATTATCGGTCGCCGTAACTCGGAGCCGTTTTTCTATTTCCGTCCGCATTTCCTCCGTCCAGGGCTCGGAGCCGAAAAGTCCGAGGCGCAGCTGCCAGCGGGAAAGGTCGATCCCCTGCGCTTCCGCCGTTTCACCGAGATAGAGGGCGTAACCGGGCGTGGCGATCAGCGTCGTCGTGCCAAAGTCCTGGATGAGCGTGAGCTGGCGCTCCGTGTTGCCGCCGGAAGCGGGGATGACCGTGGCCCCCACGCGCTCCAAGCCGTAATGCAGACCGAATCCGCCCGTAAAGAGGCCATAATTAAAAGCGATTTGGGCCGTGTCGTTCTCCGTCACCCCGGCCAGCGTCACCATGCGGGCCGTCAGTTCCGTCCATGTTTCCATGTCGCGGCGCGTGTAGCCGACGACAACCGACCGCCCCGTCGTGCCGGAAGAAGCGTGCAGGCGCACTATTTCCCGCTGCGGGACGGCAAAAAGGCCGAACGGGTAAAAATTGCGCAGGTCGTCTTTCGTGATAAAGGGCAAATGGGTCAAATCGCTCAAATTCTGCAGATGTTGGGGCTTGAAGCCTCTTTGGTCAAAAATGTCGCGATAATAGGGCACTTTCTCATAAACATAGCGCACCGTATGTTTCAACCGTTCTAACTGCAATTCGGCCAGCCGCGGCCGGGGCATACACTCATGTTCCCTGTCCCAGATAATCATTTTTTGCCGGATCCCCCTATTCTACTGTTCTACTGTTCTACTGTTCCGCCGTTCCGCCGTCTTTGGGTTCAGCTTTCCTCATCTTGTTCCCCCTGCAGGAAAAAGCGCATTTCTTCCCCCGTCAGATTTTTATATGCGTCGCCGGCGGGCGCGCCTTTCTCCGGTATATCAAGCGAAGCCAGCACTTCCCTTGATTTCACCAGTTCGGCATAATCGCGGATGGGAATGATCACGGCCTGCGGTTTGTTGTTTTTCATCACGAAAAAAGGCAACCCGGTTTCCTCCACGACTTGCATCACTTTAGACGCCTGCCCCCGGCCAAGCTCAGAAACGGAAATCATGCGCTCGAACACCTGGCGCAAATCCATGCCCCCACCTCCCAATTCCCGACTGCGCAATAATATTATAGCTGTTTTTTATTTGCTTGGCAAGCTAACAAAAAGCCGCTTACCCCATTGATAATCCGCCGGGCCTATGCCATAATGTAAGCGGCGTAATAATACGAGCGCAGTGCCGGGCGACCGGGATCGGCCGCCGCCGCTGCGCCGCTGATGTTCACAGCCTAGTTGCGCCGGCGTCCGCCGGCGGGGAAACAAAGGAGCGTGTTTTGTCTGACTATACCGGCCGCCTGACCGCGTTCACGGCGCAAAAATACCACAAAGACCTGGCAAGTTGCACGACGGAGGAAATATACGCCGCGCTGCTGCAAATGATCCGGGATCGCCCGACCGACGCCCCGTCCCGACCGGCGCGCAAACTCTATTATATTTCCGCCGAGTTTCTGACCGGCAGATTGCTGACCAACAACCTGATCAATCTCGGCTGGTACGACGGGATTCGGGCCGAACTCGCCGCCGCCGGCGCCGCTTGGAGCGAGGTCGAGGAGTTTGAGCCGGAGCCGGCTTTGGGCAACGGCGGACTGGGCCGCCTCGCCGCCTGCTACCTCGACGCCGCCGCCACGCTCGGCCTGCCGGGCGACGGGATCGGGCTGAATTACCATTTCGGCCTTTTTCGCCAGAAATTTTCCGCCGGCCGGCAAACGGAAGAACCCGAGCCCTGGCTGCGCCCGGAGCCTTTTTCCTGGCTCCGGCCCGTGGATCAGCGTTTTTCCGTGCCCTGCGGCCGGGGCACGCTGCAAGCCAGGCTGTACGACCTGGAGGTAATCGGCGGCGGTGGGCGGACAAACAGGCTGCATCTGTTCGACCTGGAGCATATCGACGAGGATCTGGCCGAGGGCGGGCTTGATTTTGACAAAAACGATGTCCGCCACAACCTCACCCTTTTTCTCTACCCGGACGACAGCGACGCCTCCGGGCGGATTCTGCGCCTCTGCCAGCAATATTTCCTCGTCAGCTGCGCCGCCCAATATATTCTGTGGGAACTGGAAGCGGCGGGGCGGGACTGCCGCCGTTTGCCGGAGTACGTCGTGATCCAGATCAACGACACCCATCCCGCCCTGATCATCCCCGAGCTGGTTCGCCTGCTCCTGGAGCGGGGACTGTCCGCCGACGAAGCCATCGCCGCCGTCAGTGGCGCCTGCGCCTACACCAACCACACCATTCTGGCCGAAGCACTGGAAAAATGGCCCGCCGCCGAGCTGCGCGCCGTCGCGCCCCGGCTGATGCCCATTATCCACGAACTGAACCGGCGCGTCCTGCGCAGCTGCGACGACGAGGCCCTGGCCCTCGTGGACGACCGGGACCTCGTCCACATGGCGCGCCTGGCGATTCATTACGGCTTCAGCGTCAACGGCGTGGCCGCCCTGCACACGCAAATCCTGTGCGAACACGAGCTGGCCCCTTTTTACCGGCTCTACCCGGCTAAATTCTCGAACAAAACGAACGGCGTCAGCTTTCGCCGCTGGCTCATCCACTGCAACCCCGGCCTCTGCGCTCTGCTCGACGACTGCCTGGGGCAGCGCTGGCGGCAAAACACGGATCTGATCGGAGAATTGGCCGCTTTGGCCGGCGACTCGGCCGTGCCGGCCCGTCTGGCCCGGGTCAAGGAGGAGAATAAAACGGCTCTGGCCGCGCATCTCGCCGGCTCCGGCCTGCCGCCGCCCGATCCGGCAGCGGTTTTCGACATCCAGATCAAACGCCTGCACGCCTATAAACGCCAGATATTGAACGCCCTCTACCTAATCAACGCTTACTTGCGGATCAAAGAGGGGCATATTCCCGCCGTCCCCCTGGTCGCCGTTTTCGGGGCCAAGGCCGCGCCGGCCTATGAGCTGGCCAAGGATACTATCCATTTATTGCTATGTTTGGAAAAACTTATCAATTCGGATCCCCAGACCGCCGGCCTGATCCGGATAATTTTTGTGGAAAACTACAATGTGAGCGCGGCCGAAAAGCTGATCCCGGCCGCCGACGTCTCCGAGCAGATTTCCCTGGCTTCCAGGGAGGCCAGCGGTACGGGCAATATGAAGATGATGCTGAACGGGGCGATCACACTGGGCACCCTGGATGGCGCCAACGTGGAAATAGCCGAGCGGGTCGGCGCGGAAAATATCTATATTTTCGGTCGCTCCAGCGCGGAAGTTCTCGACCTGTATGAGCGGCAGGCCTATGATCCCGGGGAATACCTCCTGGCTGACCCGCTGCTGGAGGAAACGACGGATTTTATCGTTGGCAAACAACTCATGCGGATAGGGGACGCGCGCAGTCTCAGCCGCCTGTACGTTGACCTGATCCACTCTGATCGCTTCATGGCCTTGGCGGATCTGCGCTCGTATATTACGGTGAAGGAAAAAATGCTCGCCGACTACGCCGCAGACAGGACGGCCTGGTCGCGCAAGGCCCTGGCCAATATCGCCGCCGCGCCCTTTTTCTCTGCCGATCGCGCCGTCAGGGAATATAACCGCGACATCTGGCGGCTGGAGCCGGGCGGGCGGAACGACGGCAAGGAGGACGGAGGCGGAAAAGATGAGGACAGGTGAACAGGTCTCTCAGGCTTTGCTCTCTCGGGCGGAAGCCGTCCTGCCCGGCGGCGTCAACAGCCCGGTGCGTTCTTTCCAGGCCGTCGGCCTCAAACCGCCCTTTATCGCCCGGGGCCGGGGTTCGCGCCTCTGGGACGTCGACGGGCGGGAATATGTCGATTTTGTTTGCTCCTGGGGGCCGCTGATCTTGGGCCACGCTCATCCGGCCGTAGTTGAAGCCGTGGAGCGGACGGCGCGGGACGGTCTCAGTTTCGGCGCGCCGACCGCAGGGGAAGTGGAAATGGCGGAACTGATCGCCGAGGCTTTCCCCTCCATGGAAATGATGCGCCTGGTCAATTCCGGCACCGAGGCCGTGATGAGCGCTCTGCGTCTGGCCCGGGCCTGCACCGGCCGCCCCTGTATCATCAAATTCGCCGGCTGTTACCACGGCCACAGCGACGGGATGCTGGCCCAAGCCGGCTCCGGTCTGGCCACGGCCGGCGTACCCGCTTCCGCCGGCGTGACACCGGAGACGGCGGCCGCGACGCTGATCGCGCCATACAACGATCCCGCCGCCCTCGAAGCCATGTTCGCCGCCAGGGGAGGGGAGATTGCCGCCGTCATCGTCGAACCCGTCGCCGCCAATATGGGCCTGGTACCGCCCGCGCCCGGTTTTTTGCCTTTTTTGCGTCGTCTGACCGCCCGACACGGCGCCCTGCTGATCTTTGACGAGGTCATCAGCGGCTTCCGCGTCGCTTACGGCGGGGCGCAGGCTCTGTACGATGTCCGGCCGGATTTGACCGTGCTGGGCAAGATCATCGGCGGCGGTATGCCGGTGGGGGCTTACGGCGGCGGCCGCGATCTCATGCGGCAGGTGGCCCCGCTGGGGCCCGTCTATCAGGCCGGCACCCTGGCCGGCAATCCTGTGGCAGTGGCGGCCGGGCTGGCCACGCTCAAAATCCTGCGCGCCGATCCCGCTATCTACGACCGCCTGGAAAAAAACGGCGCGGCTCTGGCCGCCGACTTGCGCCGGGCGGCTGCCGGCGCGGGGCGGCCGGTCACGGTCACCCAACTGGGCAGTCTGCTGACTGTTTTTTTCACCCCCGGCCCGGTCGCGAATTATGCGGAGGCCCGCCGGAGCGACACGGCCCTTTTTGCCCGCTTTTTCACGACCTTGCTCGCCAATGGCGTTTACGCGCCGCCCTCGCAGTTCGAGGCCTTTTTTCTCTCCGCCGCCCATGAGGAAAGCGATCTGGCCCTTGCCGCCGCGGCTGGGGCTGCGGCCATGCGGGCGCTGTAATCCGCAAGCACGCGGCGCCGGCGACGTTTTAACCCCGCCTGTGGTAATATAACAGGCAAATTCCCCGAGAAAGGTTTTGGCCATTTGTTCATCCTCGTTTACCTCTGTTCGGCGGCGCTGACCCTGGCCGCCGCCCTGATGAATCCCGGCGGGAGCGGCGCGGCGGCGCAGGCCGCCGGCGCAGCTTGGCTCGTGACCCTAGGGGTCGGGTACGTCCTCTTGCCGTTTCTGCGCCGCCGGCACTGCGGCCAGAGTATCCGGGCGGACGGTCCGGCCGCCCATTTACAAAAAGCGGGTACGCCCACGGCGGGCGGCGTTTTTTTTCTGCTCGGCTTGAGCGCCGCTTTGGCCGGCTCGCTTTGGTCCAATCGGATTATGTCGCTACTGCTCTTCGTTTTCCTCTCCTTCGGGCTGCTCGGCCTGACGGACGACATGCTCAAAATCCGCCGCAGGCAAAATTTGGGTCTGCGCGCCTGGCAAAAACTGGCTGCCGAAATTGTCCTGGCCGCCTTATTCGCCTGGCTGGCCATAGGCTGGGCCGGGCGCGGCACGACGCTGCTCGTCCCCTTTCTCGGCCTCGTTGATCTGGGCGGTTTCTATCCCTTACTGGTCGTCCTGATTGTGGTCGCCGCCAGCAACGCCGTCAATCTGACGGACGGGCTGGATGGACTCGCGGCCGGCAGCGTGATTTTTTCCGCTCTCGGCTACGCCGGCGCCTGCCTGTTTTTCAGCGGCGCCCTCCTCCTGACCCCGCTCCAAGCAGGCGCGGCCCCCGTCCTCTTCGCGGCGGCGCTGACCGGCGGCTGTTTCGGCTTTCTCTGGTTCAACCGCTACCCGGCCAAAGTCTTCATGGGCGACTGCGGCTCCCTCGCCTTAGGCGGCGCCCTGGCCGGTCTGGCCGTACTGACCGGGGCCGAACTCTTTCTCCTGCCCCTCGGCCTGGTCTATGTCGTGGAAACCCTGTCCGTCATATTGCAAGTCATATCGTTTCAAACCCGGGGGAAACGCATTTTTCGCATGGCCCCGCTGCACCATCATTTTGAGCTGGGGGGCTGGTCAGAAAAAAAAGTCGTGCGCCTGTTCTGGGCCGCCGCCGCCGGCGGAGTTGCGCTTACCTGGCTGCTGCTGCGCCTGACCGCCGACTGGTTGGCCGCCGGGAACGGAGGATAAAATGGATCTGCAGGGAAAAAATGTGCTGGTGGTCGGGGCCGGCCTGTCCGGGCGGGCCGCCGTCCGGCGCCTGCAAAAAGCCGGCGCCCGGGTTTTTCTCACCGATCGCCAGCCGGCGGAAGGCCTGAGTGATTTAGCCGCCCTCCGTCTGCCGCCGGAATGCCTATACCTGGCCCGCGAAGCGGATCTGGCCGCTATCCGGCCGGCGCTGCTCGTTCTCTCCCCCGGCGCGCCGCCGTCGCTGCCGCTCGTTCGCGCCGCTCTGGCAGCGAGGGCAGAGCTCTTGAGCGAGGTGGAACTGGCCCTGCTCGATTGCCCGGCCTTTCTCATCGGCGTCACGGGCAGCAACGGCAAAACGACGACGACGACGCTTTGCGGCGAGCTGGTCGCCGGCAGCGGCCGCCCGACCGTGGTGGCCGGCAATATCGGCCTGCCGCTCTGCGATGTGACGGAGGGTCTGAGCGCGGATAGTCGCCTCGTGGCGGAATTGTCCAGTTTTCAGCTGGAAACGGCGCGCACCCTCCATCCCCGCATCGCCGTTCTCTTGAACATAACGCCCGACCATCTGGATCGGCATGGGACGCTGGAGCGTTACGCCGCAGCCAAAGGACGGATCTTCGCCTGCCAGACAGCGGCGGATCTTGCCGTCCTGAACGGCGGCGACCGGTGGGCGCGGGCTTTCGCCGCCCGAACAGCGGCCCGGGTGGTCTTTTTTGCCGCCGCCGACTTGACGGAGGGGTACTGCCTGAGCGGAGATTATATCGTGCGCCGCAGAGGCGGGCAGGAGGAAAAAATCATCGCCCGGGGAGAGCTGCAATTGCGTGGAATCCATAATATGGAAAACGTCATGGCGGCGGTGGCGGTGGCGGATGAATTGGGCGTCAGTCGGGAGAGACAGCGGGAAACCCTGCGCGCTTTTCGCCCAGTGCCCCACCGCCAGGAAATCGTGGGCGAGTTCGGCGGGGTTTTATTTATCAACGATTCCAAGGGCACGAACCCGGATTCCGCCCTGAAAGCCCTCGCTTCCTACGAAGCCCCGCTGATCCTCATCGCCGGCGGCCGGAACAAAGGACTGGATATGACGGAATTCATGCGCACCGCCGCCCGGCGGGTCAAACACCTGATCCTGATAGGCGAAGCCGCGGCGGAAATGGAAGAACTGGCCCGGCAAGCCGGCGGCGGGGCCGGAATAGAGCGGGCGGCCGATTTGGCCCAGGCGGTGGCGGCCGCTATTCAGGTGGCGCGGGCCGGCGATGTGGTTCTCCTCTCTCCGGCCTGCACAAGCTGGGATATGTTCGCGAACTACGAGGAAAGAGGCGAGTGTTTTAAAGCGTTGGTACGGGGGAAAGTGAGGAAAGAGTAAAGAGAGGAAAGAGTGATGAGGAAAGAGTAAAGAGAGTTCTCGTTCTCACTCTTTGCTCTTTTCTCTCCACTCTTTCCTTGTTTCCCGAGAGAGTTATTTGTCCCGAAATTTCTTCCGCATAGTCGTCAACATTCGGCTCACTTCGTCGAGAAATGTCCTCACTTGGGTGGTTTCGGCATTCAGAAACCAACCTATATGCTCGCAAAGCGTCAATAGTGTCTCTGTCTCCGCCAGTGACCCTTGTGCAATCGCAAAGAATCGTGCTTTTTCCTTCGTGGACTCCCGCCCCCAACCTTCCGCTATGTTTGCCGGAATGGATATCGCCGCCCTCGTTATTTGCGAGCGCATTCCGTAAGTTTCCTCCTTTGGCAGTTTCGGCGCCAATTGATAAATCTCCAGAGATATTTGCATAGCCTTCTTCCAAAGGATCGACTCTTTGTAATGTATGCCCATGCTTTCTTTCCTTTAGTCTTTACTTAGGAAAGAGTGATGAGGAAAGAGAAAAGAGAGTTCTCGTCTCACTCTTTTCTCTTTTCTCTCCACTCTTTCCTCTTCTCCCGAGGGGACAAAGAGTAAAGAAAAAAGAGAGTTCTCGTCCCACTCTTTCCTCTTTTCTCTCCACTCTTTCCTCTTCCCCCGATTTATCACTCGATATCCATAATTACCTTGCGGCCGCTCTTTAAGGCGGCCGCTTTGAGGACGGCGCGCATCGCGTTGGCGATGCGGCCTTGTTTGCCGATAACCTTGCCTACGTCTTCCTGAGCGACCGTAAGTTTAATATGGACGGTTCTCCCGGTTTCTGTTTCTTCCACCACTACCTGTTCCGGTTTTTCCACCAGCGCTTTGGCCAGTACTTCAACCACTTCTTTCACGGGCGTCACCTCATTCACCGCTCTTTTCTTCTGTGCGGAATTTTTGCAGGACTCCGGCCCGGCGGAACAGGGATTTCACGGTGTCGGACGGCTGCGCTCCCTCCTGCAGCCAGTGCAGGGCGCGGGGCTCGTCGATCTTGACATCCTGCGGATTCCGGGTCGGGTCGTAATAACCTATTTCTTCTATGGGTTTGCCGTCGCGTCTGCCGGCCGAATCACACACCACCAGACGGTAAAACGGGTTTTTCTTTGCTCCCATCCGCCGCATCCGAATTTTTGTCGCCAATTCGCATCACCTCCTTTCCATGCCATATATTAGCGTTTTTTCTTTTTTTTGCCTTTTTTCCGGTCGGCCATCTTGTTCGGATTCATGCTGAAAGGCCGCGTGTAGCCTGTCTCTCCCACCAAAGCGTCCAGCTGCTCCCGGGGCATGTTCCGGGCGATTTTACCGCCGCCCTGCGCCCCGCTGAACTGCTTCATCATCTTTTTCGTCTCATCGTATTGCTTCAGGAGACGGCCGACGTCCTGCACGGTGACGCCGCTGCCCCGCGCGATGCGCCTTTTGCGCGAGTCCTTGATGATTGAGGGTTTGCGCCGTTCTTCCGCGGTCATGGAGGAAACCATCGCTTCCACCTTGACGATCTGGCTTTCGTCTATCTGGACGTCCTTCATCTGCCGGCCGACGCCCGGGAGCATTTCCAGCAGAGAGGAGAGGGGGCCCATTTTGCGCAGCTGGCGCACCTGCTCGATAAAATCGTCCAGGGACAGTTCGGAGCGGAGGAGCTTGTCCTCCATTTCCAGCATCATTTTTTCGTCGAAAGCTTCCTGCGCTTTTTCGATCAGGGTGGAAACGTCGCCCATGCCCAAAATGCGGGAAACCATGCGCTGCGGGTGAAAAACTTCGATAGCGTCCGTTTTTTCGCCCATGCCGGCGAATTTGATCGGGCAGCCGGTGGCGGCTCGGATAGAAAGGGCGGCCCCGCCACGGGTATCGCCGTCCAGCTTGGCCAGGATCACTCCGGTCAGACCCAGGCGGGCGTGGAAGGAAGAGGCGACATTCACGGCGTCCTGGCCGGTCATGGCGTCCGCGACCAGGAGTATTTCCTCCGGCGGCGCGGCTTCCTTGAGCGCCGTGAGCTCGGCCATCAGTTCTTCGTTAATATGCAGCCGGCCGGCCGTGTCGATGATGACGACGTCGTTCCCGTGGCGGCGGGCGTGCTCCAGGGCGGCGCGGGCGATAGCCACCGGATCTTTTTGCCCCTGGGTAAAAACGGGGACGCCGATCTGTTCGCCCAGCACCTCCAGCTGCTTGACGGCGGCGGGGCGGTAAATATCGCAGGCGACCATGAGCGGCCGTTTGCCCTGTTTTTTCATCATGAGACCCAGTTTGGCCCCATGCGTCGTTTTGCCGGCGCCTTGCAAACCCACGAGCATAAAGACCGTCGGCGGGCGGGAGGCAAATTTCAGCTTGCTCTCCGTCTGGCCGAGCAGATTGACCATCTCGTCCTGGACTATTTTTATTACATGCTGGCCGGGGGTGAGGGATTCGAGTACCTCCGCTCCCACGGCCCGCTCTTTCATGGCGGCCACGAGGTCTTTCACCACCTGGAAACTCACGTCCGCCTCCAGCAGGGCGACGCGCACCTCGCGCAGGGCTTCGTTGACGTCGGCCTCCGTCAGGCGGCCTTTGCTCCGCAGCCGCTTGAACGTCGCCTGCAGTTTTTCGCCTAATCCTTCAAAAAGAGCCATCGTGTCACCCCTTTTCTCCGTTGACGCTTTACTCGCCCAGTGTACAGGATAAGCCGAGGCTTGTCAAGCGTTAAGCGGCAAAGCGAAGGTAGTACATGAGCAGCGCGGACACGACCGGCAGCGTGCCGACGGCAAATAAGTGGCTGACAAATACCGTTTCGGCGGCCAGCCGGGTATTGGCGCCCGCATCGGCGGAGAAGACCACGACCATCGTGGCGGCGGGCATGGCGGCAAAAAGGACAAAAGCGGCCACTGCGTACGGCGGCGCGCCAATTAAGTGCAGGGCCAGAAATACCGCGGCCGGCATGAGCGCGAGCCGGAGCAGGGAAAAGATATAATGCGACTTGTCGGTCAGCACGTCGCGGGCCCGGCTGCCGGTGAGCTGCATCCCGATAACGATCATGGAGAGCGGCACGAGCATATTGCCGAGCATTTCCACCGCACTGTCGAGGAGCGACGGCAATTGCCAGCCCAGGAGCAGGAAGGCCAGACCGAGAAAACTGGCCAGAACCGGCAGGTTAAATACGGTCTTGAGGATTTCGCCGCGGGATTTGGCCGCGCCGTTTTTCCAGGCCACCAGGAGGGGGCCGAGAGCGAAAAGCAATATGACGGCGGGCACATTGATCATAATGGTAATAAAAAGGAGTTCGTCGCTGCCGAGGCTCATAGCTACGGGCAGGCCGAGAAAACCGTTGTTCGTAAAGGTAAAGCAGACGAGGTAAATGCCGCGATCCTGGAGCGGCACTTTTTTCAGCAGAATAAAAAGGAAACCGGCGATGAAGGATAAGGCGAGAACGGCCAGGCAGAGGAGGATGGAGAGTCCGCCGTTTCGGAGCAGGGCTGCGTCCAGCGTCTGGTGCTCCAGCAGGTAGAAGGTCAGGCAGGGCTGGGCTATATTGATCAGCAGTTTGTTCAGGTAAGGGCCGGCGCTGAGCGGCAGCCAGCCCGCGCGGCAGGCGCCGTAGCCCAGAGCCAGAATCAGGAAAATCGCGAGTATTTGGCTGAGGATGGTCGTCACGGCAGGACTTCCTCGTTCACGCCGCGCAGGAGGGTCAAAAACAGAATCCGGATGTCCAGGCTGAGCGACCAGTTTTCGATATAGTAAAGGTCGTGGTCGATGCGGCGGGGGATGGAGGTATTGCCGCGCAGACCGTTGATCTGGGCCCAGCCGGTGATGCCGGGCCGCACTTGGTGCTTGACCATGTAGCGGGGGACGCTTTCCTTGAATTCACGGACAAAATGCGGCAATTCCGGGCGCGGGCCGACCAGGCTCATGCTGCCGGTCAGGACGTTGAAAAACTGGGGCAGCTCGTCCAGGGAAAATTTGCGCAGAAATACCCCGAGCGGGGTGCGGCGGGAATCACTGTTCGTACTCCAGGCGGTTTGGGCCTCGCTGTTTACGACCATGGTGCGGAATTTATACATCATAAAAGGTTTTTTGCCCCGGCCCAGGCGTTCCTGGCGAAATATCACGGGCCCGGGCGAGGAGAGCCTGACCAGCAAGGCAATCGCGAGCATGAGGGGCGAAGTCAGCGTGATGAGGAAAAGAGCGCCGCCGATGTCGACCAGCCTTTTCAGCAGCGCGTTGCCGGCGTTGTCCAGCGGAATACGGCGGATATTGATCAGCGGCAGCCCGTCGATTTCGTCCACGGCGGGCCGGGCCGGAATATACTCGGCGTAAAAGGGGATGAGCGAGACCTTCGTCCCGGTTTTTTCACATACTTGGATGACCTGGCCCAGGCAGGCAAAATCCTCAATTTCCAAGGCGGCGACCACTTCATCCGGCATATGCCGCTCCAGCAGGGCCTCCAAGGCCTCGAACCCGCCGAGCCTTTCCAGCTCCGGCAAATCGCCCCCGGCGCTGACATGGCCGATTACCTTGTAGCCCAAGGCCTGGTTATGGGTGAGAATGGCGAGGTAATCCCGGGCCAGCGGACCGGCCCCAATCAGGAGGACATTTTTGACATTATAGCCCCGGAGGCGGATGTGGCGGAGGGCAAGGCGCAGCAGCAGCCTTTTTCCGGCCGCGGCCGCCACGCTGAAGACGAAGAAAAAGACCAGGGTCAGGCGGGAATAATTGACGCTTTTCAAGAGAGCGGACACAGCCAGGGCGACGGCAAATCCGGCCAGATTGGTCTGCGTGAGGAGGAGAATTTCCTGACCGACGGTGCGGGAGCGGAAAGACTCGTACAGACCCCAGAGGCTGTACAGCATGAGGTAGAGCGGCGTCAGAATCAAGCCGCCCCAGAGATAATAGGAGAGGGGCAGATGCTCCGCTTCGCTTGAGAGGACAGAAAAACGCAACCCGTAAGCGGCGGCCATGGCCAGAAACAGGCAGAGGCTGTCTGTTAATATATGGAAATAATTGAGGAAGCGTTGATTTTCTTTTATCACGATTATTTATTAAACTCAGCGGCCGGTCAGGGCTCCTCGCGCGCGCCAGATATAGTCCGCTCCGGACCAGAGCGTCAGCACCGCGGCCGCGTACAAGAGGATCAGGCCGGGATCGGCGGGCAGGGGGTAAAAGAGAACCGGCGGCAGGAGGAGGACAAAAACAGCAAGGGTCTGGCTGACGGTTTTCGCTTTGCCCAGATTGCTGGCGGCGATCACCGTGCCGGCGGCGGCGGCGACGGCCCGCAGACCGGTGACGGCAAATTCCCGGGCCAGAATAAGCCAGACCAGCCAGGCTTCAACCCGCTGCAGCTGGACGAGGGCGATCAGGGCTGCGGAGACGAGCAATTTGTCGGCCAGCGGGTCAAGGAATTTTCCCAGCACCGTGATCAAGCCGCGGGAACGGGCAAGGTAGCCGTCCCAGACGTCCGTGGCCGCCGCGAGGAAAAAAATCCCCGCCGCCCAATAAGCCCGGCCGGGCAGGTGGGCCGTTTCTTCCGGCCGCCAGAGCAGGGCCGCCAGAAAAATCGGCGTCAGGAGAATCCGGGCCAGCGTGATCCGGTTTGGCCCGTTCACGCTCCGGCCTCAAGCTCGGCGCCATATAAATCATACTCGTCGCTGCTGTCGATCCGGACGGCGACCATATCGCCGCCCCGGCGCCGCCCGCGGACGCGTACATAGACCTGGCCGTCCGTCTCCGGCGCGTCGCCGGCGGAACGGCCCTGCCAGCAGTCGTAGTTCATTTTTTCCTCCAACAATACCGGCATTACCGTCCCCACCCGTTCCGCCTGTTTGGCGGCGGCGATCTCCGCCTGACATTCCATCAGCCGATCCCGCCTTTCTTCTCTGAGGGCCGGAGGAACCTGATCCGCGCGGGCGGCGGCCGGAGTGCCTTCTTCCTCCGAATAGGCAAAAACCCCCAGGCGGTCGAAGCGCATAGCCCGGACAAAATCAAGCAGAGAGCGGAAATCCTCCTCCGTCTCGCCGGGGAAGCCGGTGATAAAAGTGGTGCGGAGGACGATATCGGGGATGGCGGTCCGCAGGCGGGCGATCAGGGCGGCGGCCTCCCCGGCCGTCCCGCGCCGGCCCATAGCGCTCAAAACGCGGTCGCTGGCATGTTGGAGCGGCAAATCCATATAATGGCAGACAGCCGTTTCTTCGCCCATGACCGTGATCAGTTCATCCGTCACGAGTTCCGGATAACAGTAAAGCAAGCGGAGCCAAGCTGCCCCGCTCCGGGCCAGCCTCCGCAGGAGTTCCGGCAGTTTTAAGCCGCCGTACAAATCCAGGCCGTACCGCGTCGTGTCCTGGGCGACGAGAATGATTTCCCGCGCACCGCTCTCGGCCAGCTCCGCCGCTTCCGCCGCCAGGGCCGGCAGGGGGCGGCTGCGGTAGGGGCCTTTGATGGCGGGAATGGCGCAATAAGTGCAGCGATTGTCGCAGCCCTCCGCTATTTTCAGGTAAGCGGTGTACGAACGCAGCCGGCGGCGCGGCGGGGCGGCGGCAGCGAGAAAACGCCGCCCGGCCGGCCTGGTCATTCGTCCGGGCGCGGCGGCCGTAGCCTTGATCCTGTCCGCGATGCGGGGAATATCGTCGTCGCCGACGACGCCATCCAGTTCCGGCACGGCGGCGGCGAGTTCGGCGCCGTAACGCTGGGCGAGACAGCCCGCCGCGAGTACTTTCACGGCCGGGTTTGTTTTCTTGCGCTCCAGCATTTGAAAAATGGCGTCGATGGATTCTTCCTTGGCGGCGGTAATAAAACCGCAGGTGTTGACGACAATTACGTCGGCCTCGGTCGGGTCGGCGGTGAGCGTGTAGCGGTCAGCCAGGCAGCCGGCCAGCGTTTCCCCGTCTACCTGGTTTTTCGGGCAGCCCAAGTGGACGATAGCCAGTTTTTCCATTAAGACGGTTTTTTGGCTTCCAATGCGGTGATTTCGTCTTCGCTGAGCGCGATCAGTTTGCACAGGCTTATGGCCTGCTCGTCGCCCAGTTCTTCCCCGGACTTGAATCGGCGCCAATAGTGTTCGGCCAGTTCTTCCTTGATTTCAGCGATCTTTTTCCGCTGCCCGCTGATTTGCGAGTTGAGCTTGGCGGTTTCCGCCAGATCGCCCGCCTTCTCGGTCGCGGATTTGGCCAGGTCGCCCGCTTTTTCCCCCGCCGTTTTGGCGATTTCGCCTAATTTGTCCATGAACGCCATGTTTTTCCCCTCCTGATAACTTATTTGCTTATGATTATACTACCATTCCGCCCGCTTGTAAATTAGGACGTCAATTATTACGTCCAATAAAATGGTTCGGGCAAAACGCAGTGCCAGGGGTATTTGCGCTTCGCCGTCGCCGAACACCGGGTGGGATTCGGGCGTACCGGGGAATGCAGGGTCGCGCAGAGGCTACACCGGCGGAGAAAAAAGGCGACGACGCAAACACCGTAGGGGACGATGGCGATCGTCCCGGCGACGCGGATTGCGGAGGGGAGAATGCAGGCGCAAGCGCCCCCTTCTCAGAAGGGGGTGGCGGCGAAGCCGCCGGGGGTTGTATTGCGGTGCGTGGACCCTGCGACTGCGGGACACTTTGCCCTTGCGTAGACAAGTGTCCCTTGCGCAGGGTGACAGTAAAAATTGTCATTCGGAGACTTACCCCCTTGTGTCATTCTGCGC
>JAISWK010000194.1 GCA_031270805.1 Gracilibacteraceae bacterium
GGACATCGTAGGGGCGGATGGCAATCCGCCCGTTGGTTTTCGACTCCCTTTCTCACACAGTCTGCCGGTCCCAGTACGAGGCGCAGATTAGTAACTACCAATAATTTTTATCTACACCCATGTCAGGACGCGGTTCTTGACAAAACGATGCGGACGGGCTATGCTGTGCAATGATAAATATCCGCTCAAGGGCGAGAAAAAAGATGAGGGAAGGAAGAACCTGATGAACAGCGACAGCATAAAAAGCGGGATCGACAAAGCTCCGCACCGGGCCATTCTCAAAGCGCTGGGTTTGAGCGGGCGGGAGGTGGCCCAGCCCTTCGTCGGCGTGGTCAATTCTTTCAACGAGCTGGTTCCCGGTCACACGCACCTGCGCCAGGTGGCTGAGGCGGTGAAGGCCGGCGTGCGCATGGGCGGCGGCACGCCGTTGGAGTTTCCCGTGATCGCCGTCTGCGACGGATTGGCTATGGGGCATGAGGGGATGCATTTTTCTCTGGTCAGCCGGGAAATCATCGCCGATACCGTGGAGTTGGCGGCGCGGGCTCACGCCCTCGACGCGCTGGTTTTTATCACGAACTGTGACAAAGTGACGCCCGGTATGCTCATGGCCGCCCTGCGCCTCAACCTGCCCGCTGTGATCGTCAGCGGCGGCCCGATGCTGCCCGGACGGTTTGAGGGACGGCGGATTGATTTTATCACATCCTACGAAGGCGTCGGCCAAGTACACAGCGGCCAGAAAGACGAAGCATGGCTCCGGGCGCTGGAAGAAAGCGCCTGTCCCACTTGCGGTTCCTGCGCCGGCATGTTTACGGCTAATTCCATGAACTGTCTGACGGAAGTACTCGGCATGTCCCTGCCCGGCAACGGCACGATCCCGGCGGTATACGCCGAACGCCTGATTCTGGCCAAAGAATCGGGTTATAAAGTGATGGAACTGCTGCGCCGCGACATCCGCCCCCGCGATATCGTGACGGAAATATCCATCCGCAACGGCGTCGCCGCCGACATGGCCCTCGGCTGTTCCACGAATACGATGCTTCATCTGCCGGCCATCGCCGGAGAAGGCGGCTTGGATTTCGATTTGCGCGCGGTCAACGCCATCAGCGACAGTACGCCGCAGATTTGCAAACTTTCTCCGGCTGTGGGCGGGCATTTTCTCGTCGATGTGGAGGAAGCCGGCGGTATCAGCGCCGTGCTGGCCCGCCTGCTCGCGGCCGGCTTGATTGACGGCGGCGTGACGACGGTCTCCGGCTGTACGCTGGCCGAGCGGATTGCCGGGGCGCGCGTGCGGAACGACGATGTCATCCGCCCGCTGACGCGGCCTTATTCCGCCCGGGGCGGTCTCAGCGTCCTCTTCGGCGGCCTGGCCCCCCAGGGCGCCGTGATCAAGGTGGGCGCCCTGGCCGACCCGGAGATGGTGTTCACTGGCACGGCCAAGGTTTTCGACGGGGAAGACGCGGCGGGGGAGGCGATTCGCCGCGGACTGATCCAGGCGGGCGACGCCGTGGTCATTCGCTATGAAGGGCCAAAAGGCGGGCCGGGGATGCGGGAAATGCTCGGTCCGACGGCGACGCTGGCCGGCATGGGGCTGGACGAATCGGTCGCGCTCCTGACGGACGGGCGCTTTTCCGGCGGCAGCCGGGGACTCTCCATCGGGCATATTTCGCCGGAAGCGGCCCTCGGCGGCGATATCGCCTTTGTCGCCGACGGGGATCAGATCCGCGTCGACCTGAAGGCGCGCACGCTGGACTGGCTGGCGCCGGAGGAGGAAAAAGCCCGCCGCCGCGCCGGTTTCGACCCAGAAAAGGGTATGGCCAAAGCCCGGCGCGTGGCCGGGCGGACAGGCTGTCTCGGCCGTTACGCTCAATTTGTGCAATCGGCGGATAAAGGCGCGGCCCTGCGCCCGAATGACGCCGTTACAGCCTCTGAGCGATTAACTCCGCCGGGTCGATAACCCGCACCCCAGCCGCATCCAGATCCTTCACCCCGTCTTCCAGCATGGTCAGGCAATAGGGGCAGTTGGCCCCGATCGCCTGCGGTTTTTGGGTCAAAGCCTGCTTGACCCGGACATTGTTGATGCGCTCGCCCAGATGCTCTTCCAGCCACATGCGCGCGCCCCCGGCCCCGCAGCAATAGCTTTTGTCGCGGCAGCGCTCCATCTCCGTCAGCCGGAGCCCGGGTATCAGGCGAAACAGTTCCCGCGGCGCTTCAAACTCACCCTGCCAGCGGCCGAGGTAGCAGGAGTCATGATAGACCAGGGCCAGATCCTCCTCCGCCTGCGTTTTCAGGCTGAGGCGACCGCTCTGCAGTAAATCGAGAATAAAGCGGGTGTGATGCGTTACCTCAAACTCGCCCCCCAGAGCGGGATACTCGTTTTTCAGCGTGTTCAGGCAGTGAGGGCAGGCTGTGACGATGCGTTTTACCTTGTAGCTTTGCAAAAGCTCAATATTTTCTTTGGCCATGCGGCGGAACAAATATTCGTTGCCGGCCCGGCGCTGAAAATCGCCGCAGCATTTTTCTTCCCGGCCCAGAATGGCCAGACGCACGCCGGCGGCCTGGAGGATCGCGGCCACCGCCCGGCTGACCTCCTGGGCCCGGCTGTCAAAGGAACCGGCGCAACCCACCCAGAAGAGTACGTCGATTTCGCCGGCGGTTTTCAGTTGAGGCACGCCCGATTCCTTGGCCCAGGCCCCGCGCTCGCTCCAGCTCACGCCCCAGGGGTTGAACTTGCTCTCGCTGTTGCGAAAAGCCAGCCGGAGTTCCGGCGCGTAGCGATCTTCGTTCATAACCAGCCAGCGGCGCAGGTCGACGATCTTGGCCACATGCTCGTTGCTCACCGGGCAAAGATTCTGGCAGGAGCCGCAAGTCGTGCAAGCCCAGATATCGTCTTCCGTAACGACATCGCCGGCCAGCCGCAGTTTCAGCACCGCCGCCGCCTCCGGATCCCGGCGCTCCAGACGGGCAAAATCCTCGTCCGTCAGGCCCTGAGTGCTGGTCAGCCCCAGTTTTTTTAGCGCCGCCCCTCTGGCCAGCAAGTGTTCCTTGATCGTGCGGCAGAGCAGTTTTTTCGGGTTGAGCAGTTTGCCGGAAAGGTTGGCCGGGCAGTTTTCCATGCAGCGCCCACATTCCCCGCAGGCAAAACTGTCCAAAAGATGCTTCCAGGAGAAGGCCTCCACCCGACCGACGCCGTACTCCCCTTCCTCCGCCAAGGGATCGAATGTCGGCAGCTGAGCGCCGGCAGGGCGCAAGTTGGCGAAATAACCGTTGAATGGCGCGGCCAGCACGTGCAAGTGCTTGGAATTGGGAATATAGACGAAAAAGCCGAGAAAAATAATGACGTGCAGCCACCAGAAAGCCGTATGCCATGTTTCTAAGGCGGCGGGAGCGGTTTGACTGAAAAAGAGGTTCGCCAGCAGCGGATAGCCGAAGCTGAGGCTATAGGCGGCCGGAGGTTCAAGGGCCCATTCCGCCGCTCCGGTCAGCCATTCGGTCAGGATAACGAGTAGGATCATCGCTACGACGAGACCGGCCTCCGCCGTGCGGTAAAGGCGGCGGGGCTTCAGTACCCAGCGCCGAATCAGGCCGACAAAAAGCCCGACGACCACGAGGGCGGAAAGGATGTCTTTCAGGAGGTAAAACACCGGACTCGTTCCAAGCAAAGGCACCCGGATCGCCGGAAACAGACCTTGGAGAATAAAGGGGATCTCACCCAGTACGATCAAAATGAAGCCCCAAAAAACAAAAAGATGTATAAGGCCGTAAGGCTCCTTCAGCATCTTGACTTGCAGCAGCACCCGCGCACTGAAAGCCGCCAGGCGCTTGCCCGGCTGATCAAAGCGGTTTTCGGGCGTCCCCAGGCGGATAAACTCCAGTTTGGTTTTTAGCGCCGCGCCGAAGGCGAAGAGGGCGACGGCCGCCAGCACAAAAAATAACAGGACGGACAATGTGTTCATAAACTATCACTTCTTTCCGCGCAGGGCTTTGATTTTAGCGGTCAGCACCGGGGTGATCCGGTGCAAATCGCCGACGATGCCGTAATTGGCCACATTGAAAATGGGAGCTTTGGGATCGGTATTGATGGCGACGATGGTCTCCGAGGTGTTCATGCCGGCCAGGTGCTGGATGGCGCCGGAAATGCCGCAGGCGATGTAGAGCCGCGGGGAAACGGTTTTCCCGGTCTGCCCGACCTGCCGGTACTGGGGCACCCAGCCTGAGTCCACCGCCACGCGGGAAGCGCCGGCCACGCCGCCCAGGGCTTCCGCCAATTCCTCGATCAGGTGGTAATGCTCCGGCCCGCCGATACCGCGGCCGCCGGAAACAATGATCGCGGCGTCCTGCAGGTTAACGCCGACGGCGATGTTTTTCACGATGTCAATGACCCGGGTCAATACGTCTTCTTCCCGCACGCCGGAGTCCACGCGGATGATTTCGCCGCTGCGCTCGTAGTCCGGCGCGCTCAGTTTCATGACCTTGGGCCGCACGGTCGCCATCTGGGGGCGATGCTGCGGGCAAAGAATGGTGGCCATGACATTGCCGCCGAAAGCGGGCCGGGTCTGGCGCAAGTTGCGCGTTTCCGGATCTATGTCGAGTCCGGTGCAGTCGGCGGTCAGGCCGGTAACGACGCGGACGGCGACGCGGGCGGCAAAGTCGCGCCCGTTGTTCGTGGCGCCGTAGAGGACGATCTCCGGTTTGTGGGCGTTGATCAACTTCACCATGGCGTTGGTGTAGGAGTCGGTGCGATAGTGGCGGAAAACCGGTTCGTCGGCCAGGTAGACCCGTTCGGCCCCGTAAGCGAAACATTCCCGGCACAGGGATTCCACGCCTTCGCCCAGCAAAACGCCGGCCAGTTCCGTGCCGAGGGCGTCGGCCAGTTTGCGCCCTTCGCTCAGAAGTTCCAGGGCCACCGGGTCGATTCGGCCTTCCCGCTGCTCAATAAATACCCAAACGCCGTGATACGCGGCCAGGTTTTTGACTTTCTTCTTCGGCTTCTTTTCGAGAATAATGGCATCGACCGGACAAACTTTGACGCAAGCCCCGCAGCTGGTGCATTTATCGTTTACGATCGCCGTCCCGTCTTTGATCTCCAGAGCGCCAAAGGGGCAGCGTTCCAGGCAGGCTTCGCAGGCGGTGCAAAGGTCGGCGCGAATCTGAATCATGTGGCGGCTCCCTCCCTCACAATTAATTCCGCCGCCAGCAGGCGGGCGATCAGAGCGTCAGCCAGCGCTTCCGGCGTGTCGCCGCTCAACAGTTCGCTCGCCGCCTTAACCTCCGGGGTAAATATCTGCATCACCTGGGTGGGAGAGCCGTTCAGCCCGGTTTTATCCGGCGGCGCCTCAATATCGGCGGCGGACCAGACCGTGACCGCGGCTTTTTCGGCGCGTACGGAGCCTTTGACGCTCGGGTAGCGAGGCTCGCCGATAGATTTTTCCACGGCGATCAGGGCCGGCAGGGAAACGCGCACCGACTCCGCGCCGCCTTCCGCGGCTCGTTCCACAACCAAGTGGTCGGGATAAACTTCTTTTATTTTTTGCACGTAGGTGACCTGAGGCCAGCCCAGATGTTCGGCGATGCCGGGGCCGACCTGGGCCGTGTCGCCATCGATGGCCATCTTGCCGCAAAAAATCAGCTCCACGTCGCCCAGCTTGCGGATTGCCTGGGCCAGGGTGTAGGACGTCGCCAGCGTATCCGCCCCGGCCACGGCCCGATCGCTGACGAGTACAGCGTCGTCGGCCCCCATCGCCAACCCTTTGCGCAAAGCCGTTTCCGCCTGGGGGGGCCCCATGCTGAGTACGGTCACGCGGCCGCCCTGGGCCTCGCGAAAACGCAGAGCGGCCTCAACGGCACATTCGTCAAAAGGGTTGACAATGCTGGGAACCCCGTCCCGGATCAGAGTGTTTTTCACCGGATCAATACGCACTTCCGTAGTGTCCGGCACCTGTTTGATGCAAACAACTATATGCATAAACCCCACCTCCTTTAGCGTTCAATTATATCTTAAAACCATTATTTTTGTCAATCAGTCAATACATCATGGGTGTAGATAAAAATTATTGGTATTGTCTGTTCAGGATTCCCTTGTGTCTCTTCCCCACAGTTACTGCTCAGCGCCCCACAAAACATCATGCACGGGGAACGACCATCGCCCCCTGGGAACGCGGGCATCCTGCCCGCATAGAAGGTGGGGAACGGGTTTTCCTTTGCG
>JAISWK010000002.1 GCA_031270805.1 Gracilibacteraceae bacterium
GCAATGCGCGCCCCTACGACTCCCTTTTTCACACAGTCTGACGGTCCCGTCGGATTTTCGCACAGTCTGCCGTCCCCATTTTGTCCTGTCTTTTGCACGTGATGCGGAAGCCTGAGGAAAGAAGAAAGAGTGTCCTTGCATTATTCTTGCTTTTGGGGTATAATCAAACTCGTAAGTTGCAAACTTATCAGTTTGATTATCTGGGAGTGATTGTTTATGTTTATCGGCAGGGACTCGGAACTCACAAAGCTCAATGAGATGTATGCCAGCGGCAGATTTGAGTGCGCGATTATTTATGGCCGCAGGCGCGTAGGGAAAACCACGCTCATCAGGGAATTTATCAAAGACAAAAAGGCAATCTACTTTGTCGCCCGCGAAGCCGACGGCATGGTGAACCTGAACGTGTTTTCCGGCGACGTGTATTCCGTAACGGCCAGGGAGCTTGCTAAAAACGCGTTCTTCTCCGATTGGGAAAGGGCGTTCGATTACATCTATCAAATCTCAAAGGACAGCAGGATCATTCTGGCTATTGACGAGTATCCTTTCCTGGCCGGGGGATACCGCCCTATTTCTTCGATCCTCCAAGCGCATATAGACGCGCAGTTTAAGGAGAGCAAGTTGTTTTTGATCCTCTGCGGGTCGAGCATGAGCTTCATGGAGAATCAGGTTCTTGGGTATAAAAGCCCACTTTATGGCAGACGGACGGCGCAGTTCAAAATAACGCCGTTTGGTTTCTTTGAGTCGCTGCCGTTTCTGGAGCCGTTTTCAAAAGAGGACAAGGCCGTTCTCTACGGCGTAACGGGCGGCGTTCCCGAATACCTGAACAAGATTGATCCCGCGAAATCAGCGGCGGAAAACATCATCGACCTGTTTCTGACCGCTTCCGGCGCTTTGTTTGAGGAGCCATCGAACCTTTTGAAGCAGGAGCTGCGTGAACCAGCCACCTACAACGGTATCATAGAGGCGATCGCGGGCGGCGCTTCGCGGCTGAATGAAATCGCCACGAAATGCGGCATCGAAAGCAATAAATGTGCCAAATACCTTAAATCCCTTATGTCGCTCGGCATTGTGAAAAAGGAACTGCCTGTTACCGAAACGTCGTCCAAAAGGAGCATTTATCTTTTGGACGATATGATGTTTCGCTTTTGGTATCGGTTCGTGTTCCCGAATATGAGCGGCATCGTGTCCGGCCTCGGCGGCGCCATCTTCCATGTTGAGATAGGCAGGGAACTGCCCGCGTACATGGGGCTGGTCTTTGAGGAAATCTGCAAGCAGTACCTGCTGGAGCAGGCCAAAAAGAACGCGCTCCCCTTCCTGCCCGGCAAAATAGGCAAATGGTGGGGAAACAATCCTCACGAAAAGCGGCAGGAGGAAATCGACGTGCTGACCTACCGCAATGGCCGCGCGCTGTTCTGCGAATGCAAATGGAGAAACGCCCCGGTGGATGTGGATCTTCTTGCGGCGCTTACTGAAAAAACACGTTTATTCCACTATGAAAAAGTATGGCTCTGGCTCTTTTCCAAAACAGGTTTCACCGACAAGCTCGTTTCCCAAGCGGATGAAATGGGTAACGTCCAGCTTGTGCGGTTTGAGGATATGTTTTATAACCAACGACCTACTTTGCCTCGCCGAATTGAGCGGTGACATATCTTTGATTTTGACTCCTTGGCTTACCAGGGATTGTCATTAAGAGCAGGCCCTTATCAAGCAACGGTTGCAAATGATGTACTGTAAAACTATGTCTGTCTTTATAACCACAATAGGATGCTATCTCTGCCTTTGAATGCGGTTCAACGCAGAATGACAAAACCTTCTCTCGCACACTGACTTGTGGATTCACTTGTGGGTTCACTTGTGGGTTCACTTGTGGGTTCACCCCGACTTGAGGCCCAACTTTGCCTGTCGCAACCGCCGCCAGCGGAATAATTGTGTGAAAAACATCTGCCCCTTCAATGAATTGCGGCTCCTGCCCTGAATACAATCTGGTGTATTTGTATGTGTTGCGCATACCAGAGCCAAGTTCATCTGCTAATCCAGCATCACGAAATACTTTTGAAACAGGCGGGTTCTTGGCAAAAGGAGAAAAGGTGCTTAGGTTCAACATGCCGACTCCGTGCGCCCGGTTCGCGTTCTCCGTAAACATCCGGTCTTTTTCGATCACAAATTTCGCCACATACCCGGATGAGTAGTCTTGGTGGGCAAGCAAATTCGAAAAAATCTCACGCAGGATTTTATCTCTGGCGCTGATACTCTGGATTCCTTCCAATACGAATGGGTCGGACAGATGCTTTGCACCAAACGCAATAAGACGGTCGTAAGACTCAAACAGGTTTGTGATGATAACATCCCTGTCATCGTACCTATCCAGGTTTTCCGCGCGAAATATCGCGTCTGATTTGTGCTGAGGCAAAACCGCCATTATCGTGGAATCTGTGCCGAATAGAAGTATGCCCGCCAGGGTAACGCCTTCGCGTTGCTTGTCCGGATCCGTTAAAATCAGGCCTTCGAGGCGAAGAATCTCCTCATCGTTCATGGTCAGCCACGGATGGTCATTTCGGCGTATCCTGCTCATCTTTCTTGCCCGTTCAATCAAGTCCGGCCGAATGGCTTCCATGCCAAAGCCAGTCACCTTGTTGACGAAATACGTGCTTTGTTTGCGGGCATACGCCTGATAAACAGCATCGGTATTGTTCGTAATGTCAATGTCCGAGTCTTCATTGCGGTCATAGATTCTGCCATTAATGCGGCACACCTGAGTGCAAACAGGCACATAGACATGGAGCAACTGCTTGCCATCTATCGTTATGGCTTCAATCTGAATAAACAGCGGCGGATAGCATTTCGTGCTGTTGTTGATAGTCGTGACGAATTCACTCCGCATACGTTCTATTTCACTTGGCGCAACGCCCAGAACCGTTCCATCATCCTTTACGCCAAGGAAAATATGCCCGCCCTCCCGGTTGGAAAACGAGCCAACCGTCTCATAGACATCTTTCGTAACGTCCGTTGTTGACTTCTTGAACTCAACAGATATATTTTCACCGCCTTGAATTATGGCGAGGAGTTCATTCATTTCCATCCGTTTTTCTCCTTCATGTTGACAAATACCTCATTTCATTCACTCACCCGTGAAGAAGTAGTCTTCTGCAAGTTCTTACATTATATTCAATTTAGCGAACAATATCAAGCCTAAAAAACTGCACCGGGAGTGTACAATTGCGAATGCGTCCGCGCCGTTGACCTGCTGAGTTACCATGAATGAATGTTACCACAAACGATTTGAGTGAGCCAAGTAAAAAAAGTAGAACCGCCTGAAAACGGCGATTCTACGGGATTTTCTGGCGGAGGAAGAGGGATTCGAACCCCCGTGGGTTTGCACCCAAACGGTTTTCAAGACCGCCGCGTTATGACCGCTTCGCTATTCCTCCCGGTATTTGGGCCGTCGCCCTGTAGTCATTATACTAGGGGAAGGGGGAAAAATCAAGAGTCCTGAAATCCGCAGTTCGTTCAAGTAACTGCTCAATGTTAACAAGAAACAAATTATCGCCCTCAAATGTTAATACGCGACTCTGTCCTGAGTAGCTAACAACTCTTGTGATTGTATAGGTTTCATCTACTCCGATGCTTTTCAAGACCTCAGTATCAAATAGATGTCTGGCTTCATCGGAAAATGCATAACTATCGTTAATATTTGACTTGCTCTTCACTTCGAACAGAAACAATTTTTTTGCATCGCGCTCAATAATTACAGCATCAATTTCGCGATCCTTTTCATCACGGTACTTAAATAACTTTTCCCCTTCGAAAATAGAATTTCCCGTCGCAATTGAATGAGCTAAATGTGAAAACACAATAGTTTCGTTCATCGCACCAATGGCGGCTTGACGCACACTATCTGTGAGCAATTTTTGGTCTACGTTCTTTGTGTGCAGAATAGCGTTAACCGTTTCTTCAACTGAGTAATTCATTAGAGCATTATGGGTGAATGTGTAAGCGTTATTTTTGCCAAACTCATTTGTTCCTTCATGAAATTCGCTTAAACAACCGATTTGAATCAAAAATTCAATCAGAGCTTCAATTGTTTCCTTCGGGTGATAGATTTGAGCAAACTCGCGATATGGTTCAATTGCTTCAGCAACTCGTTCCTTGATGTCTCGCTTTTCTTGTTTAGACAAATTCGCAATTGCGGGGCCTAAATCAGAAATGTTTTTAGTATTGGCGTTAGTGACAAAATGACGCAGTATTGCATCTTCTGCCGTGCATTTTAATATGCTTATTACTGCTTTATATATTACTTCAGCATCAATGCCGTAAAGCCGGTCTGTATATATTGTTCTACGATTTGCTTCTTCAACACAATGCTCAATAGTATGCAAAAGATTTTCTACTATTGCAGTTCGTATGAACAAAGGCATTGTTTCTCTCGTGAACAATCCTCCGCTCCGCCGATAATCAACATAGGATTTTCCCGTTATCCGATTATATTCCGGAAAACTGCACCAGTTGGTTGAAAACTGCACGAAACGATGGAATAACGATGTACTTTGCGCCGTTGCAAGCATTAGGCTGTCTGTCCCTGAAATAATGATCTTCAGTCTGTACAACGGAACAAAAATATCTGCCCATTCAGCAACAGCATTAAGAAATCCTCCCAAAAAAGTCGCCTCATCAATAAATAAATGAGAACAACCCTCTTGGGCAAGTCGGATAATCTCCGCATTAGCCTCTTTAATTCCTGTTTCTTCGTAATTGTAGCAAACATACGCGGCTTTGTGACCTTCGTCGGACAACAGTTTTGCCGTCTGAAGCATACCGACAGTCTTGCCTGTCGAGCGTAATCCGAACACCACGCCGACTCGCGCCTGATAGTTCCCGTCAAGGCAGAAATCGTGCAAACGGGCGACAAAATCACGTGCGGTATACACATTGTTGTTGAAAGCTGTTTGCTCATTGATAAGCGACGACAAGTCTTCCCCTGTTAAGAATTTTCCTGTGTTTTTCTCACTCATATTATCCCGCCCTCCTATTGAACCGGGAGGTGTGCGTTTTTGCGCTTGATTTGTACTCATGTTAACATAGTTTTAAGCATTTGTCAGGTGGTATTTTTCTGTTGGCGGGACGCCGAACCCCGCCGGAAAATTCCTGTGGCAAAATTCTGCGTAATATGTTATTGTTTTATTGTGAGAGGGGTCGAGATAATAGCCATCTACGGATATGTCCGCGTGTCGGGCGCGGATCAGAACGTGGACAGACAAATACTGGCAATGAGCGAACTGGCGATACCGCCCGCTCAAATATTTATAGACAGGCAATCAGGCCGGGATTTTCAGCGCCGGGCCTATGTCGAACTCAGCCAAAAACTGAAACCCGGCGACTTGCTCTATATCACGAGTATTGATCGCCTTGGGCGCAACTACGACGAAATTCAAAACCAATGGCGGCTTTTGACCAAGGAGCGCGGCGTGGATATTGCCGTGATTGATATGCCGCTTTTGGACACGCGGTTGAACAAGGATTTGATGGGGACGTTCATCGCCGATTTAGTCCTGCAAATACTCAGTTTTGTGGCGCAGAGCGAGCGGGAAAATATCCGCAAGCGCCAATCCGAAGGCATAGCGGCGGCGAAAGCGCGGGGCGTCCGTTTTGGCCGCCCTGTCCGCGCGGCGCCGGAAAACTTCGCCGGACTCGTCCGGGCCTGGGAGCGGGGCGCGCTGACCATCGAGCAGTTATTGGAGCGGACGGGGTTGACCGAACCCACTTTTTACCGGCGGCTGCGGGAGTTGCGGACGCAGCGGCGCTGAAAAATCCCCCGCTTATTTTCCTCCAGCCTTGGGTCGGCTGACTTTGTCGACCGTCAGCATATTTATGATATAGCCGCTCAGACCCACGAGCAGGCGCGGGATGATGTAAATGGCGCCAACGATGATCGCAATATTGGCGAACATGAGGTTCCCGGCGCCCGAAAAAAAACCGACCAGAAAGAGGACGACGATCAGGGCCACCGGCGCCCACCAGAAAAAGCGCAATGTCTGCCGGTTTTTTTCCCGGGTCAGGCGGAAGCTGTACTCAAAAATCTGGATCGTGCTGCGGACGGGGTTTTCGATGAATAACCACGGACTGACGCACAGGCGCAGCATTAGGTAAAAGATCAGGCCCAGCGGGAAAACGATGCCCAAAAGGGAGGTAATATTTTCATCGACCGCACCGGCCGCCAGGTTGACGACGAGGAGGGTCAATTGCTGAATCGCCACGGAAATAAATACGACGGCCAAAGCCATAAACACATTATTAGCAAAATAATGCCGGTAGTAGTGCAGTAATTCCCGGTACTGGGCGGCGCCGCGCAGGTAAGTGAGCGTGCAATAGCGCACCAGTCCCATTTGGAGGGGAAAAATGAGAATAACGACCACGGCGTCCAGCCCGGTCTGGAGCATGGAGTTGGAGATCCGGCCGCCGGTGAGTTGCGTGCGGAGAAAAAGCGCCGCGTAAACCAAAATGAGATTGCAAAAAGTGGCGCCCATCAGGCGGAACATGTTCGCGCGAAAGGCCTGGCCGGCTTTTCCCTTGATTTGGTCGGCGGGCAGAGGTTTTTTTTGTTTCAGTTGCAGCATACCCTACTCGTCCCCTTTCCCCGCAGTCAAAATCCCCGGTTCCCACGCCGGCAACGGCCGTTTGCCCGCCACCCCCAGATCGCGCCGGCACAGGCGCCAAGCCAGCGCCAGCAAGGCCAGGGCCGTGCCGAAAACTACGATTTCGGCCAGGAGCAGGTTGTCCACGCCCCGCACCCGCATGACGGCCGCAGGCAGTTCCGCCGCGATATGGAGCAGCACGGCGGCGGCCAGCCAGATGGGGCGGTCGTGCGCCACCGCGTACCAGACAATCATGGCCAAGGCGGTTTGCAAAAAGATTTCCGGCAGGCGATCCACGCTGCCGAGCAAAAAATACACCGGCTCCGTCCGCAGCAAGTTGGCGATGAAAGCCTCCGTTTCCGCCAGCGTCAGCGTGCCGGAGTTGACGGTGTTAAAGTCCTGCAGCTGCCCGATCAATTGCAGACAAAGGGCGACAGAAGCGCCGCCGCCAAAACCAAGTCCCAGCGAAATCCCCACGCCGACGCCCTGAAAATTCTGCCGCAAAATGCGATACGACAGCCACTTGGGCAATTCTTCCAATACGCCGGCCGCTATTGCGGCGATGAGGACATAGGCCGCGCCGGTAGCAATATTGCTTCGGACGGCTGCATTGAGCAGCATCGGCTCCAAAACCAGCACCGTCAGCAAAAAAGCTGTCGTCCCGAAAAAAGCCGGCACAACATTCAGTTCGTACTTGCGCCAGGCCAGCACGCAGAGAACCGGCCAAATCAGCGCGACTAGCGCGCCCCCCATACTCATCGTAAAATATTCAGCGGGAATCAAGCATATCCTCCTTTGGCGCCTGCGCACAGAAAAAATCCGGCGTCCAGAACAGACGCCGGATCGGGGGAAAGATTCAGTCTGCCAGGGGGCTGCCTATTTTTTTCAGTCGCGCATTGTTCGTCGCCAAAGTATAGATGACGAACAGGTACCAGGCAATGAAGATGATGATCCCGGCGTAGAACATACCGGTCTTGATGGTGGAGTACAGGAAGATGCTGCCCGCCGCCGCCGGTACGATGCAGTAGTAGCAGAAGACCAGGAAGGTTCTGCGGATGACTATGCCCTCCTTGCCCATAAAGCCCACGACGGCGGCCGCCGCCACGACATTGTGGACACAGATGACATTGCCGGCTGCACCTCCCAGGGCTTGCAAGGCCACGATTGCCGCCGGCCAGTGGACGATACCCATTTCCGTGCCGGGCAGTCCGGGCGTGCCGTTAACAATAAGGTTGGCGGTCGTAAACTGGAACAGAGAGAATGTCATGTTACTGACTGTGTTGGAACCGGCGACAAAAGCGCCGAGGCCGCCGATGACCGGGGCGATAAACGGCCAAATGCCGCCGCCCAGGGCGTAAGCTGCCTCCGCCAGCACATAGGGCATGGCCGTGTAGTTGGCCTGTTGCGCCGCAGAGAAATCCGGATGCGCGCTCTGAATCAGAGTCAGGATGCTGCCGTCAAAACCACCGCCGGAATTGATGAACACCTGCACCATCGGCACGGTGAAGATCAGGGCCGTGCTGGCGTCGAGCATCGTGATGGCCGACCGTTTCCAGGCCTTGCCAAAGGAGTCGCCCTTCATACCATGGAGGAAGAAGGTGATGCAGGCCACGACGATGAAAATCGTCCCGGGAGAGTAGAGGATCTCCCAGGTGGAACTCACATTGGCCACCGTGCCGCTGGGCAGGGTATAGGGCACGTTGATCGGGCCGATGCGGTTGGTGTTGAGAAAAGCCTTGAACTGCGGAACAAGGCGGGTGATCAGGATGAGCGCCACAACGAGAACGTAGGGCGACCAAGCCATGAGCGTACCCATGCCGCCGGGTTTTTCCTTGTATTCCAGCGTGATCGTGCCCTTCCAGCTGGCGTCCCATGTTTCCTCTGCGACGAAGTCCCAGGTTTTCTTGGGCATGAGGAAGCCGGCTCGGGCGGCGAAGATCACGATGATCAGGCCGGTAAAAGCGCCGAGCATGGATGTCAGCTCCCAGTTAATGAAGAAGTTGATCAGAACATAGGGCACGGTGAAGGCCAAGGCGCCAAAGAAAGCGAACGGCCAGACCGCGAAGCCCTCGGAATAGGTTTTTCTCTCGCCGAAGCCCTTGGTCAGGAAGGCCACGAGCAGGAGCGGCAGACAAAAACCGGCGATAAAATGCAGTATCGCCGCGTAATGGGAAATATAGCCAAGGAACTGGTCAAAGAATATGGGGTTTTGCACTACGGCGCCATCCGCGTTGGTCATCAGCACGTCGCCGCCGATCAAACCTCTCTCCGTCAGGGCCTGAGAGTAGAGATGCACAGGCGTGCCGTCGGAGAGGCCGCCGCTGAGACCGCCGCCGATGCCTGTGCGCACAGGCGTGGCCACGGCGCCGAAGGTCACGGGCGTACTCTGGATGATCATACCGGAGATAACCGCAGCGAAGGCCGGGAAGCCAAGTCCGAGCATGAGCGGGCAAGAGACGGCCGCCGGGGTGCCGAAGCCGGAGGAACCTTCAATGAAGGAGCCAAAGAGCCAGGCCACGATGATAACTTGAATGCGGCGATCCTTGGTGATACCGGTCAAGCTGTTGCGGATCTGGTTCAGTCCGCCGCTTTCCATAATCGTGTTCAGCAGCAGGATAGAGCCGAAGATGATATAGAGCAGCGTTATCGCCGTGATCAGACCCTTGACTGTTCCGCCGACGACTTCCATCACCGGCAGTTTCCAAACGAAGAAAGCGATAATGAGAACGGTAACATAAGAGAGGGGCATGGCGCGACTGGCCGGCCACTTCAAGCCGACAAGAAAGACGGCGACCACAATAATCGGTAAAAGCGCTAAAAAGCCGTATCCAACGATTCCCATAGACTTTCCTCCTATTCAATCATTCATGAGATCAACGAAACGAAACAGATTCCCCCCTTTGTGCTTGATTTGCTTCCGAGGCAAAATATTTGTCGCCACCCCCCTCCTTGCGGATCCGCACCCTCCTCTGTCAAAAATTGTACTTTTTGACAGCCGGCGCTTGACTATCAGAATATCACAAGTCGCGATTGAAATCAAGAATATTTTTGTTTTTGCCAAAAAAATGTCGAACATAAAGCGCCAAAAAACTACAAATATCAACAAATATCGTCAATAAACGACAAAATATGACAAAATGCGCGGTCTGAAGCCTGCACGACGGAAAAAATGACGGCTATATCTCCGTTATTATCCCGATCTGGCTGGTCGCGACCCTTGTGGCCATGGATAAGGGAAAACTCTCCGATGTGATCGACGTGCTGCCCGGTTGTTTGGTCTGCGGCCTGTCTTTTGCCATCACGCAGTTCAGCCTGGCGGAAGCGGGCAATGTCATGCTCGTAGACATCGGCGCCGGTATTGCCTCTCTGGTTGTGACCGCGCTGTTCTTCCGCGTCTGGAAACCAAAAACTATTATGGGCCACGAGGATTTCGACGCGGCTCAGATTCCCAAACACCCGGTCGGCGACGTAATTATGGCCTGGATGCCCTGGGGCTTCCTCGCTGTCGCCGTATTTTTCTGGGGTCTGCCCGCCTGGAAAAGCACTCTTACCAGTATTTTCCATCCGGCGATAGAATTCCCCGGCCTGCACAAACTGACTTCTTACAACACGCCGCTCGTGGACGCAGTGCCGACGCCGGTGAACGCGGTCTGGACTTTCAACTTCTTTTCCCTGGCCGGCACAGGCATCCTGATCGCCGGTATCCTGAGCGGTCTGTTCGTGCTGCGTCTGACGCCGGCGCAGTGGGGCCAGGCGCTATCCATGACGGTCAACCGCATGAAAGTGCCTATTACCGTTATCTGCACCGTACTCGGCCTCGGCTACCTGACGCGCTACTCCGGCACGGACGTTATCCTCGGTATCGCCTTCACGAAAACCGGCGTTCTCTACCCGTTCTTTGCCGCCATGCTCGGCTGGCTGGGCGTGTTCCTCACGGGCAGCGACTCGGCTTGTAACGCTATGTTCGGCCATCTGCAGCGGGTCACGGCCGATCTGATGGGGCTCAACCCCGTGCTGATCGTTACGACGAACTCCACCGGCGGCGTCATGGGCAAGATGATCGATCCGCAGTCCATTATCGTCGCCACGATTTCATGCTACAAGGACAAGGATGAAGGTATGCGCGCCATCGGCCCCATTTTCCGCGCCGTGGTCGGACATTCCGTCGTGCTGGCCGCCCTGATCGGCGTTCTCGTCATGCTGCAGGCTTATGTCTTCACCGGTTTGCAGGTGCCGTTTGAGGAAGGGGTCGCTCTGCTGAGAAGTATATTGGCCGGTTGAGACCTGATCTGAATTCATGATTCCCGGTGAGCAAAAATAACCGCCTGTGCCGGGGGCGGGTTTCAATTTCAAGCCCGCCTCCAGGCGCCGGCCCTGCCCTGCCGGAGAAATCGGCTTATCGGCAAAGGAGCGCCGGGTGAGCAAGCGCAAACAAAAACCGGATCGACCGCGGACATTCGCGGAAAGAGTCGCCGCCGAAAAAGTAAGGCGGCAGCAGCAAAATAAGCAAATAAGCCCCGAGCTTAATTTTGTCTTTCGTTTCGGCCTGGTGTTTATGGTGATCTTCGTCGCCGCCTGGCCGCTTTCCGCTAAAATAGATTTTCCCCTCTCGTATTGCCTGTCGCTGTTTATGTACGTGCTGCTCGGCTGGCTGCTCTGGCGCCGGCCGCGGCTGGTCGTCGAGGTCATAACGCGGCGCGGCGGGGAACTGGATGAGCCGAGCCTGGAAAAGATCACGCTCCGGCTGCGTGTTGCCGGAATCATCCTGCTGGTACTCGGACTGGTACTCGCGGTCGCGACGGCCGCCAATCTCAGCGGCTGGCGCTAAGTCTTCCCAACGGGGAGGAGGAAAGAGAGGGGGGATCTTTTGCCATGAAAATCCGGGCCGTCCTCGGCTCACTTTGGCTTGTTGCCGCCATAATACCGTTTATTGGTTTTATTGCTTTTATCTGGATAGGAATCAGAGCCAAAGAAAGGGAATGGGTAAAAGCGGGGGGCATCTACTTTTTGTTCTGTTTTTTGCTGCCCATCGGCGGAGCTGCGGCCGCTGCGGCCGGATTGCTGCAAAACCCGACGCTGACAGGAACGCTGCTTTGCGCGGCTATTTTGGCCACGCTCTGCTCCTGGATACACGCCCTGGCCCTGCGCCGGCCCTATCTGGAGAAAAGAGCGGAGATTAAAGCAAGAGAACAGCATGCATAATAGAAGAAAGATTTGGGTTTTGGCCTTGCTCGCCGTTTTCACGCTTGCCGCCTGCGCCGGCGGCGCTCCGGCCGTGACTGTGGGCGGGACGCCCATCAGCGTGAGCCGCTATCAGAACAGGCTGATGACCTATACCGACTACTATTGCCGGCTGTATGGGGTCTATGCGGCGCCGGAAGAATTCGCGGCGGACATCATAGAGCAATTGATCATCGAGGAACTCAGCCGGCAGGCGGTGGAGGCTAACGGCTGGGATCTTTATACCCCGGAGATCAACGCGGTGATGAGCAAATTTCGCCACAGTCTCCGAGCGCTGGGCTATTCCAGCGTAACGGCCTGGCTGCAGGATATCGGCCGCAGCGAAAAATCCTACCGGCAGGAGCAGGCCGTCCGGGTCATGGCCGGCCAAGCTGTCGACGCCACTGAGGCGGAAACCCTGGCCTATTACGAGGAAAATAAGGACAGGTACGGAGAGCCGCAGCGGGTGCGGGCCAGGCATATTCTGCTTGAGGACGAGGCGGCCGCCGCGGCCCTGATCGCCAGTCTCCGGGAGCGGGATGAAGCGGCCTTTGCCGCCGCCGCCAGGGAATACTCCCTTGATCCCGGTTCGGCGAAAAACGGCGGCGATCTGGGAGAATTCACGCGCGGCCAGACAGTGGCGCCCTTTGAAGAAGCGGCTTTTAGCCAGGCGCTGGGAGAGATCAGCCCCGAGCCGGTTCAGACTGAATTCGGTTACCATATCATCCTTGTGACCGGCCAGACAGCGGCCGTCCCAGCGCCCTACGCCGAAATGCGGGAGCAGGTGCGCGTCGATCTGCTGGAGCGGAAAAAACAGGCGGCGGCGGAGGCCTTTTTCGCCGAATTGCGCGCGAAGGCCGGCGTCGTTTATGGTGAAGGTTACGGGATTTACGCGTCCGGATGAGCTTTTTTCGCCATTGACAGCCCTGCCGGTTTGCTATATAATGCAAACATTAAGAGAGCAGCCCAAAAAGAGGGCAGCTTCCTGGGACGCTGTTTCGTGGTGCGTCGGTGTCCGTTGGAACTATGACTGTTGCGATGGATAAGGCGGAAATGATTGAGGTAACGATGGCAAAGAACGACGATTTTTTCGTGAAGAAGAATCCGTGGTCAGAAATCAAGGATAGGCAAGGGAAAATTCGATGACGGCAGGGCAATACTCCCTCTTTCCGACTGACGTTGAAAACGACATCATACAGGAAAGCGAGATCCGACAAAAGTTAGATGTCACCATTCCATCGGAAAATACCCGTTTAATAACAGGATATATGACCTACGCCTATAAGCGAATATTGGGGCTGGCAGAAAAATACAAATCCCAAATGTCCAGATTCCTGCGGGATATGATCGCTATCCCCAGCGAAAGTTGCAACGAAAAAGACATTGTGCTGAACGCTTTTGATCGTCGGATCTGTCCAGGAGGAAGCTTGCGAAGGCTTGAACTGGCAGTACATCATCAAGGAATTGAATATCAGACCGGAATTTGTCGTACTAACTGAGCCTACCTCCGGCCGTATCTCCAGAGGGCACAGGGGCAGAATGGAAATAAAAGTAACGACTCAAGGCCTCAGCAGCCATGGCTCAACTCCGGAGAGAGGCGAAAACGCAATTTATAAGATGGGGCCAATCCTCAAGGATCTCGAAGAACTGAATACGAGATTAATCGACCATCCGTTTCTTGGGAAAGGCACGCTGACCGTATCCGAGATATTCTATACTTCCCCCTCCAGATGCGCTGTTGCGGACAGCTGCTGGATCTCGATCGACAGAAGGTTGACAGTAGGAGAAACCGGGGAGTATACTATTAGCCAGATCAGGGAATTGCCGTCGGTTAAGGCTGCAAAGGCGGAAGTAACGATGTACCCGTATGACAGTCCCTCCTACACCGGTTTGGTTTATCCGACCCAGACATACTTTCCGGCTTGGTTTATTGAGGAAGATCACCCGGTATGCAGTATGCTGTCGGAGGTATACAGGGAGCTTTGCCCCGATGAGCCGGTAGTGGACAAATGGGCTTTTTCAACCAACGGCGTCGCCATCATGGGTATGTTTGGAATCCCCTGCATAGGCTTCGGCCCCGGCCACGAAGACCAGGCCCACACAGCGAACGAAAAAACCTGGAAGGACGAGTTGGTCCGCTGCGCGGCAGTGTACGCGGCGATTCCAAGCCTATATGTAGAAAAATATGCGGGTAAAATGCCCAAAGCAACTGAAAACCTGGCGAAATAATATTTTCTGGAGGATGACGAGATGAAAAAAATTGTGAACACAGATCTGGCGCCCAAAGCTATCGGGCCTTATTCTCAGGCTGTTAAAGCCAATGGATTCCTATTTGTTTCCGGACAAATTCCCTTAGACCCTTCTACCGGTGAAATTGTAAGTGGCGGTATTGAAAGTCAGACCAAGCAGGTACTGAATAATGTTAAGGCTATTTTGGCGAGCGAGAGGCTTACCTGCCAGGACGTAGTGAAAGCATCCATATTTTTGAAATCTCTGGATGATTTTGATGCGGTTAACAACACTTACGCCCAGTATTTTCCGGCAGAGCCCCCTGCCCGTGCCTGTGTGCAGGCAGCAAAACTGCCGCGGGATGTAGGCGTGGAGATCGAGGTTATTGCGGCGTATAATTAATCCGAATGCCAACAGGAAGGAGCAGTTTTTTCAGATGGATAATATAGGGAAGATCTCATGGATATATAACGATGGGCTCAATAAGGAATCCCATCCGCTAATTTCAACGGATTTTGTTTCAGATAAAGTCGCGGAAGAAGTTATAAATTTTCACAGAACTTTTCCGGAGTATTCTTTGACACCGCTTCATTCACTCGACCGCTTGGCAAAAGAATTCAATGTGGGGAAAATATGGATTAAGGATGAAGCAAGTCGTTTTGGCTTAAATGCCTTTAAAGGATTGGGCGGATCGTATGCCATTGGAAAATATTTGTCTGAAAAACTCGGGCTTGACATGAGCGCCGTTTCCCTTGAAATGCTTCGCTCGCAAGCAGTCAAAGATAAGCTGGGGAAGATTACGTTTGTTACGGCGACAGACGGTAATCATGGCAGAGGCGTCGCCTGGGCGGCCAATCGGCTTGGGTATAAGGCGGTTGTGTACATGCCTAAGGGATCAGCGATTACCAGACTTGAAAATATCAGAGCGGAAAGCGCCGAGGCATCCATTACAGATTTGAATTATGATGATGCAGTAAGACTGGCCAGCCGGCGGGCTGAGGAAAATGGATGGGTTTTAGTGCAGGATACAGCCTGGGATGGCTATGAAAAAATACCCTCTTGGATTATGCAAGGGTATTTAACCATAATCAGCGAGACCATAGATCAAATAGCAGAAGCCGGCTATGATAAACCAACCCATGTGTTTTTGCAGGCTGGAGTTGGGTCTTTTGCGGGCAGCATGCTTGGCTGCTTAGTATCAAAATTTGGTGATAATCGCCCGTTCACAATCGTCGTTGAGCCCGACCAGGCAGCTTGCCTTTACCGGTCTATTACTGCCGGCGACGGCAACCCACATGCTGTTACCGGCAGTATGAACACTATTATGGCCGGCTTGGCCTGCGGCGAACCAAGCACGGTTTCATGGGGCATATTAAAGAACTATGCCGAAATGTTCGTCGCCTGCCCGGACTATGTTTCGGCTCGTGGAATGCGCATTCTTTCAAGCCCGTTAGGGAGTGACCCCAGGGTGATTTCGGGAGAATCCGGCGCTGTGGGATTAGGATTGCTGAGCCTTTTGGCTGACGACAAGGGCTTAGAGCCAATGTCCCAAAAGCTTAACCTGGGTGCTGATTCCAAAATTTTGATCATTAGCACGGAGGGAGATACTGACCCCATAGGCTATAAAAATATCATTTGGAACGGGGCTTATCCTTCCCACCAATTCTGAACGCAATTCACAATTCACAATGGGGAGAGGGCGATTTAGGGATTAGGGATTAGGGATTAGGGATTAGGGATTAGGGATTAGGGATTAGGGATTAGGAGACTAACCATTCGGCAGAGGCCGAATGGTTAGTCGAACTTGTGCAGCGACCTGACAAAATGGGGACGGCAGACTGTGCGAGAAAGCATTGACAGCAACCCAGGACATCGTAGGGGCGGATGGCAGTTCGGCACCAACGGCTCGGAGACTCGCCGGGTGCCTGTTGCAGAGGACTTACCAACAGCTCGGAGACTCGCTGGGTAAGTCTCTCGCAATC
>JAISWK010000013.1 GCA_031270805.1 Gracilibacteraceae bacterium
GGCATGCATTGGTCCGTGCGCGGCGCCAACGCCATTATCGCTTTGCGTTGTGCCGTCCTCTCGAGTCGCTTTGATGCTCTCTTTGACAATCTCGCTGCCGCTTGACCCCTCTTGCCTACTTTTTTGTCGTACACCCCCGCGGCGGAAGAGGGCAATACTGTTAATAATACTGTTGACAAAACGCGGGCGAAGGCGTATACTAAATTGTGTATAAAAAAACTATGTTTAATATGTAATGGAGGTGAGTTTCCTTGCCGCTTGAGAGCGTACAGGAACTGATCCGGGCCAAAATTCCGGGCCCGACCACGGGGATTACCGTAAAACAAACTTTTTGTGACATCTGCGCTCCTGGCAATCACTGCGGAATCGACGTTTTTCTCCGCGACGGGCGGATTATCAAAGTCGAGGGGACGCCGGGACATCCGCATAACAACGGGAAGCTTTGCACGAAGGGGTTGGCTTCACGCCAGTATGTCTACCGCCAAGATCGTCTGCGCGTACCGCTCCGGCGCATCGGCCCCCGCGGTGAAGGCCGCTTCGAGGAGATTTCCTGGGAGGAAGCCTACGCCGAGATCGCCGAGCGCTTGAATGGCGTCAAGGACAAGTTCGGCGCGAACAGCGTCGTCTTTTTTACCGGCTACAGCAAGTGGTACCGTCCTTTTTACCAACGCTTCGCCTTCTCCTTCGGCTCGGTGAATTATTGCTCGGACGATAGCGTCTGCAACAATTCCGGCGTCATGGGGATGAAAACCACCGGCGGGCGGGTCGCCATGCCCGACTTGCGCAACACCCGCCTTTTCCTGGGCTGGGCCTACGGCGGCTATTATTCCTCCCATCTTTCCCCGAACGGGGTAAAGGGCCTGAAAGCGCGGGGCGGCAAGGTCATCATCGTCGATCCGCGGGTGACTCCCGCCGTCAAGCATTTCGCCGACTTGCACCTGCAGCTGAAAACCGGCACCGACGGGGCGCTGGCGCTGGGCATGGCGAATATCATTATCGAAAACAACTGGGTGGACTGGCAGTATGTCAACAACCATACCTACGGCTTCGACGAGTACGCGGCCTATGTCCGCCGCTTCGATCCCGACACGGCTTCCCGCCTGACCGGCGTGCCGAAAGACCTCATCTATGAGGCGGCGCGTCTGTTCGCCCAGACGAAACCGGCCTGCCTCAATCCTTCCGGCTCCACGGTCGCTCATCATATCAACGGGTTTCAAAACTACCGCGCCATCGTCTGCCTGCTGGGGTTGACCGGCAATTATGACGTGGCGGGCGGCAACGTGCCGGGGACGGCGGAAACCTATATTTACAAAGGCGCCGGCTTCCCGATGAAGTCGGTGGAGTTTTCCCGCCGCGGCCGGCCCCGGAAACCGATCGTCGGCGGAGAGCGTTTTCCCCTCTGGGACGAGTTAAACGAGGAAGCCCAGGACATGGACCTGACGCGCCAGTTAGAAACCGGCGAGCCCTATCCGCTCAAAGCTCTGTTCGCGCTGGGCCTCAACCTCAAGATGTTTCCCGACACGGAGCGGTTCAAGCGGGCGCTGGCGCAGCTGGATTTCATCGTGGACGTGGATCTTTTTCAGACGGATTCGGCCAAATGGGCCGACATCGTGCTGCCGGTCTGCTCATCGTTCGAGCGCACCGATTTCAAGGTGTACGGAGGGGGCTGGGCCCAGCTGGTTCGGCCGGTCATCGCCCCTCTGTATGAGTCCAAGTCCGACACCGAAATTTTGTTCGACCTGGTCAAGGCGCTGGGCATTAAGGACCCGCTGCTGGAAAAAGGTTATGACGCCTGCCTGACTTACATGCTGCGCGGTTCCGGTCTGACGCTGGACGAGCTGAAAGCTGCGGACAACAAGCCGATCCGCTCGCCGCGCTTCGCTCCCTATGTGCCGGGGACGTATACCAAGGAAGGCTATGACACCCCCAGCGGCAAGTTCGAGTTTGCCAGCCAGGTGATCGCCAAGTACAAGGAGAGTCACAACCTTGACGCGCTGCCCACCTACCGGAATCCGTTCCGGGATGAGAAAAACCCGGAGGAAAGCAGGAAAAAGTACCCCATCGTGCTGACGGTGGGGGCCCGGATTCCTTTTGCCCTCCACTCCCGCTTTCACGACGTGCCCTGGACCCGCAGCTTCCGCCCGGAGCCGCAGGTGGACGTCAATCGGGCCGATGCGGAGGAAAAAGGTATCGCCGAGGGCGATTTGGTCGAACTTTTCAATCCCACCGGCCGTATTCGTTTGCGCGCCCATCTGACGGATAAAGTGGCGCCCGGCCAGGCGGCTCTGTACCACGGCTATACGGAGGCCAACGGCTGCGAGTTGGTCGACGCCGGCCACCTGGACCCTTACTCCGGTTTTCCGGCTTATAAGTCCAACCTCTGCGATTATGAAAAAGTGAAAGGAGGCGGGCGCTGATGGGCGATCTGATCCTGTTCGGGCCGGAACGCTGCGTCGCCTGCTATGCTTGCGCCGTGGCCTGCATGGATCAAAACGATGTGGATCCCAGCCGGGGCGAGTCGGCTTTTCGCGCGGTGTTCGAGCGGGAGAGCGTCCGCGGGGGCCAGGCGGTCTGCGATTATCTCTCCGTATCTTGTATGCATTGCGAGGATCCGTATTGCGTAAAAGTGTGCCCGACCGGTTGCCTGCGCAAGGATCAAGAAACCGGGATGACTGTTTATGACCACAGCGTTTGCATCGGCTGCCGCAGCTGCGCCCAGGCATGTCCCTTCGGGGTTCCCCGCTATAACGACGAGGGGCGGCTGTTAAAATGCGACGGCTGCCATACGCGGCTGAAAGCAGGTTACGAGGCCGCCTGCGTGCGCGCCTGCCCGCACGGGGCCCTGAGTCGCGTGAGCAAGGAAGCTTTTGCCCTGAGTCTGCGCCGAAAAAACGAGGCGATCATGTTGAATTTGTACGGCCGCTGAGGCTAGGGATTAGGGATAGGGGACATTTGGGGACGGAGTGGGACACTTGGGGACGGTACGATTTTGTCACATTTGGGGTGACATTTAGTCAGACAAAAATGTGACAAAATCGTACCGTCCCCAAATGTCCCCAAGTGTCCCACGCCACTCTTTTCTCTTTCCTCCCCACTCTTTCCTCTTGATATTAGCGTTGTTTCATTTTATAATTAAGAAGTGAGGGGATAAAAAATCATCACATAATTAAGGAGTTGAGCCTACCGATATGCAAACAGTGGTTTTTCTGATTCTGTTCCCGCTGGCGGCGGCGTTTCTGCTGCTCGCGGTTCCGCGGGGGCGGATCCGCACCATCGTGGTCAGTGTTTCCGCCGCCTTGATTGCCTTGGCGGCGATTGTTCTGACCGCGCAGGTTCTGGGCCGGGAAGCGCAATTTTTTGAAGCGGGCGGCCATGTGACGGACGTCCTGATTTTTGCGGCGGAAGCGGCGTTGGGTCTTATCATTACGGTTATTTCCTTTCGTCGCCGCCAATACCTGGCGGCGGCGCTCATGCTGGCCTCGCTGATTATGACCGTCGTCTATGAAGTGAAGCTGGCGGGGGAAGCGCGCGTAACCTACAATCTGTTTGTCGACAATTTATCAGTTGTCATGGCCCTGATCATTGGCGTTATCGGCAGCCTGATCGCCTTTTTCGCCCTGGGCTATATGGAAGCCTACCATCGCCACCATCCGGACGTGCCGGATCGCTCCAATTTCTTCTTTTTCATCGTCTTCGCTTTCCTGGGCGCCATGAATGGACTTGTTTTTGCCAATAATCTCCTTTGGCTCTTCTTCTTCTGGGAAGTCACGACCTTTTGCTCCTTTTTCCTCATCGGCTACGGCCGGGACGCCGTCGCCACGCGCAACGCCTTCCTGGCCCTGAAATTCAACCTGATCGGCGGCCTCGCTTTTTCGGCGGCAATCTGCCTTTTGACCCTGAACGCCCACACCGTCGCTCTGAGCGAACTGCCGTCCGCCGCTGCGGGTGCGGTGCTGCTGCCCGTGGCCCTGCTCGCTTTCGCCGGCTTGACCAAATCGGCCCAAATGCCGTTCAGCGCCTGGCTGCTCGGGGCGATGGTGGCGCCGACGCCGGTTTCCGCCCTGCTCCACTCCAGCACGATGGTCAAGGCGGGCGTTTACCTGGTTATCCGCCTCTCGCCGGTTTTCACTTTCGTGGACGGCGGTAAGACCGTCGGGCTTTTTGTGGCCCTGGTCGGGGCGGTCACCTTCCTGCTCGCCTCCTGCATGGCCGTATCCCAGGGCGACGCCAAGCGCGTCCTGGCCTATTCCACCATCGCCAACCTCGGGCTCATCATCCTCTGCGCCGGTCTGGGCGGCCCCAAGCTCACCTGGGCGGCGATCATGCTCGTGATTTTTCACGCCATTGCCAAGTCCCTGCTCTTTCTCGCCGTGGGCACCGTCGAACATGCCGCCGGCAGCCGACAGATCGAGTCGATGGACGGACTGGTGGGTTACCTGCCCCGCGTGGCCGCCGCCATGATCGTTGGCATCGCCGGCATGTTCCTCGCGCCGTTCGGTATGCTGATCAGCAAGTGGGCGACGCTGGAGGGGCTGGTGGACGCCAACCCGATCCTGACGATCTTCGTGGCTTTCGGCAGCGCGGTCACCTTGATGTTCTGGGTGAAGTGGCTGGGCAAAATTCTGATCATCAAGTCCGCGCCGGAAAATATCGAGACGCATGTGCCCGGCACGCAGTCCGTCACCCTGGGCGTCCTCTCGCTCATGACCGCCCTGGTCTGCGTTCTTTTCCCCCTCGTGTCCAAGTATTTCCTGGAACCGTTCATCCTGGCCACCTATAGCAGCGGCTACTGGCAAAACGCGCAAAACATAGCCATCCTGCTGATTATGATGGCCGTCGTCCTCATCCTCTCCCTGCCGCTTGTTTTTCCCGGGCAAAAGGAGCGCTCTTTCCGCCCGCAATATCTCGGCGGCGCTAACCTGGCGGCCAAAGAGAAATTCCATGGGGCCATGGGCCAGGACATCCAGGTGACGCTGAAAAGCATGTACCTGCAAAATATTTTCGGGGAATCCCGCCTGTTTCCGCTCGGCGTGGTCTCCTCCCTGATCCTGATTATCATAATGCTGGGGGTGGTGGTATAATGAATATAGCGACGACTGTACTCGCAATCCTGATCTATCTAATCGCCGCGCCGCTGGTGGGCGGGCTGCTGGCCGGGGTCGACCGCATCATCTCGGCCCGGATGCAAGGCCGCTACGGCCCGCCGCTCTTGCAGCCTTTCTACGACGTCCTCAAGCTCTGGCAAAAGGAAAATATCCTGGTCAACCGGCAGCAGAAGGTCTATGTTCTCAGTTTCTTCGTTTTTGTCCTCGTTGCCGGCGGCATTATGTTCGGCGGCGGCGATCTGCTCCTGGCGGTCTTCGCTCTGACCCTGGCCGGCGTTTTCCTCGTTATCGCGGCCTACTCCACATTTTCCCCCTACGCCCATATCGGCGCGGAGCGGGAAATGCTCCAGATGGTGGCTTACGAACCGATGGTCATCCTGACCACAGTCGGCATGTACATGACGACGAAAAGTTTCAGTTCCTTCGATATCGTCCAGGAGGAAAGTTTGCTCTTCTTGCGTCTGCCCTTCATCTTTTTAGGCTTCCTCTTCATCCTGACGATCAAATTCCGCAAATCGCCCTTTGACATTTCCATGTCGCACCACGCGCACCAGGAAATAGTGCGCGGCCTGACGACGGAGTTTTCCGGCCGCGATCTGGCCCTGATCGAAGTGGCGCACTGGTATGAAAACGTGTTCCTCTTGGGCCTGGTCTACCTGTTTTTCGCCGCCGTCCCGGCTGTCGCCGTCACTGTGACGCTGGCGACTTATTTCCTGGAAGTTTTTATCGACAATAACAACGCGCGGCTGAAATGGCAGCACGCCCTGGGCAGCGCCTGGCTGGTCACCCTGGTGCTGGGCGTCAGCAATGTTATTTTACTCGCGTTCAGATAAGCGGAGGTGAACCAATGTCTTTTTTACCCAAATCCCCCTGGCTCGTGCATTACGACGCTTCGAGCTGCAACGGCTGCGACATCGAAGTGCTGGCCTGCCTGACCCCGATCTACGACGTGGAGCGCTTCGGGGTTTTGAATATCGGCAATCCCAAGCACGCGGATATTTTTGTGGTAACCGGTTCCGTCAACGAGCAAAATAAAACGGTGGTTAAAAATATCTACGACCAGATGGCCGAGCCAAAAGTGGTCGTGGCCGTCGGCGCCTGCGCCTCATCCGGCGGGATTTTTCGCGAATGTTACAATGTGAGCGGCGGCGTGGACACGGTTATTCCCGTGGATGTCTACGTGCCGGGCTGCGCCGCGCGGCCGGAGGCCATCATCGACGGCGTGGTGCAGGGCCTCGGCGTGTTGGAGGCCAAGTATCAGGAAAAAGGAAAGGCGGCAAGCTGAATGGCGGAAGCGCAAGTTTTTTTTCCGGCGGAAAAGAGGGAACTGATCGAAATCGCGCAGCGTAACAAAGCTATGGCCTACCGCTTCTGCCAGATGCATTGCGTGAAAACCGCCGCGGAAATGTTTATTATCTACACCTTTGAAAAGCAGGATCTTTCCATTGAACAGTATCGGCTGCCGATTGCGACGGACGAGGCGGCGCCCAGCATAAGCGGCGTCTTTTTGCCGGCGGCGCTTTATGAAAACGAAATAGCGGAGTTGTACGGCGTAAATTTCACCGGGATGGCCATCGATTTCGGCGGTACCCTGTACGAGACGGCCAAACCGAGAGCTTTTGCCGAAGCGGCGCCGGGAAAAAAGGGGCCGGCCCCCAAAGCGGCGGCGGCGGCGAAAAAACCGGCGGCGGAAGGTCAGCCGCTTGATCTGAAAAAACCGGCCGAGGCGGATAAACCCGCGGTCGCAGCCGAGGTGGATAAACCCGCAGCCGAGGCGGAAGTGGATAAACCCGCGGTCGCAGCCGAGGCGGATAAACCCGCAGCCGAGGCGGAAGTGGATAAACCCGCGCCTGAGGAGCGGGAGCGGGAGGAGGAAAACTAGATGGGTGAACGAACGATTATTCCCTTCGGGCCGCAGCACCCGGTTCTGCCCGAGCCGCTGCACCTGGACCTCGTCCTGGAAGACGAAAAAGTGGTCGGCGCCGTACCATCCATCGGTTTTGTCCACCGGGGCCTGGAAAAATTAGTGGAAAAACGCGATTTCCAAGAAATGGCATTTGTGATTGAGCGTATCTGCGGCATTTGCAGTTTTATTCACGGACAGGGCTATGTCCAGACGATAGAAGCGATCATGAACGTGGAAATACCGGATCGGGCCAGGTATCTCCGCTCCTTCTGGGGGGAATTGTCCCGCGTTCACAGCCACTTGCTCTGGGCCGGCCTCATGGCGGACGCTTTCGGTTTCGAGAGCCTGTTCATGCACTGTTGGCGCGTGCGGGAAAAAGTGCTGGATATTTTTGAGGAAACGACGGGCGGCCGGGTTATCCATAGCGTCTGCAAGATCGGCGGCCTGTGGAAAAATGTGGATAACGACACGCTGCAGCGTATCGGCGCGGTGCTACGCGAGGTGGCCAAAGAAATCCAGCCGCTGGCAGACGTTTTCCGGCGGGATTACACCGTGCAGAAGCGCTGCGTCGGCCTGGGCCTTTTGACCAAGGAAGAAGCGTTCCAGCTGGGCGCCGTCGGCCCGATGCTGCGGGCGAGCGGGGTGGCGATGGATGCGCGCAAACTGGGCTACGCCGCCTATGGGGAACTGGAGTTCGAGCCCGTGACTGAAACGGGCGGCGACTGCCAGGCCCGCACCTTGGTGCGCATCGGCGAGATTTACCAGTCGCTGGATCTCATTCGCCAGTGTATTGAAAAAATGCCGGACGGGGAAGTGGCGGTTCCGGTCAAAGGCAATCCCCAGGGCGAGTTTTTGTCCCGCCTGGAACAGCCGCGCGGCGAAGCGATTTACTACGGCAAGGGCGACGGGACGAAATACCTCGATCGTTTTCGCGTGCGGACGCCGACTTTTGCCAATCTCATCCCGCTCCTCCATGTCCTCCCCGGCTGCGATCTGGCGGATGTACCGCTTTTGGCGCTGACCATCGACCCCTGCATCAGCTGCACAGAAAGGTAAGGTGAGCCCGCGTGGCGTTTAATGTAATCGGCAAAACCGTGATGAAAAGCCTGTTCGGCAAGCCGGCCACGGCCATGTATCCTGTGATCAAAAACGATTTTTACCCGCGGACGCGCGGTTCGCTGGAAATGGATCCGGCTGACTGTATTTTTTGCAATCTGTGCGCCAAACGCTGCCCGGCCGGAGCGATCGAGGTGTCGCGGGCCGAACGCGTCTGGACGCTGAACCGGATGCGCTGCCTGGTCTGCAATTTCTGCGTGGACGTCTGCCCGAAAAATTGTCTTAGCACCGAGCGGCAATACACGCTCCCCCTGACGGATAAGACCCAGGGCCTCGTCCGGATCGAAGGGCCGCCCGCACCGGAAAAACCGGCCAAAGCGGCGGTGGCCGCCGCCGAGTAGGGGCAACGGCGGCCCGGAGGGCGGCCCGGATTATACTTCGTCCCGGCCGCCCTCAGATCGCTTTGGCCCGGCTTTGCGGCGGCGAACGCACTCGTGCAGCAAGTATTCAATCTGGCTGTTCACCGAACGAAATTCGTCTTCCGCCCATTGGGCCAATTCCCGGTACAATTGAGCCGACAAACGGAGCGGTACCTGTTTTTTCTCTTTTTCCCTGTTCTGCTCCATAACAGTTCGCCGTCCCGGCGGCGCTCAGTAGAGCGAACCGCTGTTCACCACCGGCTGAGCGTCTTTGTTGCCGCAGAGGACGACGAGCAGGTTGCTGACCATGGCGGCCTTGCGTTCTTCATCCAGATCCACGATCTTGTTTTCGCTCAGTTTTTCGAGAGCCATTTCCACCATGCCGACAGCGCCATCGACGATCATCTTGCGGGCGTCGATAATGGCGGCGGCCTGCTGGCGCTGGAGCATGGCGGCCGCGATTTCCGGAGCGTAGGCCAAGTGGGTGATGCGCGCCTCCGTGATTTCCAGACCGGCGATCTCGACCTTGGCCTGGATGGCTTCTTTCAGGCGGGCGGAGATTTCCTCGCTGCTGCCGCGCAGGGAGGTTTCGCCCTCCAGATCCGGATTATCATAGGGGTACATACGCACGATATTGCGCAGGGCCGTGTCGCATTGCATGGAAAGAAATTCCGGGTAATCGTCCACATTGAATACGGCCTTGGCGGTGTTGACGACGCGCCAGATCACGACGATGCCTATCTCAATCGGGTTGCCCAGCAAATCGTTAATTTTTTGCTTCTCATTATTCAGCGTCATGGCCTTGAGGGAAATTTTCTTTTTGCCGGATGGCGCGGGAACCTGCAGATTTCCCGTTTTGCTTTTGTCGACTTCAGGCGCATGCACCGCCGGCGCGGCGGCCGTGACGAAGGGATTGACAAAAAAGAAGCCGGGGCCGCGCAGCGTGCCATAGTACTGGCCGAACAAAGTCAGCACATACGCTTTGTTAGGATTCAGCACTTTGAGTCCGCAAAACAGAATGGTTCCCGCCACCAGGTATAAAACGCAGGCGCCCGCCAGCAAAGCCGGCAGCCTTCCCCTGAGAACCCAGACAATTCCAACGACGGACGCGGTCAAAAGGGCCAAATTGAGCAGCATCACCGCCATCCCGCTTACCGCCGCCGCTTTCTTTTCCAGGTCGTGCGATTCTTGAGTCATGTTGGACATGTTCATTTCCTCCTTTGAGTCATATTGATTTAGATCTGATATCTATATGATATCATAAAAAGGAGGGATGTCAAGGGGGTGGGGAGAATTTTTTTCTCTTTCCTCTTCTCTCTTTCCTAGTAGAGCTTCGCTATCGGGTGGCGCAATACCGTTTTCAGTTTATCCGGCGCGGTTTTGCGCGGGTCTGAGAGATATATCTCATGATGCCGGCGCGTCGCGAAGTCCTCGCGAAAACCGTTTTCCGCCGCGAAAACCGCCAGCCGGCGTATGCTTCGCGGCTCGTCGTCGTAAGGGCCGATGTGCATGATCTGGACGCAGAGCCCCTCCGCGAACCGCTCCAGCCGCGCTTTCGCGAAATCAAGCCCGGGCTTTTTCTTGGCGGCAATCTCGCGCGCTTTCGCAAAAAGATCTTCGGCGACAAACTCGGGTTGGCGGATGAGCATTGTCCAGAGAAAACGGCTCTTGTCAATGACGGTCGGCGCGGCCGTTTCACCCGCGCAAGTCCAAAAGCCTTCAAGCGGCGGCACGACATAATCAAAATAAGCCGGCCAATCCTTTTTCATCTTGATGGCGTAACTGAGCGCGTACAGCGTTTCCACGGCGGCGGCGTACTCCGCGCTCGTGTTCGGGTCGCCCCTGCCGTCTATGGCGGCGAAAGCCATCTCCGGCACGTCTATTATGCTCGGCTCGGTTGCCGGTTGATAGAGCGCCTTCTGCGTTTTCTTGTAATCGGTCATATTGCTTGCTCCACTCTTCCTTTTTCCTTTTCCCATTGTACCACAAGGGCATATGGACTTCCATGCCCCGGGTCTATACAATGCACAATGCACAATGTCACAATGCACAATGCACAATGCACAATGCACAATGCACAATGCACAATTGGGAGAGCGTAGGGGACGATGGCAATCGTCCCGAAACCCAACGGGCGGATTGCGAGAGACTTACCCAGCGAGTCTCCGAGCTGTTGGTAAGCCCTCTGCAACTGAGACTGGCCGCTTCGGAGACTTACCCGGCGAGTCTCCGAGCCGTTGGTAAGT
>JAISWK010000054.1 GCA_031270805.1 Gracilibacteraceae bacterium
AATCCGCGCAGCGTTTCAAATTGTGATTAAAGGATTCACAGTCTAAATACCCGGCATCCAATCGACCGAAAAATCCCGCAAGGCTTAAAAATGAGCTTTGCGGGATTTTTTTTGCCACACCCGAAAATAGACCTTGACAACACAGTCCGAACTGATAATAATCCGGTCGAGCGCTCGGTGCAGGTTGATAGCGGGAAGGCTGGCCGCCACGTTCGCCACCGGCGTCTTGGCGGATGCTTTGAGCGTTTCGGTCGACGAAGGCCGGGTGATGGTGTCCCGCCGGGTGTACGGCGGCGCCGCTGTTCGCACGGAGCAATGCCTGTCCGGCCCGGCGGTCGTGACGGTGGGCGCAGGGGTTTTCACCGTGCCCGAGGGAACAGCCGACGGCAATGGTGTTATCGTGGCCATCAACGACGTCCCGGCGGAAAACAAGATTAAATGCGTGGGAAAATACAAAAAGCAGGGCGATTCTGTGGACCTCAGCGCGGCGAAAAGAGTCGTCGGCGTGGGCCGGGGATTTGCCGGCCGGGACGACATTAAGCTGGCGCAGGAGCTGGCGCTGGCACTTGAAGCTGAAGTCGGCTGCACCAGGCCGATAGGCGAAGGTGAAAACTGGCTGCCCCGGGAGACTTATTTGGGCGTGACCGGAACGATAATAAAGCCGAAACTGTACTTGGCGCTGGGTATTTCCGGGCAGGTACAGCACATGGTCGGCGTAAACGCCGCTCAAACCATCGTTGCGGTGAACAAAGACAAAAACGCGCCCATATTCAAAGAAGCCGACTATGGCATTGTCGGCGATCTGTACAAAGTCGCACCCGGATTAACCAAACTATTCACGGCGGCGAAGCAGGCAGATTCTTAAATCGGTCACACGCCGCCGGAGTTTTGTTTGTGTTCCTCAACGAAGCGGCGCAGGGCAGGGTTCGCCCTGATCTTGCGATAGAGCGTCTGTCGTGTCATGGACAGCGTTTGCGCGGTCGCCGGGATATTGTAATTACATTGAACGAGGCATTTTTCTATTGTCTGCGCTTCGCCGGCCTTGAGCAGGTTTAGACGGGCGGAATCAAGCGCCGGCGTATTGTTTTGATTTTTGCTCCTGTTAAAATCAGCTTCTTCCAGCAATTCAGGGTAAAGCAAAGTCCGATCCAGGATTTTTTTCTCAGGATTCATAAAGATCAGCGCCCGTTCTATCGTGTTTTCCAATTCACGGACATTGCCGCGCCAATCGTAATAGTACAGGCTTTCCAAAAAAGAATCCGCCAGGCTGATATCGCTGTATCCCAGATCTTTCTCCATTTTAGCGACGAAATACCTGGCCAGAATGGGAATATCGCTGCGGCGGTCTCTCAGCGGCGGAATTCGAATACGGCAGGTTGACAGGCGGTAATAAAGATCTTCGCGGAATCTTCCCTCCGTTCCCATTTGCAGCAGATCGCACTTTGTGGCTGAGACGACCCGGATATTCAGCGGTATTTCCATGATGCCGCCGACTCTGTTGATTATGCCGATTGAGAGCGCCCGCAGCAGTCTCACCTGCACATGCGGCGGCATGCTTTCCACCTCGTCCAGGAACAGCGTTCCGCCGGAAGCTGCCTCTAATATGCCGATTTTGCCTTTAGGCGACGCGCCGGTAAAAGAACCCGCCTCATACCCAAAAAGCTCGCTTTCGATGAGATTGTCCGGCACCGCGCCGCAATTGACGGCAAAAAAAGGCGCTTCCCGCCGCAGACTGTCGTTATGGATGGACTGGGCGAAGACCTCCTTGCCGGAACCGGTCTCGCCGCAGAGCAATACCGAAGCGTTGGTCGGCGCCACGATAAAGGCTTCATGCTTGGCGCGCAGGAAGTCCCGGTCTTCCCCCAGCAAATCCTTGAAGGTATACGGAGCCGCCCCGGTGCCGGACGCGGGATGCCGGTACGAGGAGCGCGGTTCTTTGAGGATGATCAGTGAAGCGCTCTTGTCGTCCCCGGAGATGGCGTTTATCCTGTGTTCGATTTGAGCGTCCCGGCCGTTGCCGTTCGAGCCGTCTCTGTGCCTGGTATGTCTGCTGCGGTACTGTTCCAATTTATCTATTATTTTATCGCTGCTTTCACTTTTTTTCGCGCCAAGAATACGCAGGGCGCTCTCGTTGTGCCGGGCGATATTGCCGTGCCTGTCAAACAGGATGACGCCGTCCGACAAAAAAGGCAGGGCCCGGCTCAGGAGATCGTACTGTTCCTTCGTGTTGGTTTCATTGGTATTTTGCTGGTAAAAACTGAGACGCATGAGTTCCAGCAAGGCTTCAGCCATGTCACACTGCTCCCGGGTCGGCCGGGGCCGGGGCAGAAGGATGGTCACTACGCCTATGAAATTCTGCTCGGTGTCGAAAACAGGATTACTGAGGCCAAACTGCTGAGAAAAAGGCGTCTTATAGTTTTGATGGCCGAAACAACGGGCCGGTTGTTTTGTTTCAAAAGCAATCGCAGAAGCACAAGTGCCCAAAAATTTCTCCCGATTTGAATAATAATGTTTCGCGTCATCTGGCGTGCCGCCCAGCGTCAGACCGTTGTGACCGGCAAAGTTGATTTCGCAGCCGAAATTCCGGATGATTTTTTCCACATCGCCATAGTAGCTCGCGACGGGGTTGATCCGTAAAAACTGTTCGGCGTTCTTAACGGACACAATCTTCTTGCGGAGGGGAATATTCATCGTATACGGGTTGACTCCCAGCGCCTTGGAGCGCAGCCAAGAGTCATGAATATGCTTTGGAATCACGCCCGGATCAACATCTTCCCCCTTGAGAAAATTCTCCCGCTCGCTCCGGGTTTCTTCTTCATGATCAAGGTAGAATTGTAATGTCGTCATATCTTCGCTCATTGGACGCCCCGCCTCCTGCGTAATAATAGCTTTATTTTACCATTTATCAACTTCTTTTACAATCATTTTGTGCGCCATCATTCTCTGTTCTTTTTGGGCCCTGAACGCGAAAAAGCCGGGAATCCTGCTCTTTCGATATCCGGGAATTGCGGTTCCAGTCTGGCGGCGCGGGGCCTGGTCGCGCGGGTGGTTCGTTTTTTTTCGATAATGTCGCGTCGTCGACGCCGCCCGTCGCCTCCTTGCGGTAACGGGCGATGAACGGGATCGTAGAGGGCGGCGCGAATGCGCCGCCCTCGTAGTGATAAATAAACTTGGAAATGTCACGAGCGTGGATTGGGGTATGGCGCGCCGCCTCGGGCCTGCTCGCGAAAATAATCGATGCATTTCTGGCAGACAGGGTGGCCATGGAATGTGTACACTGCTCCGACGCATTCACACAGCACGCAAATACGCCGGTGGGGCATTTTGCCAAACAAAGGAATAACTTTGGCGCTCATC
>JAISWK010000132.1 GCA_031270805.1 Gracilibacteraceae bacterium
TGTCGGGCCGGTGAAAAATACTTGGTTCTATATATTGACAGCAGGGGCGCTATATAGTAGGATAAGGAAAAAGGGTTTGATTTTACCCTGTATTCGTGAAGCATGATACTTTACGAAAATGTGGCGCGATCCGTTTACATAATTCGCCAATACAGGCGCGCAACCCAGGACATCGTAGGGGCGCGCAACCCAGGACATCGTAGGGGCGGATGGCAATCCGCCCGTTAGTTTTCGGGACGATTGCCATCGTCCCCTACGGCAATACCTCATATAGGAAAGAGTGATGAGGAAAGAGTAAAGAGTGGCCTACGATACCATGGGCATATACTGCGCGGGCGTATTGGCGGCCAGGATGGCCGCGCTCCCAGGAGCCCCCGCCCTAGTCCCTAATCCCTAATCCCTAATCCCTAATCCCTAATCCCTAATCCCTAATCCCTAATCCCTAATCCCTAACCACTGACCACTGACCACTGACCACTGACCACTGACCACTGACCACTGACCACTAACCACTAAATCGCCCTCTCCCAACTGTGAACTGTGCATTGTGAACTGATCCAGGACGGGCGCAAAAAAACGCCGGTCTGATTTTTTCAGGCCGGCGCTTGGCAATATGGGTATGATTCAGATAATATTCCTCAGGCCCCGGCGGCCAGGCGGCGCAGCGTTTCCAGTATATATTCGTGCGTGCGGACAAAAGAGCGCACGTCCAGCCATTCGTTCGGCGTATGGTACAAATCCATGTCCGGCCCGACGGCTACTATGTCCATCTCCGGAATAAGAGCCGCGAAAATCGAACACTCCAGTCCGGCGTGTACCGCCCGGACGAGCGGGGTTCGCCCGCGCAAATCACGGAAGGTTTCGCTCATGAGGGCCAGGAGGGCGCTGTCCGGTTTTGCCTCCCAGGCGGGGTAAGCGCTGTCCGGGCGGATATTTTCCGCCCCGAGGCGGGCCGCCAGCTGGGTTATATCTGCGGCCAGCGTTTGCAGAGCCAAATCCGTGTCGGCGCGCAGGGAAACGACCAGTTCCACCGCGCCCGGCTTGGTGCTGACCACGCCATGGTTCAGGGAAAGAGCGACCAAGTCCGGAAAACGGCTGCTCATACGCAGACGGCCGGTCGGCAGCAAATTCAGCAGGTTGATCAGCCTGTCCGCCGCCCCATCCGGCAAGACGGCTCCGGCGCCGTCCCCCAGCTCAAAGGCGGCGATATCGGGTAGGCTGCCCTCCCGGGCTTCGATACGCAGGCCCGGCTCCCCGGCGGCAAACATGGAGCGGAGCGCCGCGCCGGCAGAGGTAAAGAGTTCCTGGGCCCGCGCATTCTCCCCAACCGGCAGACAGAGCATGGCGGTACATTCGCGCGGTATGACGTTCGAAGCCGTTCCGCCGCGGATGCCGCAGAGGGTAAAATCCAGTTTTTCCCTTTTGAGGGCGGTCAAGAGCATGGCCAGCAGTTTCACGGCATTGGCCCGCTCCTTGCCGATGTCGCTGCCGGAATGGCCGCCCTGCAGTCCCTGAACGCTGAGATGCCAGAACTTGCTCCCGGGCGGCAGCACCTGCCGGAAAGCGGTCACTTCCATATTAAGGTTCACTCCGCCCGCCGCCCCAATCAGGAGCGTGCCCTCCGGCCCGGCGTCGAGATTGATCATCCGCCGCCCGGTGATTAGGGCCGGATCCAAGGCGGCGGCACCGCGAAGACCGATCTCCTCCTGGGCCGTGAACAGGCACTCCAGCGGCGGATGCGCAGCCGTGCCGTCGTCGAGCAGCGCCAGCATCCCGGCCACCGCCACCCCGTTGTCGGCGCCCAGCGTCGTCCCCCGCGCCCGCAGGCGGTCTCCTTCCATGTACAAATCCAGGGGCTCGGTGGAAAAATCATGCTCCACGCCGGGTTCGGCGGCGCAAACCATGTCCGTGTGCCCCTGCAGCACGACCGGGGGCCGGGACTCCGCCCCCTGCGTTCCCGGTTTTCTGATATAAACATTATGCATCTCGTCCCGCTGGGTCCACAACCCCCGCTCCGCGGCAAACCCGGTCAGATAATCGGCAATCTCCCGCTCATGACCCGAGCGGCGCGGAATCCGGCTGATCGTTTCAAAAAAACGCAGACACCCGTTGGCGCCCATCTCAGTCAGCTCCTTTCCTTTTCTCAAATAAAAAAGGCTTTCGGCCAAAAGCGAAAGCCCTGTTGTTTATGGTTGCGGGGGCCGGATTTGAACCGACGACCTCCGGGTTATGAGCCCGACGAGCTACCACTGCTCTACCCCGCGCTGTTCATCATGGAGCCGACGATGGGACTCGAACCCGCAACCTGCTGATTACAAATCAGCTGCTCTACCAATTGAGCTACATCGGCGGCCGGTGCATTTACAGTCTAACAGAAGCGGCGGCGCTTGTCAACTGCGTAGCGGTATTTTTTTTTGCCGTCTTGACAACCAATTTGAAATATGCTATCATGCACTCGTCAATATGCGATGGGGTATCGCCAAGCGGTAAGGCATCGGACTCTGACTCCGACATCGGTGGTTCGAATCCATCTACCCCAGCCAATGACAGATACCGTGCGGACAAAATGCCGGCACGGTTTTTTTTGAAACGGGAAGGGAGCTGAGACGGGCAAAAATGGCGCAAGCTGAGGAAATCATCCGACTGAAGAACATTTGCATGGACTATGGAGGAGGCCCCGTCCTGGATCGGCTGAATCTGTACATCCTGAAAAACGAATTTATCACGCTCCTTGGTCCGAGCGGCTGCGGGAAAACGACTACGCTCCGGATCATCGGCGGTTTTGAACAACAAACCAGTGGGGACATTCTGTTCGAGGGCAAAAGCATTAACCGGCTGCCGCCCTTCGCACGGAAAGTCAACACTGTTTTTCAACATTATGCCCTTTTTTCTCATATGAATGTCTACGAAAACGTGGCCTTCGGTCTGCGGATCAAGAAGCTGCCCGAAGCGGAGATAGCGCGCAAGGTGGGAGCGGTACTCGAACTGATGAACCTGCCCGGCTATGAAAAGCGGGACATCGACTCCCTGAGCGGCGGCCAGCAGCAGCGCGTCGCTATCGCCCGCGCCGTGGTCAACGAGCCCCAGGTACTCCTGCTGGACGAACCGCTCGGCGCCCTGGATCTGAAACTGCGCAAGGAGATGCAGACTGAGCTGAAAAAAATCCAGCAAAGCCTCGGTATTACCTTTGTTTTTGTCACGCACGACCAGGAGGAAGCCCTGACCATGTCCGACACCATCGTCGTCATGAAAGACGGCGTCGTGCAGCAAATCGGCACGCCGATCGACATATATAACGAGCCGAAGAATGAGTTTGTGGCCGGTTTTATCGGGGAAAGCAATATTCTGGACGGCGTCATGCACGCGGATTTTCGCGTCAGTTTTGCCGGGCGCTCCTTCACCTGCGTGGACAAAGGTTTTGCGGCGGAGGAAGAGATCGACGTCGTCGTCCGGCCCGAGGACATCAAACTCACGCCGGCGGCGGATGGTATGCTGCGCGGCGTAGTCACTTCCGTCGTTTTCAAGGGCGTGCATTACGAGATGATGGTCGATGTCGGCGGGCGGGAATGGATGCTGCACAACACGCTGATGGAGCCGGTCGGGCGGGAGATCGGCCTCAACATTTATCCGGACGATATTCATGTCATGAAAAAGGGAAAAATTGTTGAAAAAAAGACTGATTAACGGGCCCTACCTGGCTTGGATGCTGCTTTTTGCCATCGCGCCCCTCTTCTTGGTCGTCTGGTACGCTCTGACGGCGGAGAGCGGCGGTGAAAGAAATTTTACCTTCGCGCACCTCCTGCGGGTCTTTGAGCCCATCTACCTGCGCGTCATCTGGCGCTCGCTCCGCTTGGCTCTGCTCAGTACGCTATTGTGTTTCCTGATCGGTTATCCCGTGGCCCTGATCCTGACCAGCCGGCCCTTCCGCCCCCGGGCCATCCTCGTCGTCCTTGTCGTCCTGCCGATGTGGATGAATTTTCTCGCCCGTACTTACGCCTGGCTGACCCTCCTGGAAAAAAACGGCCTGATCAACGCGATCCTCTCCTTCCTCCGCCTGCCGCCCGTGGATATCCTCTACACGGACGCGGCCGTCGTTCTCGGCATGGTTTACAATTTTCTCCCCTTCATGGTGCTGCCGATTTATTCCGTTTTATTTAAAATAGACCGTACGCTGATTGAGGCGGCGGAAGACCTCGGCGCCACTCCCCTGACGACCTTCCGGCGCGTCATTTTTCCCCAAAGCCTGGCCGGAGTGCTTTCCGGCGTCGTCATGGTCTTCATGCCGGCCGTGACGACCTTCGTCATCTCCCGCCTGCTCGGCGGCGGCCAGTACACCCTGATCGGCAACCTGATCGAGCAGCAGTTTCTAACCACATATGACTGGGGATTCGGTTCCGCCCTCTCCCTCTTTCTCATGGCCTTGCTCATTGTTACCGGCGGGATTCTCATGCGTTCGCGCGGAGACGAGGAGGGCGGATTATGGTAAGACGCTGGCTGTCCCGCCTCTATCTCAGCCTGGTTTTTTTCTTCCTCTACGCTCCCATCGCCGTTCTCATGGTTTTTTCCTTCAATAGCGCGCGCTCGCGCGGCGTCTGGGGCGGTTTTACCCTGGATTGGTACGCCCAGCTCTTTCACGACCGCCAAATCATGGCCGCCCTCTATTATACGATCCTCTGCGCCGTTATCTCTTCTGTTCTCGCCACCGTTCTCGGCACGACGGCGGCCATCGGTCTTTCCGGGATGCGCGGTCTGCCCCGCCTCCTCGTTTCCAACCTGGTTTACCTGCCCATGATCAACCCGGATATCGTCATGGGTCTCTCGCTCATGCTCCTCTTTATCTCGATCAAAATTCCCCTCGGCTTCGTCTCAATGCTCTTGGCTCATATAACATTCAGTCTGCCCTTCGTTATTTTTTCCGTCCTGCCCAAGCTGAAGCAGACGCAGGCCGATCTCTACGACGCGGCCCTCGACCTGGGGGCCAGACCGTTGGCGGCTTACATCCGCGTGATCATCCCCCAGATCATGCCCGGCATCGTCACCGGTTTTCTCCTCGCTTTCACGATGTCGATCGACGATTTCGTCGTGAGTTTTTTTACCACCGGCAACGGCGTCACCAATGTCGCCATAACGATATATTCCATGGCCCGACGCGGCATGAACCCCAAGATCAACGCCTTGCTCACGATTATGTTCGCCGGGGTGATCGTGCTGCTCTTCATCGCCAACCGCCGGATGGCGTACAGCAAGCCGGGTGGGAAAAATTGAGCATAGGGAGGATAAAAATGAAAAAAAATCAAAATCTGGCAAAAATCAGCATCTTATGCCTCTGCCTCGTGGTGACCCTGACAGGCGCGGGCTGCGGAGCGTCCGCCGAGACGATTATCGTCTACAACTGGGGGGATTATATCGACCAGTCCGTGTTGGATGATTTTGAGCGGGAGTCTGGCATCAATGTGATCTATGAGGAATTTGACACGAACGAAAGCATGTACGCGAAGATCAAGGCCGGCGGTACGGCTTACGACGTGGCTTTTCCTTCGGATTACATGATCAAGCGCATGATCGACGAAGGCGGGCTGGAAAAAATCAACCTGGACAATATCCCGAATTACGCCTATATTGACGATCGCTTTAAGAATATGCCCTACGACCCGGAGAACGAGTATTCCGTGCCCTATTTCTGGGGAACGGTCGGCATCCTCTACAATAAAACGATGGTTGACGAGCCGGTGGACAGCTGGGAAATTCTCTGGAACGAAAAATACGCGAATGAGATTTTCATGCTGGACAGCCAGCGCGACTCCATCGGCCTGGCGCTGAAAATGCTCGGCTATTCGCTGAACAGCCGGGACGAGGCGGAACTGGCGGCGGCCCAGGCCGCGCTGATTGAGCAGATACCGCTTGTCCGGGCTTATGTCGGCGACGAGGTGAAAGATATGATGATTGCCGGCGAAGGAGCCCTGGCCGTCGTCTGGTCCGGCGACGCCCTGAATATGATGCTGGAAAACGAAAACCTGGATTTTGCCCTGCCGCGGGAAGGAACGAATATCTGGGTCGACGCCATGGTCATTCCGACGACGAGCAAACACAAGGAAGCGGCGGAAAAATTCATCAATTACATGTGCGAAACGGAGATCGCCGCCCGCAACTGCGATTATATCAATTATTCCTCGCCCCACACGGAAGTGGTGCGGGGGCTGCCGGCGGAAATCACCTCGGATATCCGCTTTTATCCCGGGGAAAACGACTTGGCCAACTCGGAAGTTTTTCAGGATTTGGCGGCGTTGCTGCCGATTTACGACCGAATCTGGACGGAGGTCAAGGCCGCCTACCAGTGAAAATGTTTTTGACCCGGGGAAACTTTTCCCCCACCGGCGCGGTCTAATTTTTGTCGGGCTGCAAGGCCGGACTTTAATACGCGGTAAGACGCCGGAAAGCTCATGCCGCCGATAGATTTAATCTGAAACAAGTTACCTGAAAATATACGGTTCCGCCTTGTTCAGTTTCTATAGCGCCGCAGACGCGGGGAGCAATCCCCGCCCTTTCCCGGCCGCTCGCACGGCCGTATTTTGTCCTGCGCCCGAACAGCCCGTGGGAGCGAAGTAACCGCAATCGCGCCACACTAATAAGAGGAGATCTTTATGCAGAAAAACAAACTCATTGCTGTTCTGGCAGCGGCGGCCCTGCTGCTCATGTCCCTGCCGGCTCAGATCTTTGCCATCACATCCACCAGCAACAGTCTGCGCCTGGCCGGCGCCGACCGGGTGGGTACGGCGCTGGAAAGTTCCGTGGGTTGGACGGCGGCCGACAATGTCGTCGTCGCCCCGGCCGACCAGGTCAACCTCGTGGACTCGCTGTCCGCCGCGCCTCTGGCCGGTCAGCTCAAGGCCCCGATTCTCTTGACCTTCAAAAACAACCTTGATCAGGGAGTCAAAAACCGCATCGCCGAACTCAAAGTAAAAAAAGCCTATGTCATAGGTGCGGTGACGGACACGGTAGCGGCGCAGCTGCGCGAGATTCCCGGTCTCGAAGTCGAGGTGCTGCGCGGAGCGACGCGCTGGGATACTTCCGACCTCATCAACGCCAAACTCACGGATGTGGCCGGCACATTTGTCGTCGGTTATAACGCGATTGCCGACGCTCTGTCCGCGGCCTCCTTTGCCGCCGCCCACCGCTACCAGATTGTGCTGACCGACAGCGCCGGCCAGGCGGCGCCCGCGAAACTGAAGGGCACGGTCTACCTCATCGGCGGCACGGGCGTCGTCCGGGATCTGCCCGATGTGAACGCGATCCGCCTCGGCGGCGCCGATCGCTACGCCACGAACTCCAAGGTTGTGGAAGCCCTGGATTACGATTTTAATAAGGTCTATATCGCCAACGGCGTATCGCTGGTGGACGCGCTGGCCGCATCTTCCCTGGCGGCGCTGACGCGCTCGCCCATCCTCCTGACCAATAGCGCGGACATCCCCGCTCTGACGAACGCGAATGTTACGAATAAACTCAACGCCGCCTCGGCTTACGTCGCCCTCGGCGGCACGGGCGCCGTTTCGGAAGCGGTCATGAACTCCATCGGCTCCGGCGCCGGCCCGATCGTCGTCAACTCGGTGCAGGGCACGGAGGAAAACTTTAACGTCCGCTCCGAAGGCCAGTATCTCGGCGTCCGGATCAATAACAGTCAGAAAGTCACCGCCGCTCAGCTCGACGCGGCTGGTTACGACGTCCTTTTTACCGCCGAGTACGATGTATTTGGCGGGAGCGGTTCCTCCGAGTCGGACACGGGCGAGTTAAAACAGGGCAATATCCTCAGTGTTTATCAGGACGGCAGCGATACCTGTGAGTACTCGATCCAAATAAGCAAGAAATCCGAACTTGTCGCCGAATCGTCCAATGTGACCGTACACTTCTATGACGGACGCACCACCGCCGCCGCCGGCATTTCCTCCTACCGGCTCGACCTGGTGGAAAACGGTGTGCCCGTACTCAGCCAGGGCATAAAAAGCGGTACACTCGTCGTCGGTGAAACAGCCGGTTTCTGGAACGTCAAGGCTAAGACCATCGCCGGCGGTACGGACGTCGATATTACGAACAGCATCAAACTCAGTTCCTCCGATCCCTGGGTGGTCGACGTGAACGACGACAATAACAATCCGGTCACAGTGCCCGTCAAGTCGGGCAACCGGGACTACAGCAAATGGCTTGAGGCCCTGAGCCCCGGTAAGGCCACCATCACCATCACCTCCGGCGCCGTGACCCAGTCGTTCACGGTCACAGTGCGCGATACGGCCAACGACGACGGCCGCGTGGCGGCGAAAGCCGTCATCGATTCGACCAACACGATGAAACTGGCCGTGAACAGCGGTTTTGACTACGCGCTGATCAAATTCACCGATCAGTACGGCGATCCCTTCGCCAAATGGGAGCAGGTCTTTTTCGACAAAGACGGCCACAATGTGGAATTGCCCCAGGGCGGTTCCAACACGTTCCAGATCAGCAAGTATGTGAGCGGCAGCCAGCGTCAGGTGGCTACGGCCGAAGTGGCCGCCCAAAACTCCAAAGGCGAGCTGCTCGTGCGGGTCACATCCGGCGACTTGCGGACGTCAACGGAGTATCTCAGCTTCTTCGGCTATAAATGGGAGGGCGCCAGCACCTACCGCGAACTGGGCAAGATCAAGCTGGATATCGGGGCGAGCGGTACGCTGGATCCGAGCAAGTCCAAATTTGTGGCAGCCGATTCCGACGCCTTGGAATTCACGGTCGATCACAACGCTTTTGAAACGGCCCGGGCCAGCATCAACCTGCGCCTGATGAAGTATACGAGCAACGGTTACGCTCTCGGCGCTTTTACCGCAACCGAGTATGCCGGCTGGAAGGAAACCCCCTCCGCCACGCCCCTCGGCGCCGCCTTCGCCCTGAAAACGAACCGCGACGGCTATATTTTGCCGATCCTCAAATCCGGCCAGACACCGCCTGTGCAAGGCGGGGTCGTTATGCAGGACGACATCATCACCGTGAGCGTCGCCAATACCCAAAATAACAGCGACGTCAAATCCGGGTCCGTGCAGCTGCAGGCCGTGATCAAGCGCGGCAGCGGCAACACGCTGACCACCAAATCGCAGAATATCAAAATAGTGAACACGGTGGCCCAGATCAATAAAGTCACCTTTGAGAGCATTGATGAAATGAGCGGCGGCGACTACGATCTGTCCGAATTGCTGCGCCTCGACAATATTCTGACCGACAAGTCCATGGCGGACGGCGTTCTGCGCGTCCAAGCCGACCCCGACCCCGGCGCCGCTCACGACCATGTGAAGATTTTCTATCGCAATGAGGCCGGGGTGGAACAGGAAATCGGCCGGATCGTCACGAACGCGGCCGGATCAGAATTGGTTAAATTCTTTGCCAACAGCAACGCCTCTGACGACGACGCGGCCAGCGTGACCATCAGAGTCGATAATTCCAAACTCACTACCAACAAAAGCATCCAGTTCGCGGTCAAGAAATACGGCACGAACGCCAACGTCGCGACCAAGAGCATCCGGATCCTGCGCTACTAATCAGACGCGGACGCGTTATTGCGGTTACAGCCGGGGAGCGGGATTAGCCCGTTCTCCCCGGTTACATAAGCGAGGAAGAGGAAAGAGTGGAGAGGAAAGAGTAAAGAGTGGAGAATTCTCCCCACTCTTTCTTCTCTCTCTTTCCTAATCAAGGCGTTTTCAGTTCCTATTTAGCCCCGAGGCCGATAATCTGCGTGCCGCTTGTAATATGGGGCAATTTCACGCCGGTCGGGTCGTTGCCGGGCACAAGCAGGATGAAAGAGTTGGTCTTGCCGGCCAGCGGAGCACCGGTCAGCCCGTCCACCATAGTTCTGCCGTTGGTGAGGTAAATATAGTCATACCGGTAATTTAAGGCGTTAAACACTGCGATATTGGTGGCGTAGCGATCCGCGCCGTAAATCCGGGTCAAGCCGGTTATATCGCGCACGAGCGCCGGCCCGCCCAGGATATAGCCGCTCAGGCCGGCGGCGCCGCCGAAGGAACCGTCCGGCCGGGCAATGTGGATGATCCACCTGTTGGCCGCCGCGTAGGAGGCGGCCGAGACCGCATCGGGCAAGGCGTTGTAGCCGACGACAAATATACCTTGCGGCGAGGTGATCCGGGTTTTAATCAGTTCGGCGGTCTCCACCCGATCCCGACCTTGAATCACTTCCGTTCTTACGTCCGGCAGCCGCGCGCCGACTTGATCCGCGACGCTCTGCCCCAGCCAACCGACGGCGTAAACCTTGGTTGCGCCCAAACGCTTAATCTCAGAGTAGACTTCCTCGCTGACCTTCCTGTTCAGCACCAGCAAAACGGGAATATCTTCCTGCCCGGCCAGGGGAGCGACAGTCAAGGCGTCAATCAGATGATTTTCGTCGCCCGGCGCGAGGATGACGGCGCCGGCGTTTGTCCAGCCCCGTTGGGAAATGGCGACGGATGTCAGCACCCGATTGGCGCCGCCGACATAGGTCACGTCAGCCGCGCTCAGAACGCGCTGATCCGGGCTCCCGGTGCCGCTGCCGCCGCCGCCTCCGCCTCCGCCTCCGCCGCTACCGCCTCCGCTGCCGGAAGAAACATAAAAACGAACGTCATAATACGAGACATGCAGCGTATCTTCCGAGACAATATAAACTATGGCCGAAGCCGTATCCCCGCGCGTAAGGTAAGGATACAACGGATTCGTGTCGTTGTTGATGCTGTAAATAAATACACCCTGGGCCTTGGGATCGGTCGGGCGGACATTACTCACCTGAGTGTCGTAATCGTTGAAATAAAGCGTCGTCGCACCGGAACTTAGTACGGAATGGTTTATCCGGTATGGGTCTTGCGGGGATAAACCTTTGCCGGCCGCCGCGTAATATTTCTTGTTCAAAATATTGATCCCCGTGTCGGTTCCGGCGGCGAACACCGGCAGAGCAAGAGCCAGCAGGGCCAGAACCAGAACCGGCGCCACCCAATTCCTTCCGCTCAATTTCCGCATATATACTTCCATTTACACAAACCTCCTTTTTTTAATAAAACGATACAATATAAGGGGAAAAACCCATAATTAACTAGGGAATTCTGCCGCTTTAAGAAGCAGAAACTAAGGGCGGGTCACTCCAATAATCAATTATATACTTAACAAGAGCAAAAATCAATGGTTATTACAAACAGGATTTTTTCCCTCGCCGCCGAATTGAAATCTGTGCGCAATGCGCGGCAATATGCAGCGGAGGATAAATATTATGGCTTTATGTGTGGGAATCGTCGGGCTGCCCAATGTTGGCAAATCAACCCTTTTTAACGCGCTGACCCGGGCGGGCGCCGTCGCCGAAAACTACCCTTTTTGCACGATCGACCCGAATGTCGGCGTGGTGCGGGTGCCGGACGCGCGTCTCAAGGCGCTGGCGGACATCGTGCTCCCGGAGCGGATCGTGCCGGCGACGGTGGAGTTTGTGGATATTGCCGGTCTTGTGGCCGGCGCCAGCCGAGGGGAGGGACTTGGCAATAAATTCCTGGCCCATATCCGGGAGGTGGACGCCATCATCCATGTCGTCCGCTGTTTTGCCGACGACAATATCGCCCATGTGGCCGGCGGCATCGACCCGCGCCGGGATATTGACATCGTCAACCTGGAATTGATTCTCGCCGATATGGAAACGCTGGAAAAACGCCGCCGGCGCTTGGACACCCTGCTGAAATCCGGCGCCGCCGCCGCCCGGGAAGAAGCGGCTCTCTTGGAGCGGATTGCCGCGGCTTTCGACGCGGGCCGCCCGGCCGGCGCGCTGGATTACAGCGGGGAAGAAAAAGAACTGTTGAAGAATCTACCGCTCCTGACCTTAAAAAAAGTAATTTTCGCGGCCAATGTCGCTGAACGCGATTTGCCGGCGACGGATAATGTTTTTGTGGAGGCAGTGCGGGCGGAAGCGCTGGCGCTGGGGGCCGAGGCGATCACCCTTTGCGCCGGCAGCGAAGCGGAAATCGCCGAACTGGATGAGGACGACCAAAAACTGTTTCTTTCCGCCCTCAATATGGAAGCGGCCGGACTTGACCGGCTGATTCAAAGCGCTTTCCGTCTCTTGGGTCTCATGACATTTTTCACGGCCGGCCCGTTGGAAGTCCGGGCTTGGACGATTCGCGCCGGCACTGCCGCCCCGCAGGCGGCGGGGGTAATCCATACGGATTTTGAACGCGGATTCCACCGGGCGGAGATCGTGAGCTACGAGGATTTCATGGCGCAGGGCGGGCTGGCCGGCGCCCGGGAAAAAGGACTGGTGCGCATGGAAGGCAAGGCTTATATAATGCGGGACGGCGACATCGCCCATTTTCGTTAATTCGGGAAAAGCATTGGCAAACAGGACTAAATAGAACCGTCGATCTCTATCCATTTGCATGCACAGGAGAACTTCCGATAAGGTCCATTCTTTGCGGGAGAACGACCACCCCGCCGCTTCGCGGCACCCCTCCAAAGGAGGGGAATCCCGCCGCTTCGCGGCACCCCTCCAAAGGAGGGGAATCAAATTAGGACAGCACGCACGAACCCGTAGAGGCGGCCTACGTGGCCAGGATGCTCCCAATTTGAAATGCGCTTGCTTTATTGCGGTGAATATGCTAAAATAAAAAATACCCTGGATGCAGCGCAGATTCGGCTGCGACGGTTGTTTGATTTTTTGTAGCGGAGGTGTATGATGCCCTACCAAGTAGGGGAGTCTGTCCTGTACGGCATTCACGGCGTATGCAGGATTGAAGGTGTTGAAGATAAGCTGATAGATGGGAACTCCGTTACTTACTACGTGCTGAACCCGATATTTGAATCGGGCTCCACCATTTACACTCCGGTTGACAGCGAGAAAACGAAGGCCAAAATGCGCCCTCTTCTTTCCGCTCCGGAAATATTCCGCCTCATCCGCTCAATGCCCGGCGAAAACATGATTTGGCTGGAAAACGAGAATGAAAACGACCGAAAAAACCGTTATCGCGAAATTATTGCCGGCGGCGACAGAACGGAGTTAATCCGGCTGATAAAGACTCTGTATTTTCAAAAACAAACGCGGGCCGAAACGGGTAAAAAGCCGCTTGCTTCCGATAACCATTTTATGAAGGACGCCGAAAAAGTTCTCTATGACGAGTTTGCCCATGTCCTCAATATTAAGCGGGAGGAAATCGTTCCTTTTATCCGCGAACAGATTGAATATAAAGGTGGTTGATCAAATTAAAATGAAAATGAACCGAAAAAAATCTGAACTCGTAATTCTGTTCGCAGTCCTGCTTGCGGTTTCCCTGCTGCCCGCGCCTTTGCCGGCGGCGCCCGGAACAGCGTCGGCCGACAGCGTCGAAGCGCTGACCGCAGCGCTGGAATTCGACCGCGGCGGCAACCGTCCCGCCGATCTGGGCGACCCGGATTTGCGAGCGGCGAACGAACTGCTGGTGAAGATCGAACCGGGAGAAACCGTCCCCGCCCTGGCCGCTATCCGGACGGCGGAAAAGATTTTTACCCTGACCGCGGCGGAAGCCGCCGGCGCGATTCCGGGCGAATGGTATCGCTTGACCCTGTCCGGCGACAACCGCCTGGAAACGGTGCTGGACGAACTGCTGACCCACCCGGCGGTGCTATACGCCGAGCCGAATTACCTTATCCGCTTGAGTGAGGAAGAATGGAGCGGCGCGGCGGAAGACGGCGTAATTCAAGCCAACGCTGTGCTGCCGCTCGGCGAACCTTATCAATGGAAAAGAAATGACAGCCTCATTTACGGGTACGGCGTTCAGGAAGGCCGGCTGAAGGCCGCGCCCCATAACAGCGGCGCGGGCGTCGTCGTCGCCGTCCTGGATAGCGGCCTGGATGTCAATCACCCGGATATCGCCGCTAATCTGTACGATCCGGCCTACCACCGGAATTTCACCGATGAGGGGGCCGCCCTCGACGTGACCGACCTGAACGGACACGGTACGGCCATGGCCGGGGTTATCGCCGGCCGAAATACCGGTCTGGCCACCGACGCGCAAGTATTGCCGATCAAGGTTTTGGACAATACCGGCTACGGCGAACTCAGCTATTTCCTCCGGGCCCTGAACTACGTCGCCGATCTGAACAGCGATTCCAACAGCCGCGTGGTGGACATCATCAATCTCAGCCTCGGCTCTTCGTATTATTCCCAGGCGGAGGCGGACGCCATCCTGCGGGCTTGGCGGCAGGAAATCCTCATCGTCGCCGCCGCCGGCAATGACGCCGATCCTAACGAAGACACCGCCAACAGCTACGGAGTGCCCCACTATCCGGCCGCGCTCCCTAATGTCCTCGGCGTCATGGCCTCCGCCAAAACGCCTGATGCCAGCAGCGGCAATGTTTTGGCAAATTTTTCCAATTGGGATGTAACGCCCGGCAACGATATCGAATATGAAGTCATGGCGCCGGGCACGGATATCTGGACGCTGGATTTAGGCGGCAGCTACACATCCGGCTCCGGTACTTCGCCGGCGACGGCGGTGGCGAGCGCCATGGCCGCCGTACTCCAATCATACCTGGAACACAATGGCTTGGACGCCGACAATTCTATCCTCTGGGATCGCATTACGGGCAACACAGATCTGCTGCCGGGACTCACCGCTTACGAAGTGACGCATAGTTTCCGCCAGGTCAACCTGGCGAAAATGCTGGAGGAGATGTCCCCGGCCCAGGCCGCCGTCCGCATCTCGGCCCGCAGTCTCCGGGGCGCTCTCACCCCCAATCGGGACAATCCCCTTTCCGTCACGGTACACAGCCTGCGGGGACATTTTCGCGCTCTGCGGCTTGAGGCCGGCGTCTCGCTGCCCGGTTCCGCCCCCACCCCCCTCTCTGTGACAGTGTATCCGGCCCAGACCGATTTGGGCGGAGCGGATTTGATCGCCTGGAAAATAAATCTCTTTCTGCCGCCGGATTATCCCTATTCGTATCTCGATCTTGATTTGAGTCTCAGCGGCGATATAGTAAACGAAAGCGGGGCCGTCGTCTCCTCCGTTGACAGCGCCGAAACCAAAATCCGCCTCCGGCTGGACGTACTCAAACTGACCGTACTGCGCCAGAGGGTGCTGGACGAGGTCTACAATGCCGGCGGCGCCGGTTTTACCCTTGACCCGGGGAAAAATGTCTGGATCCTGACGGAATCGGTGACGATTCCCGCCGGGAAGACGTTGACGATCCCGCCCGGCGCCCGCCTCCTCTTCAATACGGGCAGCGTCATTACCAATGAGGGCACGGTCCTGATCGGCGGCGGCGGCGGCAGTCCGGATAATTACGCTATTCTGCAGCCCTATGACCTCGATGGTCAGGGCGAGGGCTTTGTCGCCGTGACGGACACGGCGGGCGGGCAAACCAATATTGATTACGCCGCAATTCAAAGACCGCTGCTGAATGTCGGCGCGATCAAGCACGCTTACTTTACCGGCGTCAGTCCCCGCCTCCTGAGCGCGGATCCCGATCCGACTTACGCTAATACCCCGCAGCGCATCACCGCCCGGAGCATGACTTACAGCGAAATCTACGACATGATGGACGCCGTCGTGGACACGCCGGTCGACAAATGCGTCTTTAACGAAATATACGCGGTGGACTTCTATGACGGCCGCATCACCAATTCGCTTTTTCAGAACGCCAGCGAACCGAATTACCTGCCCGCCGTCATATACAATTACGCCTTCGGTATTGACCCGGAACAGCTGCGGCCGCAAAGCGACGGTACAGTCGCCTATAGGACGATCAATAACCGCAATTATGCCGATTTCGGCGGGCAGACGGAATTCCGCTCTTTCCTGGCCGCCTACCTCAGTCTGTACGGCGCGGAGGTAACTCCGGCCGAGATCAGTTATGTCAGGAATCCGGATGCGGATGTCTACAATGTGAACGACGACGCATATGGGGTGTTTTCCCATAGCCTGCCGGCCGGCGCCGGCGCCCGCTATGAGGAGATCATCCGCAGCGCCCGTTTCCGCGACCTCTTGGCCGCCACGGAAAAAATCTCGCCCTTTCACCATAACGCCATCCTGACCACAATGCGTTTCGCCACCGAACAGGGACTGACTTACAGAATCAACAATAATTATCATAATTTGGCCAGCGATTATGCCAACGCCACCCAATGGCGTTACGAAATAACAGACATGCCTACCACGTCCGCTACTTTGATCGCCGATACTTATCCCAGTACGGCCCTGACCGGCGGCTGCCCGCCCTTCGCCGTCCGGGTCGAATCGGGCGGCGGCACGAGCGCTTCGGTTCTCGGCGCCGCTTATATGCGCAAAGACGTCGTTTTTTTCTTCAACACCAACCTGGCGATCGCCAATCCCAGCGCCGATGTAGCCGTGCTGAACCAGCCTTATTACTATCCCACCTCCCGGGTGGAGCGGGGAACATGGCGGAACATCAAGAATTCCGCCTCGGCGGAGTGGAAAGTGACCCTGACGTTGGTTCGCCAGGCCGAGCCGGCTGAATATACCTTCTTTATGACTGCCGCCGGTTTGAATTGGGCCGAAGACCAGTGGCTCACCACCGCCTGGGATCTGCGCCGGCAGATTTTTGCCGCTAAAACTTCCGGCGGTGGGAGCGGCGGCGGCGGGGGTGGCGGCGGAGGCGGAGGCGGTTTTGCCACCGACACTGTAGCCGTGCCGCCCGGCGGATTCCAGGCTTTTCCCGTCGTCTCGAACCTGCCGCGCATCTCCGGGATTGATCGCACGGAAACCGCAGTCGCCATCTCTCATTACGGCTGGAAAAACAGCGATACCGTTATCCTGGTCTCCGGTCATCAGGAAAACCTGATTGACGCCCTGACGGTTTCCACGCTGGCCGGCCAGGAAAACTGCCCCATCCTCTACGTCATGAACGGCAAACTGAGCGTGACCGTGCTGGATGAGATCAAGTGGCTGGGTGTCAAAAAAATCTATGTCGTCGGCGCTTTGCCGGCCACGGTGCCAGCCGAGCTGAACCGCTCTTTTCCCGAGGCCGACGTCGTCGTTCTGAAGGGGCGCACCCGCATCGAAACCTCCCGCTTGGTGAATAACGAAATCAAAAACCCGAACGGCGTGTTCGTCGTCGGCTATAACGCCGTGCCGGACGCTCTCTCCGCCGCCTCGTTCGCCGCCGCGCACCAATATATTTTCCACCTGGCCGATCCGAACGGCGTGGTGAGCGATGTGACGGAAAAAACCGGCTATATCCTGGGCGGGCCGGCCCTGGTTCAGGATTACGGCGATCTGACCCGGCTGGCCGGCGCGGATCGCTACGCTACCAACGCCGTCGTCTGCGATACATTGGCCTTCAAGTACGATAAAGTGTTTACCGCCAACGGCGTCTCTCTCGTCGACGCCCTGCCGGGCGCTGCGCTGGCCGCCCGGACGGAATCGCCCATCTTCCTCGTCCCCGGCACGGCCGGATATAATGTCACAAACCGCTATGTCTCCGCCGATACGGAAATTATCGCCTTTGGCGGCGGTTGATCTACGTCTTCAGCGCGGCTATATCATCCACACTGGGACATACCAGTTGTTTCTGTCAACGGGAAGCAAGTCGGCGGCCATACAGACGACCGCGCCCGTCCCGATTTCGACTTTATACTGCTCCGGCGCGCCGAACCGTTCGGGCTCGGCGACGGGACCTATCACCTTAAAATGCCTGACCGACTCCGTCCCGGGCGAAGCGGCTTTTTTGATCTCGATGGGATACAGCGTACCGTTTTGATAGAGCAGCAGATCAATTTCTCTCTGATCGCGGTCGCGATAATAGTAAATCGGCGGTTCAAGCCCCGCGTTCAGGTAGCTTTTGTATATTTCGGAAAACACATAGCTTTCAAAGAACGCGCCCGAGGCCGCGCCCCTCTCCAGCGTTTCGGCGCTGTCCCATTTCAGCAAATACGCGCAGAGGCCGGTATCCAGAAAATGCAGTACCGGCGCTTTTACCACACGCTTCAACGCGTTGTTGTGATACGGCCGGACGAGCGCGGCAATTCCCGAGGATACGAGAATGGAGAGCCACTTTTTGGCGGTGGGCGAGCTTATACCCACCTCGCCCGCTATTTCCTCGTATCGCACAGGCATCGCGGTTCGCGCCGCCGCGACGGTCAGAAAATTGAAAAACGCCGTTTCGTCCGCGACCTGCGTC
>JAISWK010000151.1 GCA_031270805.1 Gracilibacteraceae bacterium
TTGTGCTCTGGCAAGGCGCCAGGTTCCGCTAATACTGGCTGTATTTGCGGGTTCTGGCAACGCAGCCAGAGTGCAAAAGGGCAAGTCAAATGTATAAGTTATTTGAGAACAGTTCCTAACTAAGGCGGGTAAAAAAACAGAAAGGGAGTCGAAAACATGGCCATCAATCTCTCCAAGGGGCAAAAAATCAGTCTGAGCAAGGAAGCGCCGAACCTAAAAATAGCCTTAGTGGGGCTGGGCTGGGACGTCAAACAGTTTGACGGCGGCGCGGAATATGACCTGGACGCTTCCATTTTCCTGCTGAACTCCGGCGGCAAGTGCCAGAACGACACGGATTTCATCTTTTACAACAATCTCTCCAGCGGCGGCGTCACTCATTCCGGCGACAACCGCACGGGCGAGGGCGAAGGGGACGACGAAGCGATCACGATTGAGTTCGAGAAAGTGCCGGAATATGTGGCCAAAATCGCCATTACCGTGACCATCCACGACGCCCAGAGCCGGGGCCAGAATTTCGGCCAGGTGCAGAACGCCTATGTGCGCCTGGTGGATAAACAGACAGGCGGCGAGCTTTTGCGTTTTGACTTGGGCGAGGATTATTCGACCGAAACAGCGATTGTGTTCGCCGAAGTGTACCGCCACAGTGGGGAATGGAAATTTTCCGCCGTGGGCGCCGGCTTCAACGGGGGACTGGAGGCTTTGTGCCGCACTTACGGCTTGAACATCTGATTTTTTAGATAAAAATTATATGAAATTTTTTTCCCACTTGACGCTCGCGGAAACGGAGGGTTTGTTTTTCCAAGCGCCGCAACCGTTCTTTCGCGATTCGCCCCGTGATTTGCTGCGCTTTGCCGTGGGCGCCCTGCTCTATACGCCGGCGACTGACCGGCGCGTGGCGGAAATGGTTCGCCGGCCGCCCTGGCCCGGCTTGACGGCGCTGGGGCTGTGTCTCGAAGATTCAGTCGGGGAAGCGGAGCGCCGGGCGGCGCGCAAAAATCTCATCCGCCAGGTGCGCCGCATTGCCCGCCTGGCGGCCCAGGGTGAATTGCCTCCGGACAAGCTCCCGCTCATCTTCGTCCGCGTCAAGGATCACGCTATGCTGCAGGAATTGCAGCCTTTTTTTCTTGAAGCCGCCCCGGTGCTGGCCGGGGTGATCCTGCCCAAGGTCAACCTGGCCCGCCTCCAGGTCTACTTGCCCTTGGTCGCGGAAATAAACCGCCAGACCGCGTCGACTTTTTACGTGATGCCGATCCTGGAGGACGTGGAAATCGCGGCGGCGGCGGAACGGCTCTTCCTGCTCCGGGGTCTGCGCGATCTGCTTGATCAGTATTATCCATATGTGCTCAATATCCGGATCGGCGCCACCGACTGCTGCGGGCTGTACGGCCTGCGCCGCGCGGTGGATACGCCGTCCGGCCGCCTCGCCTTGCTTTCCGCTTATATCGCCGACATCACCCGGATTTTCGCTCTGTATGACCGCTATACGATCAGCGCCCCCGTGTGGGAATATTTTCCACAAGAGGCCTCCGCCTCCGCCGCGCCGGAACTGAGTGGACTGCTGGCCGAGTGCCACTTGGATTTGCAAAACGGGTTGATGGGCAAAACGGCGATTCATCCCGCCCAATTACTGCCGATCCAGGCCATGCACGCCGTGGAGTGGGAGACCTATACCGACGCGGCGGAAATCAGCGAAGCCGCGGAGTCGGCCCGGGGGGTTTTTGCCAGCGCCGGCCGGAACAAAATGAACGAACCGAAACCGCACGAACTGTGGGCGCGGCGGATTATGAAGCAGGCCGCAATTTACGGCGTTTTGCACCCGGGGGTCGGCCGGCAGGAGCTGCTGGCGGCCGTGAGCGCGCCATGAGCGAGCAGATTATCCACGCGGGCCCTGACCTGCATTTGGCCCTCTCCATTCGCCGCGTCAGTTTTTGTCTCCGCTGGGAGCAGTTGTTCGGCCTGGCCGCCCGGCGCAATCCCCGCCGCGCTTTTTTGTTTGTCAGCCGCGTGCTGGGTAAACACCTGGTCATGCCGCCGCACAGACTCCTGGCCGCGGCGAAATTGCTGGCCCTGGAATATACGGGCCAGAGCGGCGCGGACGACTGTCTCCGCCTGCTGGACGACGCGGCCTCGTTCGAGGAATGCGCCGCCCGCCTCGCGGCGACCCGCGCTCCGGTCACGGCGGCGGAGCGCACGCTTTTTATCGGTTTTGCCGAAACAGCGACGGGCCTGGCCCAGGCTCTGGCCAATTCGTTCCGGGGGGAGATCGCCTACGTCCACACGACGCGGCTCGTACTCCCCGGGGAGCGGGCCCTGGAATTCACGGAAAATCATTCGCACGCCAGCGAACATTATTTATACTTGGAGCCGGGCGTGGATTTTCTGGCTTCCTGTCAACAAGCCGCTTTCATTGACGACGAACTGACCACCGGCCGGACGGTTCTGGCCGGTATCCGCGCCCTGCACGCGGCTTACGGGCTGCGCCGTTTCCTGATCTTTTCCCTGCTGGACTGGCGCGACCCCGCCGCTTTGCGGGCCCAGAGCGATCTGGCGGCGGAATTGGGCCTGGAGATCCACGCTTTTTCCCTCTTACAGGGTGATTTCCGGGAAATAGGCGGTCGAGCGGAGCCGGCGACGGCACCGACAGCGACGGGGATAATGGCTGATTATCGCGGTTTGCCCGGCACCGGGTACGCCACGCTGGATTTGTCCGCGCTCTCTCTGCCGGGCGGGCGCCATCCCTTAAGGGCGGAGGCGCTGGCCGCGCAGCCGGAGTTATGCTTTCAGGCGGCCGCGGCGCTCAAGGATTCTTTACCGCTCGGCGGCGGGCCGGCTCTCTATATCGGCACGGGTGAACTCATCTACGCTCCGCTTCTTTGCGCCGGTTACCTGGGCGGCGGCGATTTTCACTCCACGACCCAGAGTCCGATTGTCCCGCTGGCCGGTTCCGCGATTGAAAACGGCGTCTGTTTTGATCCGCCGGACACGTACAGTCGGGTGGGCTACCTCTATAACGTACCGCGGGGCCGGTACAGCCAGGCGGTAATTTTTGCCGAAAAAAAACTGACGCGGGAACGGGGACTCGGGCAGTTGGCGCGCTATTTTCGCGACCGGGGCATCGGTCGAGTGACGGCGGTTCTGCTGTGAAAGCGGCGGGACTTCAGCCGCCCGGCAGTTTTGCCCCGGAGGACGTGACGCTTCTCCTGCAGGACGTGAGCGGGCGGGTGGCGGAGCGGGAGACGGCGGAGCGGGAAGAGGCCATTCAGCGCGGTCGTCATTATTCGGAAGATTTGCCGATAGAAAAACTGCCGGACGCCGCGTACATGGAGGTTTTTTTTCGCCTCTTGCGCGAGGGCAGCAGACGGACAGCCCTGTACACGGGTGTACTCACCCGGCGGGTGCTGTGGGCTTATCCGCGGCCGGCGCTGATTTCCCTCGTCCGTTCCGGGGTGCCCTGCGGCGTTCTCATGCGCCGCTATGCCCGCCGGGAGTTGGGTGAGGATTTACCGCATTTCGCCATCAGTATTATTCGGGGCAAAGGGGTGGACGAAAACGCGCTGCGCCATATTCTGGCCCTTTACCCCGAGCGGACGCCTGTTTTTGTCGACGGCTGGACGGGCAAAGGGGCGATCGCCCGGGAATTGGCGGCGGCCTGCGCGGATTTTAGCCTGGCCCCTGTCCTGGCGGTGTTGGCTGACCCGGCCGGCGTCGCCACGCTCTGCGCGACCGGGGAAGATTTTCTCAATCCGTCCTGCTGCCTGAACAGCACGGTCTGCGGCCTTTTGAGCCGTACCGTCCATAACGCGGCGCTCGTCGGCCGGCAGGATTTTCACGGAGTGCGTGTCTACCGGGAGTTCGCCGGCGCGGATCAGACTGATTTTTACCTGCGCGCCGTGGAAGCCTGGTTCGCCCTATTGCGCCCGGAAATGGAGGAAATGGCGCGCCGACCGGCCGAGCGGGGGCGGGACGGCTGGGCGGCGGCGGAGCGGATCGGCCGTGAGTTTGGGGTGGGGGATATCCACCGCATCAAGCCGGGGCTGGGGGAAACGACGCGGGTGTTGCTGCGGCGGATACCGGAGCGGATTCTGCTCCGTGAACCCGGACATCCGGACTTGGCCCATATCCGCCTCTTGGCCCAAAGCAAAGGAACGCCGCTTGTGCCTTACGCGGATATGCCCTACTTGTGCTGCGGCCTGATCGCGGCGCGGGGCGAGGGAGAGTCATGATTTTGGCGGCGGATCTGGACGATACCCTGATTTTTTCCGCCCGCCGGCTCGCCGCGGCCGCCGCGCCTCTCGGCGGCGCCGTAGCGGTGGAGTACAGAGAGGGCGTTCCCGTCGCCTATATGACCGAGCCGGCTCTGGCTTCTTTGCGCGAACTGCAGGGGCGCGCCGTTTTTGTCCTCAGTACCTTGCGCGGGGAAGACCAGGCCCGCCGGGTAAGTTTTATCCGGGACGGCAGCTGTCCCTACTTGTGCTGTCAGAACGGATTGGCCATTTACCGCCGCGGCGCGCCGGACGCCGTCTGGGCGCGGCGGGTCGCCCGCACCGTCGCCGCCCTGCCCCTGCGGCTGGAGGAGGCCGTCTCCGCCGCTCTGACCTTGCCGGGTGTTCTCAGCCTGTCCCGCCGCTACGAATACCTGGCTGTTTTCTTCATCGAGCCGGCGGAATTCCCCGCCGAGCAGTACCTGAGCCTGCGGCGGCGTTTGGCCCGGCAAGGCTGGCGTCTGCACCGGCAGAAGCGCAAACTCTACCTCCTGCCCCTGCCGATCGACAAGGGACAGGCCCTGCTGCACATCCGGGCGCTGGAGGGGATGGAGGCGGCGGGTTTCGGCGATTCCTATTTTGACTGGCCCCTCCTGGCCGCCTGCCGCCGCCGTTTCGCCCCGGCCGGCAGTTCTCTGGCTGCGGCGGAAGCGGAGACAGGGGAATTCCCGCCGGGAGAGGAAAAACCGACGGGAATTGAGTTTTCCCAGCGGCCGTTTATGGCCGGCACGGAAGAAATTTTAGGCCGGCTGTGTGCGACCTGGCCGGACTGAGATCTACAGGGCAAAGCGTTCTCCGGCCCGCAAGCGGCGGCCCCGGGCAAAATCCGCCCCCGTCATCCGCCCCCGCCCGGCCGGTTGGACGATTTTCAGTTCCAGGCCGCCGCTACCGGCGGCGCAGAGCAGCCCCTGCTCCGTAGGCCGGATTATCTCGCCCGGCGCGGCGCCGACCGTCTCGGTTCGAGGTTCGGCGGCCCAGACTTTCAGCGTTTCTCCCCGCAGTTCCGTGAAAGCGCCCGGCCGCGGACTCAAGGCCCGGATGCGGCAAGCCAGGCGAAAAGCGTCTTCCGTCCAGTTCAGCCGCTCGTCCTCCCGCTTGAGCCGCGGCGCCATGGTCGCCCCTGCTCGCTGCGGCTGCGGGGCCAGAAGGCCGGTTTCCAAGCGGCGCAATGTTTCCAGCAGCAGTTCCGCGCCCTGTCCGGCCAGTTTGGCCTGCAAGGCGCCCAGGTCGTCCTCGGGCAGGATAGGACATTCGCGCTGCAGGAGAATGTCGCCCGTGTCCAGACCGGAGTCCATGCGCATCGTCGTCACGCCGGTGCGGGTTTCCCCGTTGAGCAGCGCCCATTGGATCGGCGCCGCCCCGCGGTAAGCGGGCAGGAGGGAAGCGTGGAGATTGACGCAGCCCGCCGGCGGCAGCGCAAGTATTTCCGGCGGCAATATCCGTCCGTAAGCCACGACGACGACGATCTCCGGGGCCAGAGTTCGCAAATCCGCGATCGCCGCCCCGGGCCTCTCCGGCTGAAAGACCGGCAGCCCCAGCGTTTGCGCCAGTTCTTTCACGGCGCTTTCTTTCAGGCGCCGGCCGCGACCGGCGGGGCGGTCGGGTCGGCTAAAAACCCCGGCGACGTCGTGACCGGCCCCGACCAGGGTCTTAAGGCTTACGGCCGCGAACGGCGGCGTCCCCATAAACACAATTCTCATACGTTCTCACTTCTTTAACAGATAGATTTTCGCACGTTGAATTATACCATAGGGCCTTGCTTTGGGAAAGGAATCCCCACGCGAAAAAAGGCGCTTGCTAAACGGGCGGCTCTGCGCTATAATTATTTTGGAGGAAGACGACCGTTCGGGAAAGGTTTTTGCCAGGCTGTTTCCGGTTCGGCGTCTCTGTTTGTATTTGGGTTTAGGCAAACCAGTATGGTAGTTTTGCCTGAGCCTCAGCGAAAGGAATGGTCATACTTATGGCAAAGGAAGAGCCGTTTCGCATACCGTCCGGGTGCGCCATTTCGGGCCTGATCTCCAGAAAGGGCGCTATGATTTGCGGCGAGGACATCATCCGCTCGATCCGCGTCATGCACGAACGCTCGAACGGGCTGGGCGGCGGTTTTGCCGGCTACGGCATTTATCCTCAATATAAGGAATGGTACGCTTTTCATATTTTCTACGACTCGCCGGCGGCGCGGGAAGAATGTGAGCGCTACCTGGAGCGCCACTTTGATATCGCCAATCTCTCCAAAATCCCCGTGCGCAAGACGGAGCGCATCACGGACGAACCGTTGATGTGGCGCTATTTCGTCCTCCCTCTCCATACGAAACTGACGGACAGCCATCTGGACGAAAAAGAGTTCGCCGCCCGCTGCGTTATCCGGATCAACACCACGATAGACGGCGCCTATGTTTTTTCCAGCGGCAAAAACATGGGGGTGTTCAAGGCCGTCGGCTATCCGGAGGACGTCGGTTATTTCTACCGGCTGGAAGAATACGCGGGTTACAGCTGGACGGCGCACGGGCGCTATCCGACGAACACGCCCGGCTGGTGGGGGGGCGCGCACCCGTTCGCTCTGCTGGACTACACCGTCGTGCATAACGGCGAGATTTCCTCCTATGACGCCAACCGCCGTTTTATCGAAATGTTCGGCTACAAATGTACGCTGCTCACAGATACGGAAGTGATGACCTATATCCTCGACTACCTGATCCGCAAGCAGGGCATGACGGCGGAGGAGGCGGCCCTGGTCATCGCCGCCCCTTTCTGGTCCACGATCGAAGGACTGGAACCGGAAAAACGCGACCTGCTCACCTACTTGCGCGGCGCCTTCAGCAGTCTGCTCGTCACGGGGCCTTTTTCCATCATCTTCGGCTTCGAAGGCGGTCTCATGGCTCTGAATGACCGCCTGAAACTGCGCTCTATGGTTGTGGCCGAAAAGGACGATATGTTTTACATGGCCAGCGAAGAATCGGCCATCCGCATCATCGCCCCCGACCTGGATCGGGTCTGGGCCCCGGCGGGCGGCGCCGCCGTCATAGCCCGGCTGGAAGGAGGGGCGGTCTGATGGCGATCAACTATATTTTTCCCGAATACGAAGTAGTCCGCGCCGAAAAACGCTGCATCTCCTGCCGCGTGTGTGAGCGGCAATGCGCGAATGAGGTACACCACCTGAACCTGGCGGAAAACCGGATGGAAGCGGACGAAAGCAAATGCGTCAACTGCCACCGCTGCGTGTCCCTCTGCCCGACGCGGGCCCTGAAAATAGTGCGCACAGACAACACGTTCAAACACAACGCCAACTGGACCGGGGAAATCATCGCCGATATTTTCCGCCAGGCGGCCACAGGCGGCGTCCTGCTGTCCTCGATGGGCAACCCCCAGCCGCTGCCCGTTTACTGGGATCGGCTCCTGATCAATGCTTCTCAAGTGACAAATCCTTCCATTGATCCGCTGCGCGAGCCGATGGAGACAAAGACTTTTCTCGGTAAAAAACCGTACGCTCTGGCGCGGGACAAGAGCGGCCGCCTGCTGAACAATCTTGAGCCCCAGCTGGAACTGGACGTGCCCGTCATGTTTTCGGCCATGTCCTACGGCTCCATCAGCTACAACGCCCATGAAAGCCTGGCCCGCGCGGCCTGTGCCCTCGGCGTTTACTACAATACGGGTGAAGGGGGGCTGCACGAGGATTTTTACCAGTACGGCGCTCATACGATCGTGCAGGTGGCTTCGGGACGGTTCGGCGTGTACAAGCGCTACCTGGACGCCGGCGCCGCCATCGAAATCAAGATGGGGCAGGGGGCGAAGCCGGGGATCGGCGGTCACTTACCGGGGACGAAAATCGTCGGCGACATCTCCCGCACCCGCATGATTCCCGAAGGATCCGACGCGATCTCCCCCGCGCCGCACCATGATATTTACTCGATTGAAGATCTGCGTCAACTCGTCTATTCGCTGAAAGAAGCGACGGAGTATAAAAAGCCTGTCATCGTCAAGATCGCGGCCGTGCATAATGTGGCGGCCATCGCCAGCGGCATTGCCCGCAGCGGGGCTGATATAATCGCCATCGACGGTTTTCGCGGCGGTACGGGGGCGGCGCCGACCCGCATCCGGGACAATGTCGGCATCCCGATCGAACTGGCTCTGGCCAGCGTGGACGAGCGCCTGCGCCGGGAAGGAATCCGCAATAATGTCTCCGTCGTGATCGGCGGCAGCGTGCGCAACTCGGCGGATATCGTCAAGGCCCTGGCTCTCGGGGCGGACGCCGTTTATATCGGCACGAGCGCCCTCATCGCCCTGGGCTGCCATCTCTGCCGCACCTGTCACGCCGGTAAATGTAACTGGGGCATCGCCACCCAGCGGGCGGAACTGGTGAAACGCCTGAATCCGGACATCGGCTTCGAACGGCTCGTCCGCCTCGTATCCGCCTGGAAACATGAGATTATGGAAATGATGGGCGGCATGGGCATCAATTCCATCGAGGCCCTGAAGGGCAATCGCCTCATGCTGCGCGGCGTCGGTCTGAATGAGAAGGAACTGGAAATTCTGGGCGTCAAACACGCGGGGGAGTGAGCGGATGAAAAGAATTTACGTCAACGAAAAGTGGTGTCTGGGCTGCCACCTGTGTGAGTATTACTGCGCTTTCGCCAATTCCGGCCAGGACGACATGGCCAAGGCCCTGAAAGATGTGGTCATTCACCCGCGGATCCGAATCGAAGAGCAGGATAATATCAGTTTTGCCGTCAACTGCCGCCACTGCGAGGAACCGCTCTGCGTCAAAGGCTGTATCTCCGGCGCGCTCTCCGTCCAAGACGGACTCATCCTCATTGACCCGGACAAATGCGTGAGTTGCTACACCTGTGTCCTCTCCTGTCCTTACGGCGCCATCATGCCCTCGGAGGCAGGGGCGATTCAAAAATGCGAGCTATGTACGAAAAACGGCCGCGGCCAGCCGGCCTGCGTGGAAGGCTGCCCGAACATGGCCATCGTCTTCGAGGAGAGGTGAGGGCAATGCATTATGTAATTATCGGCAACTCGACCGCCGCCGTCGGCTGCATCGAGGGCATCCGCCAGGCGGACAGGGCGGGCCGCATCACGGTGATCGCCGCCGAGCCGTGGCACACTTACTCCCGGCCGCTGATTTCCTACCTGCTCCAGGGCAAGGTGAACGAAGAGCAGATGAAGTACCGGCCGGACGATTTTTACCGGGCAAATGGCTGTGAAACCCTGCTGGGTCACGGAGTGGAGGCCATAGACCCCGCAGCGAAAAAACTGCGCCTGCGGGGCGGGCGGGTCGTCGCCTATGACCGGCTGCTCGCGGCCACAGGCTCGCGGCCCTGGACGCCGCCTTTGGAAGGGCTGGACAGTGTGCCGCATAAATTCACCTTCATGTCGCTGGACGACGCGCACGCTCTGGCCGCGGCGCTTGAGCCGGGGGGCAAGCGGGTTTTTATCCTCGGGGCCGGTCTGATCGGACTGAAATGCGCCGAGGGGTTGAGCGGCCGCGTGCAGTCGCTGACTGTGGCTGACCTCGCGCCGCGCATCCTGCCCAGCATCCTGGACGAAGAAGGTTCGGCCATTGTGCGCGAGCATATCGAGGCCCGGGGCGTCGTTTTTCATCTCGGGCAGAGCGTGGCCCGTTTCGACGGGAACAAAGCCGTGCTGACCAGCGGGGCGACGGTGGAGTTTGACCTACTGGTGCTGGCCGTGGGCGTGCGCCCGAACACGGATCTCGTGCGGGAAGCCGGCGGCCGGGTGGAGCGGGGGATCGTGACCGACGCCCGCGGGCAAACTACGCTGCCCGACGTTTACAGCGCAGGCGACTGCGTGGAGTCGTGGGATATTACGGCCGGGGAGTCCCGCGTTTTGGCCGTCCTGCCGGGCGCCTACCGCCAGGGGGAGTGCGCCGGTCTGAACATGGCCGGCGGGGACAAGGAAATTAAGGACGCTTTCCCGCTGAACGCCATCGGTTTTTTCGGCTTGCACCTCGTGACGGCCGGCAGTTACGCCGGCGAGGATTATATGCGCCGGAGCGGGCAAAATTACAAACGCCTCGTCTATGCCGACGATCGGCTGAAAGGGTTTATCCTGATCGGCGCCGTGGAACGCTCCGGTATTTACGCGGCTCTCATTCGCCGGCAAACGCCGCTCAGTTCGATTGATTTTGAGCTGATCAAAGAAAAACCGCAGCTGATGGCGTTTTCCCGCCAGGAACGGGCCCGGCAGCTGGGGGGACGGGTGTAAATAAAAAAGTCTGGGCGCGGAAATAAAGGCGCGGAGAAGAGAGGAGGCCGGCAATGCTGACCATAGACAGCAAAGATATGCATTTTCGACAGTTAAACGAAAAAATCCGGGCGGCCCGGGACAAGAAGATCACGGTGGAAAACTGCTGCGGCCAGCGCTATATCGCGGACGGGCTCGGGGGCAAGGAGATCGTGATCCGGGGTACGCCGGGCAACGGCCTCGGTTACTATATGGACGGAGCGCGGGTGACGGTGTACGGCAACGCCCAGGATGCGACCGGGGACACGATGAACGACGGCGTGATCTATATTCACGGTTCTTCCGGCGATGCTACGGGTTACGGGATGCGGGGCGGGCGTATTTTTGTCCGCGGCGACGCCGGTTACCGGGCCGGCATCCACATGAAGGCTTATGAAGATAAAATTCCCGTGCTGGTCGTCGGCGGGCGGGCGGGCAGTTTTCTCGGTGAATACCAGGCCGGCGGTCTGATCATCGTGTTGGGCCTCGGGGCGGGTGGGGGAGCGCCGGTCGGTTTTTTCTGCGGCACGGGGATGCACGGCGGAAAAATAGTGCTGCGCTCCGCCGAAGCGCCGCCGAATCCGCCCCCCCAGGTCGTAGTCCGCGAAGCGGGGCCGGAAGACCTGGCCGAAATCGACGCGCACCTGAGCGAGTTTTGCCGCGTGTTTGAAGCTGATAAGCCCGCTCTCCTGGCGAGCCGGTTTTTTGTGCTGACGCCGAACGCGCTGAATCCGTATAAACAGATGTATACTCATAACTAAAGTGGACAACCCGGATGAGGAAAGAGTGGAGAGGAAAGAGTAAAGAGTGGGGCGAGAACTCTCTTTCCTCTTTTCTTTTCTCTTCTCTCTTTCCTAATTTAGTGTCTCGTTCATACTGCTAAACAAATGTATACTCATAACTAAAGTGGGCAACCCGGATGAGGAAAGAGTGGAGAGGAAAGAGTAAAGAGTGGGGAGAATCCAAGATATCGTAGGGGACGC
>JAISWK010000133.1 GCA_031270805.1 Gracilibacteraceae bacterium
ACAGCGGCTTGGTTCCTACCTCGGAGACTCGCCGGGTGCCTGTTGCACGACTGCGCCGCATACGCGTCGCAGCTTTCGCACCCCTTCGACTAAGGCCGCTGGCAGTTCGGCGCCAACAATTCAGCTACGCCCTTGCAGGGCTTGCTGGATTGGGCGCCTGTTGCACGTGACTTACCAACGGCTCGGAGACTCGCTGGGTAAGTCTCTCGCAATCCGCCCGTTGGTTTTCGGGACGATTGCCATCGTCCCCTACGGCAATACCGCCTACGGCAATACCGCCCGTTGGTTTTCGGGACGATTGCCATCGTCCCCTACGGCAATACCGCCCGGCGTATACGGGACGATTGCCATCGTCCCCTACGCTCTCCCAATTGTGCATTGTGAATTGTGCATTGTATAGAACCATCCCCATTTTGTCCCGCCCCTAATCCCTAATCCCCGGCATAATCACAAATTGATCGTTGCCGTTTCGGTGGGGGCGTGATATAATGCTGTTACGGAAGGGGCGGGCCGGAGCTGAAGGATAAATTCACTTATTGCTGGGAGTTGATAAAATGCTGTTAACAGCGGATATGGGCGGCACCAAGACCATTCTCGCCCTCTGGCGGGCGGACGACGCTTCGCCCCAGGGAGGCGAACCGTTTTTTCGGCAAAGATACGACAGCGGCAGCATAAGCTCATTTGCGGATTCCGTGCTGCAGTTTCTGCGCGAGGCCAAGGCGGCGGAAGCCCGTATCCGCGCCGCCTGTTTTTGTTTGGCCGGGACGATTGTCAACGGGCTCTGCACGCTGCCGAATCTTAACCTGACCCTTGATCTCAACGCCATTGAACAAGAACTTTCTTTTATTCCTCATATTTCCTTCGTCAACGATCTGGAGGCCCTCGCCCACGGTCTCGCCTGCCTGAAGCCCAAAGACCTGCTGCTCCTGAAACCCGGCCAAATATCCTATGAAGACACGCGCGGCCTGACGAAGGCGATCCTGGCCCCCGGCACCGGTCTGGGCCAGGCGGCGGCGCTGGCCGGCGGACATATTTGCCGTTCCGAGGGTTCCCATGCGGATTTTGCCCCCCGGAGCGAGACACAGTGGCGGTTGTGGCTTTTTTTGCAACGCAAATTCGGTCATGTCAGCTGGGAACGCGTGCTTTCCGGCGCCGGTCTGCAAAATCTTTACGAGTTTTTGCAGGCGGAAAAAGCCGGCGCCCCGAATTTCACCCTGACGGAACCGCTGCCGACGCCGGCGGAGATAACGGCCCGGGCGGCCGAAGACCCTCACTCCCTCTCGGCGGAAGCGCTGGACCTTTTTACCGTTCTCCTCGGCGCGGAGGCCGGCAATATGGCTCTCCGCCACCTGGCTTTCGGCGGCGTTTACCTGGCCGGCGGCATCCCGCCCCGCATCATCGCCCAGATCAAGGAAGATCTGTTCATGGCGGCTTTCGCGGACAAGGGGCGCCTCAGTTCCTGTCTCGACGCCATCCCCGTTTACGTGGTGCTGGAGGAGGACACGCCTTCCTACGGCGCCTGGAGCCTGGCCCGCCAGATGCCGGGCGACTGAATTTCATTCGGAAAGGCAGGCAATATGAGCAAGGAAAAACTGGGTTTTGGCGTTATCGGCTGCGGTCGGATCGCCGCGAAGCATTTTGAGGCCATCGCCGCTTTACCGGCGGCGGAACTGAACGCGGTCTGCGATATCGTGCTGGAGCGCGCCGATCGGGCCGCCGTCACGCAGGGCGCCCGGGGTTACTATATGTATGAGGAATTGCTGAAGCGGGAGGACGTCGATATAGTGACGATCGCCACCCCGAGCGGGTCGCACGCCGAAATAGCTATCGCCGCGGCCAAAGCCGGCAAGCATGTCCTCGTGGAAAAGCCTATGGCCCTGCGCCAGGAGGATCTGGATCGCATGATCCGGGTCTGCCGCCAGGAAAAGGTAAAACTGGGCGTCATCCACCAAAACCGGTTTAACCCGCCCGTGCGCGCTCTGCGCGCCGCGCTGGAAGCCGGGCGCTTCGGCCGTCTGACCCACGGCCAGGCGACTGTGCGCTGGCGCCGCGACGACGCCTACTACGCCCAGGCCCCTTGGCGGGGCACAAAAGCACAGGACGGCGGCGTCCTGATGAACCAGTCCATCCACAATATTGATTTGCTCCAGTGGATGCTGGGCGGGGTGGAGTCTGTCTTCGGCTATACGACGACGGCCCTGCGCCCGATTGAGGCCGAAGACGTGGCCGTGGCCGTTTTGCGCTGCCCGGGCGGCGTACTCGGCGTCATTGAAGCGGCGACGACGCTTTATCCGGGCAATATTGAGGAAACACTGAATATCTTCGGAGAAACGGGCAGCGTCGTCGTCGGCGGTCTGGCCGTCAACCGGGTGGAGACTTGGGCTTTCGCGGACGAAACGGGGGCCGGAGCAGCGCCGCCGGCCGGGGAAGGGGAACCGCCCGATGTTTACGGCTTCGGGCACACGGCTCTTTTTGCCGACATGATCGAGGCCGTCCGCGAGGGCCGGCCGCCGGCCGTGCCGGGTGAGGAAGGGCGCAAGGCGGTGGAGATCGTGCTGGCCGTTTACCGGGCGGTGGAAACGGGGCAACCCGTGTCGCTGCCCCTGCGGGATTAGCGGTGGGCGGCGAGTCGGCCGTCGTCGCCCCGGGCGCGGTCGTTGATCCGGCGGCGACGCTCGGGGCTTTCTGCGTTATCGGGGCTAGGGCCCGCGTTATGGCCGGCGCCCGCCTCGGCCCGGGCTGTGTCCTGGCCGAGGACGCCGTAGTGGAGGCGAACGCGTCGCTGGGGCCGTACACAGTGGTGGAAGCCGCGGCCCGGGTCGGAACCTGGGCCCGCCTCGGGGCGAGAACCTTGGTCTGTCCGGGGACGCAGATCGGCGCCGGCGCCGTAATCGAAACGGGGGCCGTTCTCGGCCGCCGCCCCCTGGCCGCCGTGACCAGCACGGTTCGCGCCGCGGCGGAGCGAGCGCCGCTGACATTGGGCCCGGACTGCGTCGTCGGGGCGGGGACGGTCGTTTACGCGGGCACGACGCTGGGGGAGAGCGTTTATCTCGGCGACGGGGCGCTGGTGCGGGAGGATTGCCGCGTGGGCGCGCAGACGCTCATCGGCAGCGGCTGTATAGTAGAAAATAATGTAAATATGGGCCGGGCGGTAAAAATCCAGTCCGGCGCTTATATTACCGCCCATATGACGATCGAGGACGAAGTGTTCATCGCGCCGATGGTGGTAACGACCAACGACAATTACATGGGCCGCGGCGAAAAACGCTCCGCCCGCATCCGAGGGGCGACCATCCGCCGCCGGGCCCGGGTGGGCGGCGGCGCCGTCCTCCTGCCCGGGATTGAGCTGGGAGAGGAAAGTTTTATCGCGGCCGGCGCCGTTTTGACCAAGGACGCCGCAGCGGCCAAGGTACTGGTCGGCTGTCCGGCGCGCGTCCGCCGGGACGTGCCGGAGGAAGAATTGCTGTGACCGCCATACCTTTGCTGGATTTACAGGCCCAGTACGAGACGATGCGGACGGAGATCGACGCCGCCATCTTGGGCGTCGTCCGTTCCGGCCGCTTTATCCTCGGCGCGGAAGGCGAGGCGCTGGAAGGGGAGATCGCCGCTTTTTGCGGCGCGGCGCACGCGGTCGCCCTGGCGAACGGCACGGACGCTCTCTTGCTCAGCCTGCGCGCTCTGGGCGTGGGGGCGGGCGATGAAGTGGTCACGACGCCATTCACATTTTTCGCCTCGGCCGAAACCGTCGCCGCCCTCGGGGCGAAGCCGGTCTTTGCCGATATAGATCCCCTGACCTTCAATATGGATCTGGCCGATATGGAGCGCCGCCTCACTGCGCGGACGAAAGCGATTGTCGCCGTGCATATTTTCGGGCAGATGCTTAATATGGAACGGTTGCGGGACATCGCGGCCGAGCGCGGGATTCCGGTAGTAGAAGACGCAGCCCAGGCCATCGGGGCCGCTTGGGCCGGACGGCGGGCGGGCGCCTGGGGCCGGGCCGCCGCTTTCAGCTTTTTCCCGACCAAGAATCTCGGCGCTTACGGCGACGGGGGTATGGTCGTGACCGACGACGGGGATTTGGCCGCGGAACTGCGCATGCTGCGCTCCCACGGCGGCCGGCGGAAATATTACCATGACGCCATCGGCTATAACAGCCGTCTGGACGAAATCCAGGCCGCCGTCCTCCGGGTGAAGCTGCGCCGCCTCCCGGCCTGGAACGAGGCCCGCCGGCGGGTGGCCGCTTTCTACGACGCGGCCCTGGCCGAAGCGGCCGGGGCCGGGCGCTTGATTTTACCGGGGCGGGAGGCGGGGGGCGAACCGGTTTACCATCTGTATACCCTGCGCGCCGCCGGGCGGGATCGCCTGGCCGCTGGTCTGCGCGAACGGGGCGTGGCGAGCGCTATTTACTACCCCGTGCCCCTGCATTTGCAAAAGGTTTTTGCCGCTTTGGGCTACCGGGCCGGCGATCTGCCCCGGGCGGAGCAGGCTTGCCGCGAAGCGCTGTCCATCCCCTGTTACCCGGAACTGACTCCGGCCCAACTGGAGCGGATAGCGGCGGCGGTCTGCGCGGCCTTGGCAGGTTAGCCGCTATGTCTTGGGGCGTTGTTTATAAAAACGAAACACGATTTTTACTCCTGCTATTAGTCGTTTTGTCGGCCATGCTGCTGCCGTCTTTTTCCCTCCATCCCTCTTTGCCCAATTTGCGCCTGGATGAATTTGTCCTCTTTGCCGGCTTTGGCCTGGCCGTTGCCCGCACCATCCTGGCCGTCCTCCGCCGCCAAGCCCGGCCGGCCCCGCCCCCCGGTTGGGCCTGGCTGCGCCGCGCCGCCGGCCGGCTTTTTGCCGCCCTCCTCCTTTCCTACGCCATTTCCAATCTGTACGCAATCATTTGGCTGGACGCGGTGTACACGCTCCGGGACGTGATGGAGCTCGTCACACTGGGCAAATACTTTCTTATTATTACGCTCGTCTGCACGGTCGAGTTCACGCCGGCCCAGCGGACGCTCTTACGCCTGATGGCGGGCGGGGCCCTGGGGCTCCTGGTTATTTTTGCCTGGGGCCAGCATTGGAATGTCCTCGACCTCAATGTCTGGCTCGCCCCCTTTTTCAATCAGGCCCATTGGGAACACCTGATCGTCGGCAATCCGGCCCGCGTCCTCGGCGTGTTCGACAATCCGAATGTTTTCGGCATGTTCACCGTCCTGGTCCTGGCGGTGCTGGTCACCCGCTATTATTTCGCCGCCGACGGCGGAAAACTGCCTCTGCCCCTGCTAGCGGCCATCGGCTTGGTTATCAAGCTCGAATACCTGACGATTTCCCGCACGGCGCTCATGGGCATCGCCGTTTTATTCGCGCTGACGAGCCTGTGGGCCTGGACGCATTTCAACCGCAGCCGGCACACGCTGAAAAAGGTGCTGCTGCTCTTAGTGCTGACCCTGCTCCTCTTTTTCACTTCCTCCGCCGATTTCTTGAACCGCGTCGCGGAAGGACTGGATTTTTCCAATAGCACCTCCCTGCAGGGGCACTTGGCCCGCTGGAACACGGCCATTGGCAATATATGGGATTCGCCGGTCTTGGGCTGGGGCACGCAAAAAGCGACGATGACGACGCTGGTGGACAACGAATACGCCCTCTACACGCGGCGTTACGGCTTTGTCGGCCTCGCGGTCTACCTGGCTTTGTTTTTCCTGCCCTTTATCGTCGCCTGGCGTCTTCTGGGCAGAGCGCCGGGGCGGGGATCGGCGGCCGCACCGGGGCCGGAACGCGGGCGGCCCTTTTCGGAGGCCCAGCTGGCCCTGGCCGTTTATATCAGCGTTTTACCGTCCGTCTTGCTCTATAATTTCCTGGCTGGTATTTTTTACCATTTGCAATTGATGACTTCTTTCTGCCTTCTCATGGGCGTGGTCTACGCCCTGGGCGTGCGGGCGGCGGCGCGGGATAGACTCGAGCCGTAATTTGTTGGCGCCACGGCTCATAGTACATTGTACAATTGGGAGAGGGAGCAGGACACCCGATTCTAGAACGAGACCCACAGGACGCCGTCACGCCACGGCGTCCCGCAACCAGGTAACCCGCATAGTGAAATCTCCCCGCATCGCCACTTCATTTTGAACAAAGAGCAACCACTTCTTCCATACGAAGGCCCGTTATTGTCGCTGTTTCCTCAAGGCTCTTTCCTTGAGCCAAGAAATATTTGGCAATGTTGTGCAGGTTCGCAATTGCCCTTTCCTTTTCCTGCCACGCTTTTTCCTTCTCCTGGCGCTCCCGCTCCTTTTC
>JAISWK010000049.1 GCA_031270805.1 Gracilibacteraceae bacterium
CATCCCTCTCGGGGGTTGGCGGGAACAGCGGCTAGGTCGCTGCACAAGTTCGCCTAACCATTCGGCCTCGCCGAACGGAGTCTCCTATGGCAGCAACCAACCCGCTGTAACCCGCATGAGCATCCCTCTCGGGGGTTGGCGGGAACAGCGGCTAGGTCGCTGCACAAGTTCGACTAACCATTCGGCCTACTCGAATGGAGTCTCCTACCTGCCGAATGGAGTCTCCTGTGCCGCTGGCGCCGAACTGCTGCGCTCTTGTCGGTGAATCAAGCCCGTCAGGGCGCAGATGAACCGCTAACAAGAGCCTTGCAACAGGCGCCCGGCGAGTCTCCGAGGCAGCAACCAACCCGCTGTAACCCGCTTGAGCATCCCTCTCGGGGGTTGGCGGGAACAGCGGCTAGGTCGCTGCACAAGTTCGACTAACCATTCGGCGAGGCCGAATGGAGTCTCCTACCTGCCGAATGGAGTCTCCTGTGCCGCTGGCGCCGAACTGCCATCCGCCCCTACGAAAATCTGCCAGGAGCGATGCAACCAAGTTGCAATGCCAGCGACTTGGCGCCTTGAAAAAAACTGATGGGTGCTTTTCCCACACAGTCTGCCGTCCCCATTTTATCCGAGCAGAACTTCCGATAAGTTCCCGACCACCCCGCCGCTTCGCGGCACCCCTCCAAAGGAGGGGAATCCCTTCCCAACTGTGCATTGGGAACTGATCCGGGGCGCTTCCCTTCATCGCTTCGCGCGGTCGCGCCCCTATCCACCCTTTCCTCTTTCCTCTCCACTCTTTCCTTTCAAGAAGAATTTATACAGGGAAGAAATATTTCTCGTGTTGTTTTTCCCAAAATCGTGTATAATGGTTAAAGAGAATACTCTCGAGTGGAGGTGGTGCATTGGGTCGAATCATCGCGATTGCAAACCAAAAAGGCGGGGTCGCCAAGACGACGACGGCGGTCAATCTGTCTGCAGCTCTGGCGGAAAAGGGACAGAATGTCCTGCTCATTGACTTTGACCCCCAGGGGAACGCGACCAGCGGGTGCGGAATTATCAAGCAACGCCTGAACCGTTGCATTTACGACGTTCTCATTGATGGAGAGCCACTGGAGCATGTCCTGGCCGACAGCGAACTGCGGCGAATGAAGGTGGCGCCGGCGCGGATTGAGCTTGCCGGCGCGGAGATTGAGCTTGTGGGTATGGCGGAGAGGGAGAACCAGCTGAAAAAGGCCTTGGCGCCTTACCAAAACAAGTTCGATTTCATTTTCATCGACTGCCCGCCTTCTCTGGGGCTACTGACGCTGAACGCCCTTTGCGCGGCCACGGAAGTACTCATTCCCATCCAATGTGAGTATTATGCTCTCGAAGGCCTCAGTCTGCTGATCAGCACAGTCGATCGTGTGCAAAAAAGCATGAACAGCCGCCTGCAGATCTTCGGCGTCGTCATGACGATGTTTGACGCGCGCACCAACCTGGGTTATCAAGTAGTGGAAGAAGTGAAAAGCTATTTTAAGGAAAAAATGTTTCAAACGGTTATTCCGCGCAATGTGCGTTTGAGTGAGGCGCCGAGTTTTGGCCAGCCGATAGTGCTTTACGACACAAAATCCCGCGGCGCGGAGGTCTACAGAGAATTGGCCAGGGAGGTTTTGGAACGTGCCTAAACAAACGGGTTCCGGGAGAAACGCCTTGGGTCGGGGACTGGGGGCTCTGATGCCGGAGCGGACGGGAGATGAAATCCGGGAAATACCGCTCGCGGAAATCCAGTTCAATCCTGAGCAACCGCGTCAGGATTTTGATCCGCAAAAGATACAGGAGTTGGCTGACTCGATCCGCTCCGTCGGCCTCGTGCAGCCCATTCTCGTCCGCCCGCTGGAGGAAGGTTATCGCATTATCGCCGGCGAGCGCCGCTACCGGGCCTGTCAGGCCTTGAATTATCACTCGATCAAATGTATAATTGTCCATTGCGATGAGCGGGAGATGTCGGAGATGGCGATCGTGGAAAATGTGCAGCGGGCCGATCTGCACCCGGTCGAGGAAGGGGCGGCTTACGCCCGCCTGATTGAGCAGTACGGGCTGACGCAGGAACAGGTGGCCCAGCGCGTGGGTAAAGCCCGCTCGACTGTGACCAACTTGCTGCGCATTATCCAGCTGCCGGTTTCGGTACTCACCCTCCTGAACGCCGGCGACCTTACGCCCGGCCACGCCAAGGCTCTGCTGGCTCTGCCGGAGCAGGCGGCGCAGGAAGAATTGGCTCCCCGCATTGTGGCGGAAGGCTGGTCAGTGCGGAAAACCGAGGAATATATAGCCCAGCTGCGCTGGGAAGAGGAGACCGCCGAGACAGATTCCGCCTCGCCCCGGACGGGCCGAAACTCCCGTTCGCCGAAACCCCGCAGCACGGTGACACTGTTGGAAGAGGAGCTGCAAAAAAGTCTGCAAACGCGGGTTTTTATCAAAGGTAATGAAAGCAAGGGAAAAATAGAGATATTTTATTATTCCCCGGACGAATTAAACCGCCTGCTGGATCTTTGGCAGGTGGAAATCGGTTAGGAGACAAGCAGATGTTGGGAAACCCTGTTGACTATCTTGTGGCCGGCGTCGGCGCCGTCGCTCTGCTGGCCTTGTTTATGGCCGCCTTTCTCTGGCGGCGGATGATTAAATTTCAAAAAGCCTATGTGGCGCTGGAAAAATTCATGTCCGGTCTTTCCCTGGATGAACTGCTGGCGACTAATCTGAAGCAGACGGACGCCTTGAAGGCGGAAATCTCCCGTCACGCCGGCCGTTTGGGCAAATTAGAAGAAAAAGCCCGCAAGAGCAAGGATAATCTGGAACTGGTGCGTTTTAATTCCTCGGGAAAAATGGGGGGCGACCTCAGTTTCGCCCTGACTTTTCTCGACCAGGAGGGGAGCGGGATTCTGCTCACGAGTATTCAAACCGTGGAAGAATGTCGCGTCTATATCCGCAGCATAGAAGGCGGCAAAGGTAAATCCCGCCTCCTGCCGGAAGAGGAGCAGGCTGTGGGCAAGGCACTGGGCGGAGCGCGGGTCTGATGGGGCGGGAGGACATGTTTTGAGCAGAAAAATAATTTTCAGTGGGATGCGGCCGACCGGGCCGTTGCACATAGGCCACCTGAGCGTCGTCCAGAATTGGGCGGCCCGCCAGGATGAGTATGAATGTTATTACGCCGTGGTGGACTGGCACGCTCTGACGACGGGTTTCGATGATAATATCCCCCTGCGGGATTTGGTGCGGGCCATCACGCTGGACTGGCTGAGCGTCGGCCTGGATCCGGAAAAATGTTCGATTTTTGTCCAGTCCGCCGTGAAGGAACACGCGGAGTTGCACCTGCTTTTCTCCATGTTTACGCCACTGTCGTGGCTGGAGCGAATACCGACGTATAAAGATCAGATTCAGCAGCTGGGGTGGGAAGGCAAAGACTTGCATATGTACGGTTTTTTGGGGTATCCGCTGCTGCAGGCCGCAGACATTCTGGTCTACCGGGCCGAGGCCGTGCCGGTCGGCGAGGATCAGCTGCCGCATATTGAGTTTTGCCGCGAGGTAGCCCGCCGATTCAATAACCTGTATGGCCCGGTTTTTCCGGAACCGCAGGCGCTGATCGGAAAAGTGCCCCTTTTGCCGGGTACGGACGGGCGCAAAATGAGCAAGAGCTATCACAACGCCATCGCCATTGCCGCACCGACGGCAGAGATTGAGGCGCAGACGCGGCGGATGGTTACAGACCCGGCACGCGTGCGCAAAAACGACCCCGGGCATCCGGAGGTGTGCGTCGCCCACAAATTTCACAAAATCTACTCTGCCGAGCGGATCGAGGAATTGAAAGACGATTGCCGCGGGGGGCGCGTCGGTTGCACGGATTGCAAAAAAAACCTGGCTGCGGCTATCGACCGCGTGCTGGCGCCCTACCGTGAGCGCCGAGCCTATTGGGAGGCGGGCGGGCGGATCACGGAAGTGCTGGCCGCCGGACAGGACAAAGCCCGGACGGCAGCGGCCAAGACGCTGGAGATTGTGCGCGCGGCAATGGGATTGTAGGGGCGCGGAGGGGGAAATCGCTCTGTGAGGGTTTTCGGCCCCTTTGAGCGGGCGAAGACTCTGGCGATAGATATTGGTGTTGCCGAGGGTTTTTCGCCCTTCTCCGGGCAAATATGGAGGTCGCTTTTTTCGGGTGCCATAAAACTTCATGATAATTGTCAGCATATTGCAACTATATACTCATAAAATCCCAGGATAATTGTCAGCATATTGTAATCAAACATTCATACTATTTAGCAAAAATAAACATGTTATATGAAGAGCATTTTCCTATTCTATACACAAAATAAGCATTAAATTTGTCGCATATATACGCACACATTCGAAGCAAATTTACATGTATATATGCATGAACAAATGACAGCGTATCCGAGCTGATGGACTTGAATGCTTAAATAGGAGACTCCATTCGGCAAAGAGCGGCGCAGAACTCACAGATCCTATCTGCATCTTTCAGCGCTGACGCTGCGTCCGTTTCCTCGATCTCCGGATGATCCGGGTAGCGGGTGGAGACCGAATAGTCGGTCAATCTCCCGCAGATATCTTCCATTGTTTCAAATGCGGGGTTTTGTTCCGCGCATATTTGGCACAGCTTTTCAAGATCATGTATACGCGGCGGTTCGATCTCACAGTCAATCAGGTAAGCTTTCAACGCCTTTTCCGCAGCCTGTTGGCAATGGTAGCAGATTATTTCGAGAGGCTTCGGGCGCATGGTTTCAAACAAATGCACAGCTGTATGGAGGTCGGTCGAAGCAATTTCAAACCATTCTTTGACTAAGTCCGCTTTGTTCATACAACA
>JAISWK010000111.1 GCA_031270805.1 Gracilibacteraceae bacterium
GGCGCTTTGGGCGGCGCGTTCGGCAGCCCCCAGACCACCCAGTTGGGCCGCCGTTTCAGAAGCGGCGGTATTTATCCGGGCGACAGAAAGCCTTCGAGAGCGAAGATGTAGCGACCGGCAGAACTTGATTGCTGACAATGATACTGTGGATGCCGCCGCTACCCAAATAATGGCCAAACACATCAAGGCGTTCGAGGAATTGGCGAAATGATTACACGCCTTGACACATACAATTTGAATCGTTATAATAATCACATTGTATAAAAATAATTACTAAGCGGCGGGCTTGGAAAGGAACTGTTTTGCTCAATAAATACCGCCGGTTGGCGCGCGGCGTCAACCATCCAGCGCTTTTTTTTCTTATTGCTCTGCTGGCCCTCTCCCCTGCGCCGGCCTCAGCCTCAGCCGCTGTTTCCAGCTCCGGCCCGGTTCCCTCCGCTCCGGTCGCAGTCGCGGCCGCAGCCGCTTTACTGGAGGCCCCGCACGCCCCCGCTTCCCTGCTGGTCAAGCTGCCCGCAGCGAACGAGCAAACAATTTCGGCCCAAAGCCTCCGCCGCTGGCCCTACGGCGTCCGCTCCGCCTCCTTCCTTTTTCGAACCGCAGAGACGGATAGCTCAATCGTCCGGGCCATGAGCGCGGCTGCCTACAGCGTCGCCCCCGACACGGCGGGGACAGAGCCCTACCTGGTCACGCCGGACGCGCTGTCCGCGGCCTTCGTTCCTTCAGCCGGCGAAGCGGGAGACTGGTATGCGTTGTCGATAGAGGAAGACGCCGCCGCCGAGGTGTTGGCCGCCCTGCTCGCCGACCCCGCCGTCCTGGCCGCCGAACCTGATTATTTGATCGCCGCCGCTCCCGCCGCTCAGGAAACTATCCGCGCCGCCGCGCTGAGCCAGTACCATTTGGACGGGAACGGCATCCCGCAAGGTTTGGCCCAGGCCAGTTCCGCCGGCGCGGGCGTCAGGGTCGCAGTATTGGACAGCGGCGTGGATATTACTCACCCCGATCTGGCAGCGAATATCGACGCCACTTATACGGGGCAAAGAAATTTTACGGGCACAGGTTTTGAAAACGATGTAACCGACGGTTACGGCCACGGCACGATGGTGGCCGGCCTGATTGCCGCGAACGGTACGGCCCGGGGCGTGGCTCCCGAGGCCCGGATCATTCCGATCAAAGTGCTGGACAACAGCGGCGGCGGCAATACCAGCAACTTAGTTAGAGCTATGAGCGCGGTGCGGGAGTACGCCGACATCATTAACCTCAGCCTCGGCAGCCTGACGCGGAGTGAAGCGCTGGATGCGGCTGTGCTGAACGCTTGGCAGGCCAACTGCCTTGTGATCAGTTCCTCCGGCAACAACGGTCTGCCCAACGGATCGGCGGACGGGGCCGGCGTGTACGCCGCGGCCTATCCCGCCGCCAGTCCGGGAGTCATCGGAGTGATGGCTGCCGCCCGCCAGCCCGCTGCCGGCGAAGATCAGCTGGCCTCGTTTTCCAACTGGGACGTACAGCCCGATGATCGGGTGGAATACCATGTACTGGCGCCGGGAACAGAATTGCAAAGCACCGCCGCGAGGGGCGGTTACAAAACCGGCAGCGGCACTTCTTTCGCCGCGCCGATCGTGAGCGGGATGGCCGCCGTGCTGCTCTCTCATTTGCGCGCTTCCCGCCCCGATGCCCTGATTACGAACGCCGAGCTTTTTACGCGTATTACCGGCAGTGCCGAGAGCGTGCCGGGTAAAACCTTCGCCGGGAACACTTATCCGCTGCGCCAGGCTCGGTTGGACAATATGCTGAATACCATGCCCGCTCCCGTGCTGCTCTTGGGCGATCTGGAGGGGGAGCTGGCGGCGGGGGGCACGAGCAAACTTTCTCTGGAAATTTTTGCCTTGAGGGGCGTTCTGTCTTCCACGCCGGTAAAATTGATGGTGCAAACGAGCGGCGTACGCTTTGCCGGAGGCGCCGTTTCCACAAGTATTAACCCGGGGGCGCTGAGCGCCAACAGCGCGAAAACCTTTTCTTTTGACGTTTACGTCGACGCGGGGGTGAGCAATGGCACGGAGGCGGTGTTTACAGCCACCCTGCCCAATGGGGCCGTAGTCAGACTGAGCAAAACCGTGCGCCGCACAACGCGGATCGGCGGCGACCTCACTGCCGGGCGCTCCGCCCTGGACGCCTCTTCCGTCTGGATCATCGACTCGGAGGCTTGGATTCCCGCCGGTAAAACGCTGACGATCAAGGCCGGCGCGGAAGTGGAGTTCAATGCCGCCGTCGCTAACGCCGGCACACTGATTGTGGCGGGCGAGGCGGCGCGCCCCGTAATACTGCGGCCGGGCGACGCCTGGGATCGGGCGACTATCGCCGATAGCGCCGGCGGGGTCAGCAGGCTGGACTATGTGCGGATCACAAATCCGGAACTGGACGTGGCGACGATCAGCCATGCTTACTGGAGCGGTTACGGCAGCGCGGACAGACCTCTGAGCGTGCGGGCCGACTCCGTCACTTTTTCCCAGGTCTTTGATTTCCGGCAGGCGGAGATCGCGGCCAGCCTGGATTCCTGTTCTTTCAGCTACCTGGCCGGCGTCGCCGTGAGTGGGGCCGGCATTACCAACTGCACTTTTATGAACAATGTCATGCCGTCGGAATCCGGTCTGTCTCTGACCAGTATCGATCTGAGCGGCCGGCCTGTTTTTCGGCGCAATGCCGTTTTGTCGCCGTTGCGGTTTGAGACAGCCGACCTTGTTTATGATTTGCGTGAAAATTATTTTGACCTGACTCATTCCGCTTTTGCCACGGCCCCTGATTTCAGCGGCGTGGACGAAGTGAGCGAATTGGCTCCCGGCTGCGTCCTCCTGACCGACCCGACGCCCCAGCCGGCCGTAACCGCCGCTTGTCCGCCCTTTATCCTTTACGCCGACGCTCTCCCGGCGCCGAAGGAGTACGACGAATATTTTTCCAACCGCCTCATCCTGACCTTCAATACGGATATGGCTGCGACGCAGCCGATGCTGGAATTGCTGTACGAACAAAACAGCGCGCGGGTTCCCGCTTTTTTCTACAACAAACGCGCAGTCAGCGGGGAGTGGCTCGGGCCGCGCACCTGGCAGCTGAATGTCCAGACCGAGTTCTCCGCGGCTTTTGTTTCGGCCGCCGGGTTGAGCTGGGGCCGGGACTCCTGGCTGTATACCGCTGACGGAGAGCGCCGGCTCCGGGCAGCCCTTTCGGTCGCCGCCGTCAGTCAGAGCGTCGCCCTCACGGCGAACCAGACGGACGACGTCGTCACGCTGAATTGGAATAATGTGGCCGGGGCGGGAATTTATACCGTTTATCGCCAGCCCGACGGCGAAGCGGCGCAAAATCTGGGCGCGCAAAATTCGCCTTGGGTCGACGACCTCAGTTCTGCCGCCGCAGTGCATTACTATATCCGCACCAACAACGGCGTCGCTTCTAATATCGTGACGGTAAACAGCGGTGGTTCCGGTGGTTCCGGCGGTTCCGGTGGCTCCAGCGGCTCCGGCGGCTCCGGTGGTTCCGGCGGTTCCAGTGGTTCCAGTGGTTCCGGCGGCTCCGGCGGCTCCGGTGGTTCCGGTGGTTCCGGTGGCGGCGGCGGTGGCGGCGGCGGTGGCGGCGGCGGCGCTTTACCCTCCGCTCCCGAGTCCGAGTCTGTTACCCCGCCGGATCAACAGATTGTCGCTCATATCAGCGGCCAAAACCGCGTCCTGACCTCCATCGCCATTTCTTGTCATGGTTGGGAGCAATCCGCCGCCGTCGTCCTGGCCCCCGGCGGAGACCGGAACCTGGTTGACGCTCTGGCCGTGGCCCCCCTGGCCGGACAGCTGGACGCCCCGATCCTGCTGGGCCTGGGCGATGCGCCCGATCCGGCGGTCGTCGCGGAAATTCAGCGGCTGGGCGCCAAAAAAGCCGTTGCGGTCGGCGCGCTTTCCGAGACTTATCTGGCGGCTCTGAAAGCGGCCCTGCCGGAAGTGACGATCGAGCAGGTCAAAGGAGCCAATCGGCTGGCCACCGCGCTGCTGTTGGGGCAGAAAGTCGAAAATCCGCAGGGCTTGGTGGTCGTGGGCTATAACGCCCTGGCCGACGCGGTGTCCGCAGCCTCCTGGGCGGCGGCGAACCGTTACCTGATTTTGCCCGCGAATGAGGACGGCAGTTTTACCGTACCTATGGCCTGGGCCAACCTGACCGGTTATGTCGTCGGCGGCCCAACGCTCGTCCGGGATATCCCCGGCCTCACGCGCATCTATGGCCAGGATCGGTACGAGACAAATTTAAAAATCCGCCAAACTTTGAACTTTAACTATAGTATCGTCTACAGCGCCAACGGCCAAACCCTCGTAGACGCTCTGACCGGCGCGCCCCTGGCCGCTAAGACCGGGGCCGCCGTCGTTCTCACCCCGGACAATGACCCCACGGGCGTGGATTTTGGGAGAACCGCGGAAACCAAGGTATATGCTTTTGGAGGGTAGTGGTTAGTGGTTAGTGGTTAGTGGTTAGTGGTTAGTGGTTAGGGATTAGGGATTAGGGATTAGGGATTAGGGATTAGGGATTAGGGATTAGGGATTAGGGATTAGGGATTAGGGATTAGGGATT
>JAISWK010000105.1 GCA_031270805.1 Gracilibacteraceae bacterium
TTTCCGCGTTAATTTCTTCGTCACTCAGGAAACCGCGCTCACCCGCCTCCTCGCGCATGTCGTTCATGGCGCGCAAGACCTTTGCCTGCCGAACCAAGCGCAGGGTTTCTTCAAAATTATTTTCCGAGATATGCAACATCAGCGCGGTGGGTTTGCCGTTGTTGGTGACAATAATTTCCTCGTCACGGCTCAGCTTGTCCCAAACATCCCGCGACGAACTGCGAAAATCCCTGACTGTGACAAATTGCATTGTATTCATGCGCCTCCTTTGTTTTTATAGATATACTATACACAATCGTCATACAGATGTCAACGGTATTGTCGGACAAATGTTGTAATTTTTACAATACTGTTGATGTCCGAAGCCTGCATAACGGTTCCTTTTTTATATCAAAGCATGTATAACGGCGATATATGCACGAAAAAGGAAAGGAGGCTTGCGCGGCGGCACGATATTCAAGCGCAAAGACGGGCGCTGGTCGGCGCAGGCGTATGTCACTTTTGTAAACGGGGAACGGAAGCGCATTTGCATTACGGCACGAAAGCGAGAAGACTCTCTTTCCTCTCTTTCTCACACAGTCTGCCGTGGTTCTGATGGAAAAAAGCGAACCCGCAACCCGGATGAAAAGAGTGGATAGTAAAGAATAAAGAGTAAAACGAGAACGCTCCTTACTCTTCTCTCTTTACTCTTCTCTCTTTACTATGGTCGGGATGACAGGATTTGAACCTGCGCCCTCCTCGTCCCGAACGAGGCGCGCTACCAAGCTGCGCTACATCCCGGCGCGATTCCCATTATAGCATATGGGCGGCAAAAAAGACAAGCCATTTTTCCTCGACAGCAAAGAAAAGTATTCGCAAAAAATTCATAAAAACCTGAAGGATATTGCCGGGCCGGAGAGAATATTCAAGAGTTATGGAGTCATTACCATGACGGAAAAAGAGCGAAGAGCCGGAAGCTGGCTGCGCTACGCCGCTCTGGGTTCAAGCCTTTCGGCCGCGCTGGCCGGGTGCGCAGTCGGAGGGTATTTTCTCGGTGCGTTCCTTGATCGGCGCTTTGCCACGCCCCCCCTCTTCACCGTTATACTTGTGTTGGCCGGGACGGCGCTGGGCCTGACCTATATCGCTCTGACCCTAATGAAAGCTCTGGGCCCCGGGGCGGGTGGACGCGGCAAAGATGAGTCTTAGACAGGTTTTCCTGACCGAAACGCTGGCGCTGGCTGTGGCGCTGGCTTTGAGCGTCTGGCGCGCCGACGCGGGATTCATCGGACTTTTCGCCGGGTTTACCGTGGGGATCCTGAATCATCTGCTGCTCGGGCGCGATATGCGCCGCGCCGTGGCCCTGGATCTCCGCCGCGCCCTGGCGAAGTATCTCAACGGACTCTTGCTGCGCCTGGCTCTTATCACTGCGGCGGTCGCCCTGTGTGCGCGCTATTTGCCGGGCTGGACATTCCCGCTGGCCGCCGGGGTCGCCTGCGGGGTGATCGTCCCCCTCGCCCTGACGATCGCCGGCGGGGTTCGGGCCTGACACGCTGGAGTTTTGGGGGGCGCGGCCTCAGCCCGCTATAGTTAGAAAGGGGGTGAACAGTTAATTGCATGAAACGATCCTCTGGCAGGTCGGCGACCTGGGTACGATCCACGGCAAAACCCTCGTGATGACATGGCTGGCTTTTATCGTTATCTTCATCCTGGTTTTTCTCGGCACCCGCCGCCTGACGAGCGGCACGCCGGGCAAGATGCAGAATTTCCTGGAATGGATTGTGGATTTTGTGCGCAATATCATCCGCGATAACATGGAATACACAAAAGGCGCCGGTCTGCACGCTTATTTGCTGACGCTGATCCTGTTCGTTTTTGTTTCCAATATGCTGGGACTTATCCCGAATATTTTCTGGCCTCTGTTTGAACATGTGGAATTTGCCAAATTAGATGAGATTTTCCACGGAGCGGCCCTCATGTCCCCGACCGCCGACATCAACACGACCGCGTCACTGGCGCTGTTGACGCTGGTACTCATTATAGCTTACGGGATCAAGTACCACGGCCCCGGCTATTTCCGCCATTTTGTCGAACCATACCCGGTATTCCTGCCCATCCACTTGATTGACATGGTGGCCAAGCCGATGACGCTGGCCTTTCGTCTGTTTGGCAATATCTTTGCCGGCGAGGTGTTGATCTCCGTTATCCTGATGCTGCCGGGGGTGGGAATCCTGGGCGGGGTTATTCCGATGGCCGTCTGGCTGGGTTTCAGTATTTTCATCGGCGCGATTCAATCCTTTGTGATCACGGTGCTTTCCACGGCTTACATCGCTCAGGCGATCGGTTCCGACGAGCACTGATCCATATTTATTTATTTTAAGGGAGGATTCTATTCATGGATGTTTCTGCTGCTGCAATGATTGGGGCCGGGATTGCCGCCGGCGCGGCCGCGATTGGCGCGAGCCTGGGGAACGGCGGCGTTATCAGAAGTACGATCGAAAGCGTGGCCCGCCAGCCGGAAGCGAAAGGCGCCCTGCAGGGCCTGATGTTTATCGGCGTCGGGCTGATCGAGGCGCTCCCGCTCCTGACTTGGGTTATCGCTCTCCTGATGGTGTTCGTCAAGGGCTGAGACGCGGACGACCGACATGAAGGAGGGGAGGGGATTATTTGAATCCCATCGCATTTGACCTGACCTTACCGGCCCAGATAGTTTCTTTCCTGATCCTGGTCTGGGTACTGGCCAAATTCGCCTGGAAACCGCTCATGGGCATGATGGAAAAACGCCGCCTGTTCATCAAGGACAACCTGGAGCAAGCGGAGGCGGAACGGCGGGAAGCGGAGCGGATCCGCCAGGAATACCAGGAAGAAATGCGCAACGCCCGCCAGGAAGCGCAGGGCATTATGGAGCAGGCCGCGAAAAACAGCGAACAGCGGGCCGCAGAAATCCTGGCGGAAGCGCGGCGGGAAACGGAAAAACTGAAAACCGCCGCTCTGGCGGATATAGAGCGGGAGCGGGAGCGGGCCGTGACCGAGGTCAAGGCCCAGGTCGCGGAGCTTTCGATCGCCGTGGCGGAAAAACTGCTCCGCGCCAGGCTGGAGCTGAGCGGCCAGGCGGAGTTGGTCGAGCAATTCATTCAGGAAGTAGGAGAAAGCCGGCCATGCTAAACGGAACGCTAGCCCGCCGCTATGCGCGGGCCCTGTTTGACCTGGCGGCGGAAAGCGGCGCCGTGGACGCGACCGACCGCGAATTGCGGGAACTGACCGCTCTTTTGCGGGACGAGCCGGAACTAAAATACCTGCTCGGGCATCCGAAAATCGAAGCGGCGGAGAAGCGCGCCGTCATGGAGCCGGTTTTCGCCGCGGCCACGGGACGGCTGACGCGCCAGTTCTTCTACTTGCTGCTTGATCGGCGGCGGCAGGATTTTCTCCCGCTGATTCAGCGCGAATTTTCCCGTCTGGCCGATGAAAAAAACCAGGTCGTGGAAGCCGCCGTGACGAGCGCCGCCGCTTTGAGCGCCGCCCAGCGGCGGAAGCTGAAACAGACGCTATGCCGCGTTACGGGTAAAAACGTGCGCCTGCTGACGCGGGTTGATCCGGAACTGATCGGCGGCGCCAAGCTGAAGATCGGCGACCGCGTGCTGGACGGCACGCTGGCGGCGCAGCTGGATAAAATGCGCCGGGAATTGACCGCGCCATTTTGACGACGTTTCCGGCCAGGCCGGAAGAATTGGGGTGAGCGAAAAGGATGAATTTGCGTCCGGAAGAGATAAGTTCTATTATTAAACAGCAAATCGAGCGATACGCCTCCGCCCTTGAGGCGGTCGACGTCGGCACCGTTATTCAGGTCGGTGATGGCATCGCCCGGGTTTATGGTCTGGAGAAGGCCATGATGGGCGAGCTGCTGGAATTTCCCGGCGGGGTTTTCGGCATGGTCATGAACCTGGAGGAAGACAATATCGGCTGCGTGATCCTCGGTCCCTTCGCCGGGATCAAGGAGGGCGATCAGGTCAAAAGCACGGGCCGCATCGTGGAGGTGCCGGTGGGCGACGCCCTGATCGGGCGCGTCGTCAACGTGCTGGGGCAGCCGGTGGACGGCCGGGGCGAGATCAAGGCGGCGGAATACCGGTCGATTGAGACGCAGGCGCCCGGCGTCGTCGACCGGAAATCTGTACATGAACCGCTGCAAACCGGGCTGAAGTCGATTGACTCCATGGTGCCGATCGGCCGCGGGCAGCGGGAACTCATTATCGGCGACCGTCAGACCGGGAAGACGGCGCTGGCGATTGACACGATTATCAATCAGCGCGGCCAGGACTGCATATGTATCTATGTGGCGGTCGGGCAAAAACAATCCACCGTGGCCGGCGTCGTCAAAAAACTGGAAGAGGCCGGGGCGATGGAATACAGCATTGTCGTCATGGCCACGGCCTCGGAACCGGCCCCCATGCTCTATATCGCCCCCTATGCCGGCTGCGCGATGGGCGAGTATTTCCGGGACAACGGCCGGCATGTACTGCTCGTTTACGACGACCTGACCAAGCAGGCCGTGGCTTACCGCGAGCTCTCCCTGCTGCTCCGCCGGCCCCCGGGCCGGGAGGCTTTTCCCGGCGACGTATTCTACCTGCACTCGCGCCTGCTGGAGCGCGCGGCCAAGCTGGCGCCGGAAAAAGGCGGCGGCTCCCTCACGGCGCTGCCGATCATCGAGACGCAGGCCGGCGATATTTCCGCCTACATCCCGACGAATGTCATTTCCATCACGGACGGACAGATCTTCCTGGAGTCCGACCTGTTTTACTCCGGGTTCCGCCCGGCCATCAACGTCGGTATCTCCGTTTCCCGCGTCGGCGGCAGCGCCCAGATCAAGGCCATGAAACAGGTGTCCGGTCAGCTGCGGCTCGACCTCGCTTCCTACCGGGAATTGGCGGCCTTCGCTCAGTTCGGCTCCGACCTGGACAAGTCGACGCTGGCCCGCCTGAACCGCGGGCAGAAAACGATGGAAATCCTGAAACAAGCCCAGTACAACCCGATGCTGGTGGAGGAGCAGGTCATCATTATTTTCGCCGCGACGAAGGGCTATATCGACGACGTGCCCCTTGACCGCATGGAAGCCTTTGAAAAAGAACTGCTGCGTTTTATGAACACGGTCAAGACCGGGGTCATGGAGCAGCTGCGCGCGGAAAAATCTCTGAGCGGCGACCTGCAGACCGCGATCGGCCAGGCGATTGACGAATTCAAACAGGGCTTTCTGGCTTGAGAAAGGGTAGGTGAGTTGAGTGGCGGGAGTACGCGACATTCGCCGCCGGATCCGCAGCGTCGCCAATATGGAGCAAATAACCAAGGCGATGAAAATGGTGGCGGCCTCCAAGCTGCGGCGGGCCCAGGAAAAAGTGACCGCCTCCCGTCCTTACGCCGAACGGCTGCAGGCGATGCTGGGCCGGCTCGCGGCTTCGGGGAGCGAACTTTCCCATCCCCTGCTGGAACGGCGGCCCGTGCAAAATATCGGCTATATCCTCGTCAGTTCGGATAAGGGGCTGTGCGGCGGATTTAACACGAACTTGATCCGGGCCGCCCGCGAAGAACTGGCGACGCTGGACGGCAAGAACCGCCTCCTCGTGACGATCGGGCTGAAGGGACTGGATTTTTTTCGCCGGCGCGGCGCGCCCATCCTCGCTCAGTTCACCGGTCTGGGGGACAGTCCCGATTTTGCCGCCGCCCGCCGAATCGCGAACCGGGTGACGGAGCTTTACACCAGCGGCGAATTGGACGAGGTCTACGTTATTTACGCCCGTTTTATTTCCGTCCTGAACCAGACGCCGACCGTGCGCAAACTTCTGCCGATCGAGCCGGCGACAGACGGCGGGAGGGACGAATACATCATCGAGCCTTCCCCGGCCGCCGTGCTGAACTTGCTTTTGCCCGGCTACATTGAAAGCCGGCTGTTCAACGCCTTGCTGGAGAGCAAGGCCAGTGAGCTGGGCGCGAAGATGACGGCGATGGATTCGGCGACTGAGAACGCGAAAGAGATGATCGATAAACTGACCCTGGCCATGAACCGCGCGCGGCAGGCGGCCATCACGACGGAGATCACGGAGATCGTTGGCGGCGCGGCGGCGCTGGAGTAACAGGCTTTATTACAGTGGAGGTATAAATGTCAACAACAGGAAAGGTCGTCCAGATCACGGGACCCGTGGTGGACGTGGCCTTTGACCCGGAAGATTTGCCGGAAATATACAGCGCCATCCTCGTGCGCGACGCGGACAAAGATCTGGACCTGACCCTGGAAGTGGCGCAGCACCTGGGCAACGACACGGTGCGCTGCGTCGCCATGTCCTCGACGGACGGCATGATCCGCGGCATGGAGGCGCTTAATACCGGAGAGCCCATCAGCGTCAATGTCGGGAGTGAAACCCTCGGCCGCATGTTCAACGTACTCGGCCGGCCGATCGACAACCTGCCCCCCATTGATACGGGGCATGTTTATCCTATTCACCGCCCGGCCCCGGAATTCGTCGAGCAGGAAACGACGGACACGATGCTGGAAACCGGGATCAAGGTCGTGGATTTGCTGGGCCCTTACGCCAAAGGGGGTAAAGTCGGCCTCTTCGGCGGGGCGGGCGTCGGCAAAACCGTGCTGATCCAGGAATTGATCAACAATATCGCGACCCAGCACGGCGGCATTTCCGTTTTTTCCGGCGTCGGCGAACGCACCCGCGAAGGCAACGATCTTTGGAACGAGATGAAAGAGTCCGGGGTTATCAACAAGATGGCGATGGTGTTCGGGCAGATGAACGAACCCCCGGGGGCGCGGCTGCGCGTGGCTTTGACCGGACTGAGCATCGCGGAGTTTTTCCGGGACGAGCAGAAGCAGGACGTGCTGCTCTTTATCGATAATATTTTCCGCTTCACCCAGGCCGGCTCCGAAGTCTCGGCTCTGCTCGGCCGGATGCCTTCCGCCGTCGGTTATCAGCCGACCCTGGCCACGGAGATGGGTAATTTGCAGGAGCGGATCACTTCGACCAAATCCGGCTCCATCACTTCGGTGCAGGCCATATACGTGCCGGCCGACGACCTGACCGACCCGGCCCCGGCCACGGCCTTCGCCCATTTGGACGCCAAGACCGTTCTTTCCCGCGCGATTTCGGAGATGGGTATTTATCCCGCCGTCGACCCGCTGGACTCGACCTCCCAGATCCTGACCCCGGCCATCGTCGGCGAGGAGCATTACGGCGTGGCGCGCGAAGTGCAGCGTATTTTGCAGCGTTACAAGGAACTGCTCGACATCATCGCGATTCTCGGCATGGAGGAGTTATCCGAGGACGACAAGGTTCTGGTCAACCGGGCCCGCCGCATCCAGCGCTTCCTCTCCCAGCCTTTCACGGTGGCGGAGACTTTCACCGGCATGAAGGGCAAGTATGTTCCGGTTAAAGAAACCGTGCGCAGTTTCAAGGAGATTTGCGCCGGGCGCTATGACGATCTGCCGGAGGAAGCTTTCCAATATGTGGGTTCGGTGGACGAAGCCGTGGCCAAAGCCCGCGAAATGGAGGCTTGACCCGTTATGGCCACACCTTTTTTCTTGAATGTGGTCACCCCGGCCGGAGAGGTTTTTTCCGGGGAAGTGGATTTTCTCCTGGTTCCAGGCGCGGAAGGCGACTTGGGCATCCTGGCCCGCCACGCTCCGCTGATCGCCGGGCTGGCTATCGGCGTCCTGCGCTATGACCGGGAAGGGCGCCGGGAAAAAATCAGCCTCAGCGGCGGTTTTCTCGAAGTGGGCGGCAATAAAGCGACCGTGCTGGCCAAAACAGCGGAAACAACGGCGATGATCGACCGCAAACGGGCGGAAGCCGCCAAAAAGCGGGCCGAGGAGCGCTTGCGCCAAAAAGAAGGCATAGACGCGGCCCGGGCGGAGGCCGCCCTGAAACGGGCCGTGGCCCGGCTCAAGGCGTTGAGTTAAGGGGCCCGGTTAAAAAACCTTGCCATTTTCGGGCAGTTCCTTAGCGGGAGGCAAGAGAAAATGCAGACAAAATTCGATCCCCATAACGCCGTCATTAAGCTCTGTATGGACGGCTTAAACTTGGAAGACAGCGGACGCGCCGAAGACGCGGCCGCAATTTTTTATCAGGCCCGGCAAGCAGCGACAGACGACTATGAAAGGTTTATCGCGGCTTATCATTGGGCCCGGCAGCAAAAGAGCGGCCCGGACAAATTGCAATGGATGGAAACATCGCTGCGCTGCGCGCAAAATATAAATGACGACAATGTTATGAGCGCCTATGCCACGCTATATCTGCACATTGCCCAATGTTATGAAGATCTGGGGGATTTTGAGCAGGCCCAGAGAAATTATGAGTTGGCCAATTCACATCAGGGCGCCCCTTCTGACCAAGGGCCGTTTTATCATGGCACAAAAGCGGATTTACCGCTGGGGGCTTTGCTGACAGCGGGCCAAAATTCCAATTACCAAGCCGAACTTAAAATGAACCATATTTATTTCACCGCCAATCTGAATGGGGCGGGACTTGCGGCGGCCCTGGCCCAGGGGGAAGGCCGGGAACGCGTTTATATCGTGGAACCAACCGGCGCCTTTGAACATGACCCGAATTTGACGGACAAAAAGCTCCCGGGCAACCTGACCCGCTCTTATCGCTCACAAGAACCGTTGCGGATTATTGGGGAAGAAACAGCGTGGGTGAAGCCGACAATTACAGAACGACTTAAATGGAACGAAAATCTGGCCGAAAACAAAGGGGAAATCATCAACTGAAACCGACCAGAATCTCTCATACAACCCCATCATCAAGCAAAAAATCAAGGATGCCGATGTTTAATATCCCGTTTTCATCATACCAACGCTTGCGAATATCGTGTCTAACAATGATTTTAGGAAAAGAATCACCGGTTAAAGATAACGGTTTAAGCTCAGCAAGAGCTTTTTCCTCGCTTGGGAGAGCATAGGCGGATTGAATGTATGTCTTTTTTCCGCCTGCCGTCGCGATAAAGTCGATTTCACGAGCCGCTTGCGTAACCCGCCCGCCTGCGTCTTTATCCTGCGAATACACGATTCCCACGTCAACGGCGCAGTCTCTGATGATGAGTTCATTATAGAGAATGTTCTCCATAATGTGCGTCATCTCCTGCCTGCGGAATCCGATACGGGCATTGCGAAGCCCTATATCCTCACAGTAATACTTGTTGGGATAATCAAAATAGTTTTTACCTTTCACATCAAAACGTTTACATTCGGAAAACAAAAACGCGTCCGCGAGATAATTCATATAACTGCGAACCGTATTGCCCGCCACAATATTTTCGCCTGAACGCTTTTGCTTTGTATTAAGCGTATTCGCGATGTTTGTCGGATTCGTCAGCGAACCGACAGATGAGCAAATAAGATCAATAATCGAGGAAAGAACATCTTCTCTTTTGATTTTTTTACGTTCAACAATATCCTTAATATAAACCTCTGAAAAGAGTGATTGCAAATAACTCATTTTCGCAGCGTCAGTAGGACGTGATAAAATCAAAGGCATTCCGCCGTAAAAAGCGTAAGTGTCAAACGCTTCTTGTTTGTCTCCCCCGGCAGCGCTGTAATACTCCGCAAAACTTAAAGGATGAACTCTGATTTCATCGCTTCTTCCCCGAAACTGCGTGAGAATATCGCCGGACAACATTCTGGAGTTACTTCCCGTAACATAAATATCGAGATTTGAAATTGTCTTAAGATCGTTCAGGGCGTCGTAAAAGGTTATCGCCGCGCCATTGGGATTATACGGGTTCGGGACATCGTCCGACATCTGTATTTCATCTATGAAAAGGTATAGCTGCTCTTTGCTTTTAACCGCCGTTTCCCGAACACATTCCGCCAAAACAAGCGGATTGCGGTAGCGGATATCCTTCGCCAAATCAAGCGCGATACTGATAGTATGTTCTTCGGAAACATTCTGCGAAAGCAAATAGTTTTTAAACAGCGTGTTCATCAAGTACGATTTCCCGCATCTGCGTATCCCGGTAACAACCTTGACCTGCCCGTCCCACATATATGAGATGAGTTTATTCAAATAACGGTCACGTTTAATTTCCATAACAACCTCCTATTGAAAACTTGAACATAAAACAATATGACTTTTCAATAGAAATTATACGCCGTCAAACAAAAAAAGTCAATGGGGCAAAAACTTTTTTGCTCTGCTGAACCCCGCCGCTTCGCGGCACCCTTGACAATTTTCGCGCATCCGTGGTATCTTATTGGACAACGGGATCGCCGGCCGGACAAATCGACGAGGAGAGCCGGCCAAAAAAACGGAGATGACTAGAATGGATTATTTGTTCAGTGATAAGATTTCGGCCTTGCAGCCCTCGGCTATCCGCGAAATTCTGAAGGCGGCCTCCGAGCCGGGCGTCGTCTCGCTGGCGGCCGGCAATCCGGCGGCGGAATCTTTTCCCCGCGCGGCCATCGCCGCCATAACGGCGGAAATTCTGGCCCAGAACCCGGTCGCCGCCCTTCAGTACGGGATCAGCGAGGGTTATGAGCCGCTGCGCCTGGAGGTGGCGGGGCTGCTGGCCCGGAGATACGGCGTCGGTCGTGATTTCGACCGGGTCCTCATTACTTCGGGCGCGCAGCAGGGGATTGACCTGGTCACCAAGGTGCTTTGCAACGAAGGCGACGTGGTGCTATGCGAAAACCCCAGTTTTATCGGCGCCTTGAACACCTTTCGCTCATATAATGTCCGTCTGCGTGGCGTCGACCTGGAGAGCGACGGGCTGGACCTCGCCCAGCTGGAAGCAGCCCTGCGCACGGAAAAAAAGGCGCGTTTTCTCTACTTGATCGCCAATTTTCACAATCCCACCGGCCTGTGTACGAGTCTGGCCAAACGGCGGGAGATTTACGCCCTGGCCCGGCGCTACGGCGTGCTGATTCTCGAGGATAACCCTTACGGCGACCTGCGTTTTGCCGGAGAGGATCTGCCCAGCCTCAAATCGCTGGACACGGACGGCCTTGTTATTTATGTCGGCAGTTTTTCCAAAATTATCGCTCCCGGCCTGCGCGTCGGCTACGTCTGCCTGCCGGAGCCCGTCGCCCAAAAAGTGACGGTGGCCAAGCAAGCCGCCGATGTACACACGAGCGCTTTGGCCCAAATGATCTGCGAGCTTTTTTTGCGCCGGACGGACTTGGACGAGCATTTCCGGGGTCTGCGCGACATTTATCGCCGGAAATGCGGCCTGATGCTGGACGCCATGAGCGCGCTTTTTCCCCCCGCTGTGACCTGGACGCGGCCGGAAGGCGGTCTCTTTGTCTGGTCTACCCTGGCCCCGGGGGCCGACATGCTGGGTTTCTGCCGTTCCGCCGCCGCGGCCCGGGTGGCGGTCGTCCCCGGTAACGCCTTTCTGGTGCGGCCGGACGATGCCTGTCGCTCGTTGCGCTTGAATTTTTCCACGCCCACGGATGAACAGATTATCCGGGGTCTGGAAATTCTCGCCGAACTGCTGGCCTGATGCCAGCCCTGGCTCTGGCGCTGGAAGGGGGCGGCGCGCGCGGCGCCTACCATGTGGGCGCCTTCAAGGCTTTGCGGGAACTCGGGCTGGAGTTTGCCTGCGTGGCCGGCACATCGATCGGGGCCATCAACGGGGCGGCCATAGCCCAGGGCGACTGGGAAGCCTTGTATGAGACCTGGTGGGAGATCACCCCGTCCCAAATTCTGGATATAGAAGACGATCGCTTCAGCGAACTGAGAGAACTGCGTTTTTCGGCCGAGAATGCCTCTTATTTCTGGCAAAAAGCGAAAGATCTGCTCTCGGGGGCGGGTCTCGATACGAGCGCCCTGAAGAGAATGCTGCATAAGTTAATTGATGAGGAAAAACTGCGCCGCTCGCCGGTCGGGTTTGGCCTGGTCACTTTTTCCCTGACGGATATGAAGGCCCTGGAACTTTTTATCGAAAATATTCCCGCCGGGCAGCTGACGGATTACTTGCTGGCCAGCGCCCGTCTGCCGGCCTTCCGGCCGGAAAAATTAGACGGCAAGTATTTCCTGGACGGCGGTTTTTACGACAACTTGCCGATTCGCCTCCTGGAAAGCAGGGGCTACCACGACATCGTCGCGATTCGCACCGGGGCGGTGGGGCGGGTGCGCGAACCGAGCCGGGAATGTCGGGTGACGACGATCGCCTCGACGGAAAACACGGGCTTGATGCTGGATTTCGATCGGGATTCGATCCGCTGGTGTATGCAATTGGGCTATTACGATACCTGGCGCCTCTACCGGGGCTTGGGCGGACGGCGTTACTATATCGAACTGCCTCCGGAGGCGGAGGACTGGGCGCTGGCTTTTTTTCTCAGTTTGCCGGCGAGCGCCGCGGTGGCGGCCGGCGGGCTGACGGGCGAGGGCGAACGGCCCTGGCGCCGGCAGTTGCTGGAAAAACTGTTGCCGCGGGCCGCTTTTTTCCTGGGCTTGAAAAAGACGGACGGCTACGCCGCCCTGCTGCTGGCGATGCTGGAATTGATCGCTGCCGATCTGGGGCTGGAGCGATTTCGTCTCTACAGGGGGGAGGAGTTTACGGCCGCTCTGCGCGCAGCAGCCGCCGCCGCGCCGGCCCCGGAAATGCCGGAATCCCTGCTGCCGCTCGTCCGGCAAAACGAAGTGTTGGCCTGGCCGGTCAAAGACAAAGCGGCGCGAGAACTTGTCTACGCTCTCCTCTGGGAGAAGCTGCAAAAAAATCTCTGACCAATATTGACCTTTGCCCGGGCCTGTTATATAATGAATTTAGCGCAGGGAAAAGAAAGCGGGTGAGGGTTTAATGGAATTTAAGGATTATTACGCCATCTTGGGTGTGAAAGCGGATGCCGACAATAAGGATATAAAGAAGGCTTATCAAACCCTGGCCAAAAAATATCATCCCGACGTCAATCCCGGGGACAAAGCCGCTGAAGATAGATTTAAGGAAATCAACGAAGCCTACCACGCCGTTTCCGATCCGGCCAAGCGGCAAAAATACGACGAAGTGCGGCGCGATTACGAAATGTGGCGGCAGCGGGACGACCGGAGCGGGTTCGAGTGGGATCCGCGCCAGGCCGCCTCCGGGTCGGCGCACACGCGCCCGATGAGCGCGGAAGAATTCGCGGACATATTCGGCGACATCGGTCTGGGCCCGGAGGCGAGCGGGTTTTCCGACTTTTTTTCTACGATTTTCGGCGGCTTCAGCGGGTTTGCCTCCGGGGGGGAGCAGTCCGGCCCTTTTTACGATAATGTGCCGGTCAAAGGGCGCGACGTGACCGGGGAAGCGGAAATATCGCTGGAGGAAGCCTACTTGGGCGCCAGCCGCACCCTGAGCCTGGCCCGGCACCGCATCGAGGCCAAAATCCCGCCGGGCGTGCGGGACAACACGCGCCTGCGCCTGGCCGGGCAGGGCGAATCCGGCACAAGCGGCGGCGCGCGCGGGGATTTGTATCTCAAGGTCCTCATCCGCCCCCACCGGCGTTATGAGCGCCGGAACGACGATTTGCAGGTCAAAATACCGCTGGATTTTTACCAGGCCGCCCTGGGAGCGACCGTCCCCGTCCAGACCCTGAGCGGGCCGGTCATGCTGAAGATACCGCCCCAGACCCAGAGCGGGCGCCGCTTTCGCCTCAAGGGCAAAGGGATGCCCCGCCTGAGCCAGCCGGGTGAATTCGGTGATCTGTACGCCGAGGTGGAGATCGTTTTACCGGAAAACATGACGGCGGCGGAGATCGCGGCCATCGAGGACATTGCCCGGCAAAGGAATAAGGAGGGACAGACATGAGTTTTGACACAAACAGGCTGACGGAAAAATCACAGGCGGCGTTGGTGGAAGCGCAGAATATGGCTGCCCGCCGCGGTAACAGCCTCGTGGAACCGGAGCATCTCTTTTTGGCCCTAATGCGGCAGACGGATGGCCTGACGCCGCAAATCCTGCAAAAAATCAAGGTTTTGCCCCAGGCGGTCACGGCCCGGCTGGAGCAGGTCACGGACGCTCTGCCCCGTCTGAGCGGCGCCGCGGCGCAGTTAGCGGTCTCCGGCCGTCTGCGCGAGGTGCTGCTGGCCGCGCACGATGAGATGGAAAATTTTGGCGATGAATATGTAAGCGCGGAACATCTGCTCCTGGCCCTGTTGGAGCGGGGCGGCGGGGAAACAGAAAAACTGCTGCGGGACCAAGGGGTAACGCGGGAAAAATTGCTGGCCGCCCTGAAAGAGATCCGCGGCTCGCAGCGGGTGACCGGGCAAAACCCGGAGGGCTCCTACGCCGCCTTGGAACAGTACGGGCGCAACCTGGTCGACTTGGCCCGGCGGGGCAAACTGGATCCCGTTATCGGGCGGGACGAGGAAATCCGCCGCGTGATTCAGATTTTATCCCGGCGGACGAAGAACAATCCCGTCCTGATCGGGGAGCCCGGCGTGGGCAAGACGGCTATCGTAGAGGGATTGGCCCAGCGCATCGTCCGCAGCGACGTCCCGGAAGCGATCAAGGGCAAAGAAGTCGTCTCCCTTGACCTCGGCGCCCTAATCGCCGGGGCCAAGTATCGGGGCGAGTTTGAGGAACGCCTGAAAGCGGTGCTGAAAGAGGTGCAGAGCCGCGCGGACATCATCATGTTCATCGATGAGCTGCACACGGTCGTCGGGGCCGGGGCGGCGGAAGGCTCGCTCGATGCGGGCAATATGCTCAAGCCGCTCCTGGCCCGGGGCGAATTGCGCTTGGTCGGAGCGACGACGCTGAACGAGTACCGCAAGTACATTGAAAAAGACGCGGCCCTGGAAAGACGGTTTCAGACGGTATTCGTCGATCAGCCCACAGTGGAGGACACCGTTTCCATCCTCCGGGGCTTGAAGGAGCGCTACGAAACGCATCATGGCGTACGCATCACCGACAGCGCCCTGATTGCCGCCAGTCAGCTCTCCGATCGCTATATCAGCGACCGTTTTTTACCCGACAAGGCCATCGACCTGGTCGACGAGGCGGCGGCCCGGCTGCGGATGGAAATCACGAGCGAGCCGCGGGAACTCGATGAGATCAAACGGCGGATCATGCAGCTGGAAATCGAGCGTGAAGCCTTGAAAAAAGAGACGGACAAGGCCGGCCGGGAGCGGTTGGCCCATATCGAGGCGGAACTGGCCGACTTGAAGGAAACGCGCGCCCGGCAGCAGGCGCGGCTGGCCGAGGAGCGGGAAAAACTTGCCGCGATCCAGAAAATCCGGGAGGAAATCGACGCCGCCCGGGTCAATATCGAGCAGGCCCAGCAGACTTACGATTACAACAAGGCGGCGGAACTGCAGTACGGGGTGCTGCCGGCGCTGGAGAAAAAGCTGCAGGCGGCGGAAGCGGGTTTGTCCGGGGAAGGAGCGTTCCTGCGCCAGGAAGTGACGGAGAATGATATCGCGGAAATAGTGGCCAAGTGGACGCATATTCCCGTGGCCAAAATGCTGGAGGCCGAGACGGTCAAGCTGCTGCACATGGAAGAAAACCTCCACCGCCGTGTCGTGGGGCAGGATGAGGCTGTGAGCGCCGTCGCTGACGCCGTGCGCCGCGCCCGCGCCGGGTTGCAGGATCCGCGCCGCCCGCTGGCTTCCTTTTTATTCCTCGGCCCGACCGGGGTGGGCAAGACGGAACTGGCCAAGGCTCTGGCGGAATTTTTATTCGACGACGAGCAAAACATGGTGCGCATCGACATGTCCGAATACATGGAAAAACACGCCGTGGCCCGCCTGATCGGGGCGCCGCCCGGTTACGTCGGTTACGACGAGGGCGGGCAGCTCACGGAGGCCGTGCGGCGCAAACCTTACAGCGTTCTGCTGCTGGACGAGGCGGAAAAAGCCCACGCCGACGTTTTTAACCTGCTGCTCCAACTGCTGGAGGACGGCCGCCTGACGGACAGCCACGGCCGCGTCGTCAGTTTTGCCAATACCGTCGTCATCCTGACCAGCAACCTGGCCTCCGCCCTGATCAAGGAGATGACCGAGCGAGGGGCCGGGCAGGAGGAAGTGAACCGGGCGGTGCGGGGCGAACTGGGCGGCTGTTTTCGCCCGGAATTTATCAACCGCCTGGACGAAATCCTGGTTTTCACCCCGCTGTCCCGCGCACATATCGCCCGGGTCGTGGACATCCAGCTTGAAGCGCTGCGGGCCCGTCTGGCCGAACGCGGTCTCGGGCTGGCTGTTTCCGCCCCGGCTCTGGCCGCGCTGGCCGAGGAAGGGTATGACCCGGTGTACGGGGCCAGGCCCCTCAAGCGGGTTATCCAGCAACGGCTGCAAAATCCGCTGGCCGTGGGCCTGCTCGCCGGCGACTTCGGGCCGGGGGACGTCGTCAAGGCGGACACGGACGGGACGGGAGCCATTACGCTGAAAAAATAAGCAAAGCGGGGCTCTCAGTGAGGCGCGCCTGGTTCTCCGTCGCGCAGAGCGCAGGCTATGAGCGCTTCGGCCACAATTTTTTCGCTTGTCATGCCAAAATATTCCTGTATATCCTCATAAGAGGCGCAGATGCCGAATATATCCTGCGCCCCGACCATGCGCACGGGGACGGGGTAACGGCCGGCCAGCAACTCCGCTACGGCGCCGCCCATACCGGCGCGCGTGCTGTGTTCCTCCGCCGTCACCACCGCGCGGGTTTTCCGGGCGGAGGCCAGGATCGCTTCTTCATCCAGGGGTTTGATCGTGTGCAAATTGAGTACATCCGCTTCCAGCCCGCGTTCGGCCAGTTCCGCCGCGGCGGCCAGCGCTTTGGCCACCATTGAGCCGCAGGCGATCAGCGTCACGTCGGCCCCGGAGCGGAGGATGCCGGCCCGCCCGAGGATAAAGGGATCTTCCTCCCGCGTGACGACCGGGGTCGGCATGCGTCCGACCCGCATGTAGGCCGGCCCGGCGTATGCCGCCAGAGCCCGAACCGCTTTGCCCATTTCCACGGCGTCCGCCGGCTCCAGGACGAGCAGGCCGGGCAGGACGCGGGCCAGGGCGATGTCTTCCAGCGGCAGATGGGTCGGGCCGTCCTTGGCCGAGGAGGCGCCGATATTGTGGCCGACGACTTTGACGTTTTGGTTGGCATAGCAGATGGAGAGGCGCAGCTGTTCCCAGCCGTTGCCGAGGAGAAAATTGGCGTAGGCGTTCACGAAAGGGATTTTGCCCGCCACGGCAAACCCGGCGCCGGTCGCCATGAGGTCCGACTCGGCTATCCCGAGGTCAAAAAAGCGTTCGGGAAAGGCTTCTTTGAAAAGCACCGTCATCGAGGCTTTGGCCACATCGGCGTCCAACACCACTATATCACCGTTTTCCCGGCCCAGCTCCACCAGGGCGCGGCCGTAGGCTTCCCGGGGCGCAATCTTCATCTCAGCTCAACTCCTTCATCGCGATCGCGTATTCTTCGTCATTCGGGGCCGCCGCGTGCCAGCCGACTTCGTCTTCCATAAAGGAAACGCCCTTGCCCTTGATCGTGTGGGCGATAATAACCGTCGGCCCCTCCGGCCAAGCGCGCGCCGCGGCGAAAGCGTCGTAAATGGCGCTCAGATCGTGTCCATTTATTTCCAGCGCCCGCCAGCCGAAGCGGTCCCACTTGCCCCGCAGGTCGCCGAGGGTTTTGACTTCGTCCAGGGCGCCGTCCAGCTGCAATTTATTGTAATCCACGATGGCGCAAACATTGGCCAGGCGATAATGGGCCGCCGTCATCATCGCTTCCCAGACCTGCCCTTCGTGCAATTCCCCGTCCCCGAGCATGACATAGGCGCGCCGATCGCTTTTATCCAGGCGCGCAGCCAGCGCCGCCCCATTCGCGACGGACAGACCCTGGCCCAGGGAACCGGAGGCGATATCCACGCCCGGCGTCAGTTCGCAGCTCGGATAAGCTGGCAGGCGCCCGGTTTTGGCCCGGAAGTCCCGGATTTCTTCCGGGGCGAGAAAACCTTTTTCGATGAGAACGGCATAGAGAGCGGGGACGGCGTGCCCCTTGGAGAGAAAAAAATAATCCCGCTCTTGCCGGCGCGGGTTTTGCGGGTCGACGCGCATAAAACCTTCATACAGCACGGCGAGCAAATCCGTAGCGGAGAGACAGCCTCCCGGATGGCCGCCCCCGGCCAGATTGGTCATCGTGATAATGGCGCGGCGCATGTTTTTCGCAGTTCGGGCCGCCGCCGCCAGCGTTTGTTCTTTATCCGGCATCTTGTAATCTTCCCTTTTTGCTTTGTATTATAACACGCCGGCCGGGGGGAGACAAATTTTTTGAGGAAAGAGTGGAGAGGAAAGAGAAAAGAGTGGAGAGGAAATCGTAGGGGCGCGCATAGGAGACTCCATTCGGCAGGGCCCGAATGGTTAGTCGAACTTGTGCAGCGACCTAGTAGCCGCTGTTCCCGCCAACTCCCGAGAGGGATGCTCATGCGGGTTACAGCGGCTTGGTTGCTACCATTGCGCGAGCCGCTCGAAGGCCACCCGCGTCATCGTCCGGATGTTCCCGCCTACGTGTACCTTGTCATAATCCCTAATCCCTAATCCCTAATCCCTAATCCCTAATCCCTAATCCCTAATCCCTAATCCCTAATCCCTAATCCCTAATCCCTAATCCCTAATCCCTAATCCCTAATCCCTAATCCCTC
>JAISWK010000052.1 GCA_031270805.1 Gracilibacteraceae bacterium
GCCGCCAGAACCGAATTGATAACAACGGCGGCATGTCGTTAGTGACAACGAGGCACCGAAAGCTGCGACGCGTATGCGGCGCAGTCGTGCAACAGGCACCCGGCGAGTCTCCGAGGTAGCAACCAAGCCGCTGTAACCCGCATGAACATTCCTCTCGGGGGGTGGCGGGAACAGCGGCTAGTAGGTTCCTGCACAAGTTCGACTAACCATTCGGCGAGGCCGAATGGAGTCTCCTATGTCGTTGGTGCCGAACTGCTGCGCTCTTGTCGGTGAATCAAGCCCGTCAGGGCGCAGATGAACCGCTAACAAGAGCCATGCAACAGGCGCCCGGCGAGTCTCCGAGCCGCTGGCGCCGAACTGCCATCCGCCCCTACGATGCCCTAGTAGGCATATACTGCGCGGGCGTATTAGCGGCCAGGATGGCCGCGCTCCCAGAAGGCCCTGCGCCCACTGCCCACTGCCCACTGCCCACTGCCCACTGCCCACTGCCCACTCCCCACTCCCCACTTGCCCGGGCGTATTGGCGCTTGATTCCGCGCCGGTTTTGTATTAAAATAAACGGAGCGGTAGAAACGAGAGGGAGGTAATAACGGAATAATGCCGGATTTGGCTTGGATTGACGGAGATGTCATGCCCTTGACCGAGGCCAGGGTCAGTTACCTGGATCACGGCTATTTTTACGGTTACGGCGTATATGAGGCTTGTAAAGCCTTTGCCGGCAAAATTTACGCTCTGGCGGAACATATGGCCCGCTTGAACAAAAGCCTGCGGGCGCTCGAGATCAGGCCGGAACTGAGCGGGGCGGCGTTAAGGCGCTGTATGGAGGAACTCGTCGCCTATAGCGGTTACGCCGAGGCGTTCCTGTACCTGCAAATTACGCGGGGAGTGGGTTGGCGAGGGCCGGGCCGCCCGGCAGGCCCTCCGTTTACTACGATGTTTGTGACGGAGTTGGAGAGTATGAGCGCGGAGGAGTGGGATGCGGGCGTGGCGGCGCTGACCCTGCCGGATGAGCGCTGGGCCCACCCGGATATTAAATCGCTCAACCTGCTGCCCAATATCCTGGCCAAGGAAAAGGCGCTGGCGGCGGGCGCCCAGGAAGCTATTTTTTACAACGACCGCGATTGGGTCACCGAGGCCGCTTCCAGCAATGTGTTCGCCGTGTCGGCCGGGGGAGAGATCGTGACGCCGCCGCTGGACGGACATATCCTGGCGGGTGTTTCCCGCTTGCTCGTTCTGCGCCGGGCCCGGGCCGACAAGATTCGGATCAAGGAAACCATTCTGAAGCGGGCCGAACTGGCGCGGGCCGCGGAGATTTTTATTACCGGCACCGGCGCGGAGATCATTCCCGTGACCAGGTTGGACGGCGCCCAGATTGGCGCCGGCCGGGCCGGAACCTGGACGCGGCGTTTGTATGACAGTTTTTTACAGGCGAAAAAGGCGTTCATCGCCTAAAAAAATAAAGGAGCCGGTCATGCGGAAAGAGTTGGAAACCTTGCGGGCGGAAGCCCTGGAACGCATCGCGGCGGCGCGAACCGAGGACGAATTGCAGGAGATCAGGGTGCGCCTGTTCGGGAAAAAAGGCGCTCTCACCCGGTTGATGAAACGGTTGGGAACTTTGCCGCCGGAGGAGAGACCGCGGAGCGGCGAGCTGGTGAACGAGGCCCGCTCCCGCTTGGAGGCGGTCTGGGAGGAAAAAAGCCGGCTCTGGCGGGAAGCAGCGCTCGCAGCCCGGCTGCGGGAGGAAAGCATTGACATTACGTTGCCGGGAACCATCCCGCCGCCGGGGCGCAGGCATCCGCTCAACATGGTCATCGCCGATATGGAAAATATTTTTCTCGGCATGGGTTTTTCGATTGCCGAAGGGCCGGAAATCGAGACGGATTACTATAATTTCGAGGCCATGAACATGCCGCCGGATCACCCGGCCCGTGATATGCAGGACAGCTTCTATATCAGTGAAGAATTTTTGCTGCGCACACAGACATCGCCCGTGCAGATCCGTTCCATGGAAAAGACCTGTCCCCGCCTGCCCGTCAAGGTCATCGCGCCGGGCAAGGTCTACCGCAACGACGACGACGCCACCCATTCCCCGATGTTTCACCAGGTGGAAGGACTGCTCGTGGATCGGGGCGTGCGGATGTCCGATCTGAAAGGCGTCCTGCTGCACTTTATTCGGGAAATGTTCGGCCCCGAGCGGGAAATCCGTCTGCGGCCCAGTTTTTTCCCTTTTACCGAGCCGAGCGCCGAGATAGACGTTTCCTGCATGTTTTGCGGCGGCGCCGGCTGCCGCCTATGTAAGGGAACGGGCTGGATTGAGATTCTCGGCGCCGGCATGGTGCATCCGCAAGTGCTGCGGATGGGCGGTTACGATGCGGGCGCCGTGACCGGGTTCGCTTTCGGCGTCGGGGTGGAGCGCGTCGCCATGCTCAAGTACGGCATTGACGATATGCGCCTGTTATTTGACAATGACATAAGGTTTTTGCGCCAGTTTTAACGGCTGAGCCGGAGGAAAAGGAGAAAAAACGTGCGGGTTAGCATGGAATGGCTGCGTGAATTGATTGAACTGCGGGAAAGCGGCGAGGAAGTGGCCGCCCGTCTCACGGCGGCCGGAGTGGAAGTGGCGAGCGTGGAGCGGGCCGGCCGCGGCGGCGCGGATGTGCTGGTGGGAGAAATCCTTACTTGCCGTCCCCATCCGGGCGCGGAAAGACTGCAGCTTTGCCTCGTGCGCACGGGCGGCGGCCCGAACACCCAGATTATCACGGCCGCCACGAATGTGACCGCCGGGGACAAAGTGGCGGTGGCTTTACCCGGCGCCGTCCTGGCCGATGGGCGGAAAATAGAGACGGTGGAACTGCGCGGAGAGATTTCGGCCGGGATGCTCTGTTCCGAAAAAGAACTCGGCCTGGAAAACGCCGGGCTGGATCGCAGTCGGGACGGAGTGCTTATTTTACCCTTATCGGCGCCGGTCGGGGTGACAATGGAAGATTATTTCGGCCTGGACGACGAGATCATCGAACTGGAGCTTTATCCGAACCGCCCGGACTGTCTGGCCATGGCGGGCGTGGCCCGGGAGGTCGGCGCCCTGCTCGGTCGCCGCCCGGCGCTATCCAGTTGGGCGGGCGGAGCAGAAAAAACCTGGCCGGAGAGCAGCCAGCGGGTGCATGTGGACGTCCCGGAGCTCTGCCTCCGCTACGCCGGTCTGGTGGCGGAAAACGTCGCCATCGCCCCCTCGCCCCAATGGATCCAAAATCGTTTGCTCAAGGCCGGCGTGCGCCCCATCAGCAATGTGGTCGACGTCACTAATTACTGTATGCTGGAACTCGGCCAGCCCCTGCACGCTTTTGACGCCGACAAAGTGCAGGGAGATATCCATGTGCGCCTGGCCGCGCCGGGGGAGACGCTGGCGACGCTGGATGGGATTACGCGCCGCCTGCAACCGGATATGCTGGTCATTGCCGACGCCGGCGGGCCGATCGCCCTCGCGGGGGTCATGGGCGGGCTGGCGACGGAAATCACCCGGGCGACAAAAAATATTTTCTTTGAATCGGCCCATTTTCTCGGCGCCAGCGTCCGGCGCACCAGCCGCCGCCTGGGCCTGCGTTCCGAATCGTCGCGCCGGTTTGAAAAAGGGGTTAATCCGCATCTCTGTCTGGCGACGCTGGGCCGGGTGGCGGAACTCCTGACTGAGTTGGCTATCGGCCGCCCGGTCGCGCTGGCGGAGCAAAAGAGCGTCCTGCCCGCGCCGCCGCGAGTGACGCTGACCGGGGACAAACTGGCGCGGGTCACGGGCGCCGCCTACACGAGCGCGGAGACGGAACAGGTGCTGCGCGGACTGCAATTTGCTTACACGCAGGAACCGGGCCGCTTTGTCGTCGATATTCCCACTTATCGCCAAGATTTACATCTTGAGGAAGATTTGATTGAGGAAGTCGCCCGCATCATCGGCTACGATCGCATCCCGACCACGCTGCCCCGGGGGGAATCCATCCTCGGCCGCCGCACGCCGCAGCAAAATTTTAACCTCCTCGTGCGCGACACCCTTGTGCGGAGCGGTTTTTGCGAAGCGATCACCTATTCTTTTGTCGAACCGACGGAAGACGCGCTTTGGGGCGGGGAACGCCGGATCGCCCTGCGCAATCCTCTGCGGGACGAGTTGAGCGTGATGCGGACTTCGCTTTTACCCGGCCTGCTGGAGGCGGGCGCCCGCAACGCGGCCCGGCGCAACACCGATTGGCTGCTTTTTGAAATGGGCAGCGTTTATTTGACGACGGAAGACAGTTTGAGCGCGCCGCCGCAGGAAGCGCTGCGCCTGGCCGGCCTCATGCAGGGTGGCAGCGGACGCCATTGGCGCGGCGCCGTCTGCGCTTATGATTTTTACTACGGCAAAGGGGCCCTGGACGCTCTGGCCCGCGCCTGCCGCCTGGATTTTCACTACGAACGTCTGACAGAAGCGCGCTACGCGGATTTGCTCCATCCGGGCCGGGCGGCGCTCGTGAGCGTGGAGGGCGAACGCCTCGGCGTTCTGGGTGAGCTTTATCCGGGCCGGGACGAGCTCCGGGGCTTGCAGCGGCCGGTACTCTTTGAGTTGGATCTGGATCTGCTCTACCGGCACGCCCGGCAGAGTTTTACCGCCGCCGGCTATCCCCGTTTCCCGGGAATGCCGCGAGACTTGGCCGTGGTGGTCGCAGAAGATGTGGCGGCGGAAAATATTCTGGGCCGGATCCGCGAGCTGGGCGGGGCCCTGCTGCGGGAAGCGGGGGTTTTTGACGTCTACCGCGGCGCGCCCGTGGCGGCCGGCCATAAGAGTCTGGCTTTCCATCTTTACTACCAATCGGCGGAGCGAACCCTGACCGAGGAAGAGGCCGGCGCCCTGAACGCGGCGATCCTGGCGGAAATCGAGCGGGAATTCGGCGCGACCCGGCGCCAATGAGTACGGTCCCGATGGAATTGCTGGCGCCGGCCGGGGGAGAGGAGGCGCTGCGAGCGGCCGTCGCCGGCGGCGCCGATGCCGTCTATCTCGGGGGGCGGGCCTTTAACGCCCGGGCCGGAGCGGCGAATTTTGACGCAGCGGAAATAGAGGCGGCGGTGCGTTATGCCCATGAACGCCGGGTACGGGTTTATGTGACCCTGAATATTCTGCTGACCGAAGCGGAGATGGAGGAATTCGCCGCTTACGCCCGCCGGCTTTACGCTACGGGCGCCGACGCGGTCATCGTCCAGGATATGGGCGCGCTCAGCCTTTTGCGCGCTTTGCTTCCCGAATGGCCCGTCCATATCAGCACGCAGGCGACGCTGACCGGGAGCGCCGGCTGCCGCCTTATGGAGAGCATGGGCGCGCGGCGGGCCGTACTGGCCCGGGAACTCTCGCTGGCCGAGATCGGCGCCATCCGGGCGAGCACAAATCTGGAACTGGAAGTGTTCGGCCACGGCGCTCTCTGTGTTTCCTACTCCGGGCAATGCCTGTTTTCCAGTTTTATCGGGGCGCGGAGCGGTAACCGCGGTCGCTGCGCCCAGCCCTGCCGTATGGCTTATACCCTGGAAGACGAGGGGGGCCGGGATCTTTTGGCCGGGGAAAAGGCGGGGGCCCATTTACTCAGCCCCCGCGACCTCAACTTGCTGGACCACCTGCCGGCGCTGGCCGCCGCCGGGGCGAGTGCCCTGAAGATCGAAGGCCGGATGAAAAGAGCGGAATACGTGGCGACCGTGGTGCGGGTCTATCGCCGGGCCCTGGACGGGGCGCCACCGACGGCGGCAGATCACCGCGACCTGGAGCAGATTTTCAACCGGGAATTTACGCCCGGTTGCGCTATGGGCCGTCCCGGGCGGGAATTTATGAGCTGGCAGCGGCCCAATAACCGGGGCCTGCGCCTGGGGCGGGTCACGGACTTTGCCCGGGGGCGGCTCGGCCTGAAGCTGGAAACCGACCTCGCTCCCGGCGACGGTATTGAGGTTTGGACCGGGCGGGGGCGCGAGGGGGAGACCGTGGGCGCTTTGTTTGACGAAACAGGGCGGAATCTGACGACCGCTCCGGCCGGCCGGCAAGTCTGGCTGCCTTATGCCGGTCAGGCCCGCCCGGGCGACCGCGTGTTCAAAACGGCGGACGCCGCGCTTTTACAGGCGGCGCGCCGCACGTTTCAGAGCGGGGCGGTCGGACGGCAGCGCCCGCTCGCTATGACTGTCTGCGGCGCAGTGGGAGAACGGCTGCGTCTGACCGTTGCGGAAGCGGACGGAAAAACAGTCGAGGTTTTTTCCCTTTCGCCGGCCGTCGCCGCCCGACAGAGACCGCTCGAGCCGGAATACCTGCGCCGGCAGCTGGGGCGGCTGGGGGGGACGCCCTTTGTCCTCGCCGCCTTAGATCTGCGGCTGGAAGGGGATATCCTGATCCCGGTCAGCGAACTGAACGAAATGCGCCGGGCCGCCGTGGCCCAATTGCTGGCCGAAACGGCCCGACCGCCCATCAGCCCGGCGGAATGGGAACGCCGCCGCGCCGCCTGGCAGCGCCTGCCGGCGGAAACGGCGCCCCTGCCGCAGGGAGGCGTAGGGGTTTTACTGGCCGACGCCTCCCTGCTCCGCCCGCTGGCCCGCCTGGGCCTGCGCCGGCTGATTCTCAGCCGGGAGTGGCGGCGTTTTCCGCTCTGCGGCCCGGAAAGCTTGCGGGCGCTCGCGGCCTGGGGCAGGGAGCGGGGGATTGATTTTGTCTGGCGGCTGCCGCGGATTTTGCATGAGGGAGAGGCGGCGGCCCTGCGGCGCGAACTGGAGGCGATGGCCGCCTGGCCGGAGCGGCCGGCGATTATGGCCGCCGGCTGGGAGGGTTTGGCCCTGCTGCGGGAGACGGATCCGGACTGGCCCTGGGAAAGCGATTATTCTCTGCCGGTGCTGAACAACGCCGCCCTGCGCCTCTTGACGGATTTGGGCGCCCGGCGGGTCACTCTGTCGCCGGAACTGAACCTGGGCCAGATCGCGGCTCTGCGTCCGCTCCGCCGGACGGAAGCCGTGGTGTTCGGCGACATGGAGATGATGGTCACGCCTGTTTGTCTGCCGGCGGCGGCGCTGGGCTGCCGGGAGCGGGCGGCGCAGCCCGAGCCGGGAGCGAATCCCGGGCCGGCGGCGGGGCGGGCTTGCGCCGGCTCGTTTTACTTGCGTGACCGCCTGGATTTCCGTTTTCCCCTGGAAACGGATCGCGCCTGCCGGATGCACATTTTTAACAGCCGCCGCCTGCACTTGGCCGCCGGCCTGGCGGAACTCGCGGCGACCGGCCTCCGCGCCGTCCGGCTGGATTTGCTACGGGTCACGCTTGCTCAGGCGGAGCGGGCGGCGGAATACTACCTGGAGGCCTGGGAGCGGGGCGGGGCGGCGGCGGAGCGGGCCGCCCGCCTGGAAGCCGCTTTTCCGGAGGGTTTTACCAAGGGGCATTATTACCGCGGCGTGACCGGGTAGGCCAATTTTCCGCCGCCGCGCCGAAATAGACGAATGACCGTTTGTGCGCCGATTGTATCATACCATTCCCTTTTGTCAACCCTCAAAATGAAAAAATTTCTGAAAAAGGTTAGGATTTCTCTACCTTTCTCTTTTTTTATGCCCCCCATATGCTATAATTATTAAGGGACTGTTGATAAATAACTTGTGCAGTTGACGCAGCAATTTTGTGCTCTGGCAAGGCGCCAGGTTCCGCTAATACTGGCTGTATTTGCGGGTTCTGGCAACGCAGCCAGAGTGCAA
>JAISWK010000089.1 GCA_031270805.1 Gracilibacteraceae bacterium
TCGCTTTTTACTTCATTGTTGGGAATTTTGGCAGTTACATATGCGTTTCCCATGTCATATTCTATTTGAGCGGCAGTTATATAGCCAGTGTTAAGTAAAAGCCCCCATAAGGTGTCAGAGTCGGCTCGCTCGGCATACGCCGTCTTCAAATTCGCTGTGACCGTGACATCGCCCTTTTCCAGCATTTTATAGTAATCATCAGTAAAATCTCGCGTGGCCTCGCTCATCAGTTTACTCACCATTGTGTTGGACGATGTGTTGACCCAGTATGGTTCCAATATTTTATTGCGGACGTAGTTCAGAATAGACCAAGGATTATAGATATTGTTGCCGTCGATAATATATCCGTCGTACATGCGCCTAACGCCTTCGGTCAATTCCATCCCATAGTGAGAAAGAAGTTTTTCTGTCTCTTTCTCTGTCAACCCGAAGTGGGCGGCATATATTTTGTCCAAGACCGTGTAGACGGCGGGATTGTTTAATTTGGAGAAAATGCTTTCTTTGGCTACCCGTTGTATTCCGGTTAAAATCGCTCTGTCCAGGTTTTCGTTACCCTTGAGGGCGCTGCCCAAAAAACCGGAGAAGAAAGTGTCGATCTGCTTCTTGTAGTTATTTTCATAGGCAGACATAATAGGAGCGTCGTATTCGTCTATGAGTAGCAGTGGCTTTTTATTGTAAAGGCTTTTCGCTGCTTCGGTCAGCGTGAATAAAGAGGATTCCAGTTGGTCAAAATCAATTTCTCTTGATCGAAGGTCGTCGTATAATGTTTTTAATTCCCAATACTGTGGGTCGCTTAAATAATCTTGGTTACTTTGCGCTAATTTATAATATCGCGAAACCTCCGGCCTTATAACTCTGCATAATTTTTTCAGTAAGCTTGCCGGAGATGTCGCCTCACAATCCTTGAAGGAAAAATATATCACCGGCTTCGTGTTTATTTTGTCCATATATTCCGAGTCGCTTATTTCCAGACCGGCGAATAATTTTTTGCTGTCGGCTGTTATGTCGAAAAACTCCTTGAGCATTGTCATGTTCAGGGTTTTGCCAAAGCGCCTCGGCCTTGTTATTAGAGTAACTTCGTCGCCACCGTCCAGAAAATCATGGATAAGCATAGTTTTGTCCACATAATCATAATTGTCCTCCATTATCTTGCGGAAAGAATCTATACCTATTGGTATCCTTTTTTTCTCCATGCTTACTCACCTCCGTTTTTATTGGGTTTTATCTTGCGTCACGCTCAAGGAAACAATCTTGCTTGTTATTTTTCGGGCTTTCCGTCGCGTTCAGTATAACGGATAGCGGGTGGTTTGGCAAGAATTTTCTGGAGTAGGGATGAGAGCAAAAATTCCCAAAACATCAGCGTGACCTCGCTGTTGGCGTATGTGGCGGCGCGGTTTTTGCGGTTTTCAATAATCGCCGCCACGCGCTCGAACAGTGCGTTCTCATCCACAAGCCCGACATTCGGAGCGGACGGAATCAGCGCCGAGCTTTCAGGTTCTTCCTGTTTTCACAGATTCCATAAACGACCGGCACAATAATCAGGGTGAAAAACATACACATCGTATCCCCGAACATAAAGCAGGTCACCATGCCGGTAAAGAGGGCGTTGCCGCGCAAGGCCAGCGGCAGCATACCCAAAACCGCCGTCATGGTACTCAAAAACACCGGCCGGAATCTTTGCCGGACAGCCTCCCGGCAAGCGGCGTCAATAGCGCCGCCCCTCGCTCTTTCCCGGTTGATAAAGTCAACGAGTAGGATCGCGTTGTTCACCACCACGCCCAGCAAGCTGAGGATGCCTAAAATCGCGAAAAAACTTAAAGGCAGCCCGGTCAGCAATATGGCCAGAGACGAGCCGACGACGACAAACGGCATAGCGGTTAACGCATAAAGCATTTGGCGGAAGGAGTTGAACAGGAGGAACAAAACCAGCATGATGCCCAAAACACCGATAACGGCGCCTGTAATCAGGTTATCAATGGCCAGGCCCATCGCAAAACTGTCGCCCTCATACAATAGTTCAACATCGCCCATATCCCGTTTGGCTATTTCTTTTTCCAACCGGCTTTGCAATTCGAGGGCGGAATAATCCTTTTGGGCAAAGGCGCTGACCAGAACCATTCTCTTGCCGTTGTACCTGGCAATGCTCTCGTATTCGTCTTTCAAGCCGAGGGCAGCCAATTGTTTCAGCTGGTATTTAATGCCGCTGGCGCCGGTCTTAATGCCAAAATTCAGCAATTCCGCCGATGAATGGATCGTGCCGGCGACGATAATGGGATACTCCCGCGCGTCTTGGCGAAATACGGAGACCTGCCGGCCCATCAAGGCCGCGTTCAATTCCCCTTGGAGTTCCGCTTTGGTCAGACCGACGGCGTTTAGCTGCGCATCGTCGATATCCACATAATACTGCTCTGTTTTCAGCTGTCTTTCACTTTGAATCTTCAAGGTTCCCCCCATCCGGTACAGTTCCGCCTCAATGACGGACGCTGCCGCGTTCAGGGCGTCCGAATCATCGCCCATTACCCTGACCTGGATCGGCTTGGACAGACTGGGGACGACATCCAATTGGTTTACTTCGATGGCGCAGCTGGGAATCCGGCTGTTCATTTCGGCCTGCAGGTACTGCAAAAACTCGGCGTTGCTCTCGAAGCGTCCGCCGGCCGCCAAATCGACCCCAACGACCACATTGCCTTTATTCACCCCATCGCCCGTAGGCAGGGCGCAAAAATCATAGCGGGGCAGATTGCCTCCCACCGCCGTAGCGTAATAAGCCGTTTCCGGTTGGATCCGCACAATGTCCGCCGCCAGTTGTACCGCTTCGTCCGCTTTGCGAATATCGGTTATTCCCGGGGCGGTGATTTTAATATCCAGGATAGCCTTGTTTGAGGTCGGCAGAAAAGTCAGCGACCTCATACTCAGTAAACCGACCGCCCCCAGCAGAAACAGCAGAGCGACGACTATGGCGGCGCGCTTATGGGCAAACGCCAGTTGCAGCAGCTTGTCCATCGCGTTTCCCAGGCGGCCGAGCAAGGTCAATTTCCCTTCCGCCAAGGTTTTGCTCGGTTTCATAAACAGATAACACATAATCGGCGTCACAAATATCGACACCGCGTAGGAAGCAAGGATGGCCGTGATGACGACGGTGGGCAGACTGTTGATAAATTTGCTCATGGAGCCGGGCAAACTGTAAAACATTGTAAATATGGAGACGATGGTCAGGGTTGACGCCAGAACGGGAAAGGCGACGTCCTTTACCCCGTTCACACAGGCCTCCTGCCGTTCATCCCCCTTGTCAAGGCGCACCTGGATTTGGTCGCTGACGACCACCGCGTTGTCCACGAGCATACCCAGAACCATGATCAGCGCCGCCAGCGAAATGAACTGCAGGTCTATGCCCAGCAGCTTCATGACCAGAAAGGAAATCATGACGGTAACAGGCAGCGCAAAGGCAATTATGCCGCCGTTGCGCAAATTCATGCCCAGCATAATGACCGCAATCACGATGACCAAGGCGTCCAGAAAACAAACAAGGAAGTTCGTCACCGAAGCATTGACATCGGCGCCCAGATCCACGACCGTCTCAACCCGGATATCATCAGGCAGTCCGGCTTTGTAAGCCTCAACCGCTTTCATTACTTTTTTACCCGCCGAGACGATATTGATTTTGTCCTGATAATGCAGACTGAGGAGGATCGCCTCGTCCCCGTTGTATTGATAGCGTTTGGCGTCGCCGTCCGCAGTTTTTTCAATGAGGGCGATATCCCGGAGACGCGTCGTAGCGCCGGTTTCGCCCGAGATGCCGACGACGAGTTCCTCAATATCCTTGAGATCGGTGAAAATCCCTGATGTTTGCACAGTGAGTACATCGTCGGCAAATTCAATATTGCCCGCCGGGATCAAGCTGTTCTGATATTGAATGAGCGCCGCGATATCCGACAGCGATACCGCCGTTTTATTGAGCTTACCGATATCGACGCTGACTTTTATCTGTTCCTGCCGCTCGCCGCTGATCTCGATGCTTTTTACCCCCGCCAGACCGCGCAGCCCGGACTTCAATGTTTCGGCCCTTTCCGCCAGTTCCGCCCTGCTCCGGCCTTCCCCCGTAACGGCCAAGAGCAGACCGGCCGTGTCTCCGGTATCCGTGCTGTATTGAACCGTGACGCCGGCGGGAAACTCCGTGCTTTGCAAAGCCTCCAGACTGTAGCGCAAGTCGGCCTTGCTGTCGTCGAGCAAAGCCGGATCCGCAGTCATGTCAAAATAGACCATCACCACGCCGGCTCCGTTATAGGACTGCGACATTACTTTATCGAAATACTTGGCCGACATCGCCAGATCTTCTACTTTTTTTGTCACCAGCTCTTCTATATCCTGGGCGGAAGCTCCCGGATAGATTGCGGTAACGACGGCCATGGGCATTGTAATAATCGGGTATTCCTGCCGGGGCAGGCTATTATAGGAGAAAACGCCGGCCAGGAGGATGATGGCGACAATAAGCAATACCAGGTTTCTTTTTTCGATTACCCCGGAGAGAAAACTCTTTTTTTCAGCCATAGCTTATACTTCCTTGGGAACCGTCATGACAATGTCGTTTTCTTTAATATTCTTTATGTCGTCGGCCACGATTATAAGCCCCGGCGGAAGATTCACAGCCTCGACCAGCGCGCCTCGCGGCTCCCCCAAAACGACTTCCCGGCGGACGACCCGATCTTCTCCGCTCTCATTTGGCTCGACGGCATAGACAAAACTCACGCCTTCATTGCGCCAAACGGCGCTGAGCGGGATCAGAACCGCCGTCCTTGTGGCCAGAGGAATTTTTACCTCCGCAATCGCGCCCACAGTCAAATCATCGGCGGCCGGCGCGATTTCCACCGTATAAGTTCTGGTGTTTTGCTCAGGGTAGGGGGCAATCTTCGTCACTTTTCCCTTAATAAGCGCCTGTCCGGGCAGCTCTATCGCTACCTCCAGCTCCAGGGCGATCTTGGCGATGTCGTCGATGGATACTCCGATATTCACCGTCTGTTCTTCCGAGACCAAAACAAAGGCCGGAGAGCCGGCGCCGGATATTTGGCCGCTCTGAGCGATTACGCCGGCGACAATGCCGTCAATCGGCGCCGTTAGAACGGCGTCCTCCAGCTGCTGATTACATTGTTTGAGGCTGACCTCGACCTGAGCCAGGTCATTAGTCCGGGCTTTCTCTGTTTTTTCAACTTCGTTTTCAATATTGGTCAGGGCGTCGCTCGCGTTCCGGTAGTCTTGTTCGGAGATCGCCCCGGCCTGGTACAGCTGTTCTGATTTTTCCCACATATCTTCCCCTTGCCGCCGGGACAAATCAAGGGCGACATAGGCCGCGTCGTAGGAATCCATGATTTTTTGCCGGTTGAGCAGGGCGGCCTCCATGGCGAGGGCGATGCCGTCCGTCTCCAGCACCGCTAATATTTCTCCGCTTTTTACCTGCTGCCCTTCTGCGACATAGATTTCCTTGACGATCCCCGATTGCACAAAGGCCGGCATTTTTTGTTCTTTCGCCGTCACAAAACCCTTATAATCCAAGTATTCGGTATAGGGGGCGGCGGCGGCGGCGACGGTTTTTACCGCCTTGGTTTTTAATAAGTCCGGGGCGCCGGCGGCGGAACTGTTTCCTTCCCCGCAACCGGAGAGGAAAAGAATGGTCAGGCCGATTGCCGGGCCGAGTTTGAAAATAGAAGCAGCTTTTCTTTTGCTCGAAAAAATCACTTTACAACCTCCGGTTATTCTTGGCGGGAAAATAAGCGGGTCGGCCGCCTTGCATACCTGAGAATAATATGCTAAACTACTTCTTGTTTTCAACCGACTGTTGATTTTACGACAGTTGCAGAATCAACAGGGCGGTGCGATGTGTCCCTCTAAAATCAGAAAACGCCGTTTTGGGGACGGGTCTATACAATGTACAATGCACAATTCACAATTCACAATTGGGAGAGCGTAGGGGACGATGGCAATCGTCCCGTATACGCCGGATCGGGCGGTATTGCCGTAGGGGACGATGGCAATCGTCCCGTATACGCCGAATCGGGCTAAATAGAACCGTGGCGGAGGCCCTTTACCCTTATATGAAAGATAACGTATGAAAGAAAACCAGCGGATCCGCTTATCCAAAACATTGCTCCGGAACAGTCTGATCGTTTTGCTGAAGCAAAAAAGTATTCACAAAATATCAGTCACGGAAATCTGCGCCCATGCCCAGATTAACCGCACGACCTTCTATAAGCACTATGGCAGCCAGTATGATTTGCTGGCAGATATTGAAAACGAGGTGCTGACCAGCATCGCCTCCTATGTCGGGCCTGACGACTCCACAGATGGCGCAATGCGGCAGTTCGCCAAGATAATCTCCTACATCGACGACAATATCGATATCTGCCGGATTCTATTCGACAACAATATCGGCCCTGATTTTCCCGCCAAGCTGATCAGTTTACCCCGGATCAGGCAAAGCATCGCCAAATTTGAGCAGGGCAGAAGTAAAAACATCCTGGAATATACCTTCAGTTTTGTGGTGGCGGGCAGTTTCGACCTGATCAGAATATGGATGAACAAAGAAGAGCGGGAACCCCCCGCTGTTATAGCGAGGCTGTTCAGCGACCTGATCAACAAACTTCTGCCAGAAGCTTGAATCGCCGCTGCGGGCGGTGTATAATTTAGCGGAAAGGTGGTTTTTATGTGAAGTTTTTAGTGACGGGCGCCGCCGGGCAGCTGGGCAGCGACGTTTGCCGGGAATTGGAGCGGCGCGGCCTGGTTTACCGGGGCGTCGACGTCAATGATTTTGACATCACGGACGCGGCGGCGGTAGGGGCCTGTTTCGCCGACTGGGCCCCGGAGGCGGTGCTGCATTGCGCGGCTTACACCGCCGTCGATCGGGCCGAGGACGAGGCGGATCTCTGCCGCGCGGTCAACACGGCCGCGACGCGCCATATCGCCCGGGCCTGCGCGAACAGCGGCGCCAAAATGTTGTATCTCTCCACCGATTATGTTTTTCCCGGCAGCGGCGAGGGGTTTTATGAGACGGACGATCAGACCGGCCCCCTCAATATTTACGGCCGGAGCAAGCTGGAAGGGGAAGCGGCCGTCCGGGCCGAACTGAGCCGCTGCTTTATTGTGCGTATTTCCTGGGCTTTCGGCCGGCAGGGGCTTAATTTTGTCAAAACCATGCTCCGTCTCGGGGCGGAGCGGGAAGAAATCAGCGTGGTGGCGGATCAGGCCGGTTCTCCGACTTATACGGCGGATCTGGCCCCGCTGCTTTGCGATATGGCTCTGAGCGAAAAATACGGGGTTTATCACGCCACGAACGAAGGGGTCTGCACTTGGGCGGAATTTGCCGCCGCCGTCATGGAGGAAGCGGGCTTGCCCGCCAGGATAAAACCGACGACGACCGCCGCTTATCCGACGCGGGCGGCCAGACCGCTCAATTCCCGCCTGAGCAAGGCCAACCTGACGCGGGCCGGGTTTAACCGGCTGCCCCATTGGCGCGACGCTCTCCGCCGCTTTTGCCAAGGGGGAGGGGCGGCATAATGAAGAAAATACTGACCATCGCTCTGCCTAAAGGCAAATTGCTGCCGCGGTCGCTGGAATTGCTCCAGGGGTTCGGCCTCCCCTGCGCCGGGGTGGCGCGGGAATCACGCCGGCTGACTTTTGATTTTCCGACCCGGGGGGCGCGGATCATTATCTGCCGGCCGACGGATATTCCGACTTACGTGGAATACGGGGCGGCCGACGCCGGCTTTGTCGGCAAGGACACCATCGTGGAGCAAAACCGGGATGTGGCGGAATTGTTGGATCTGAAGTTCGGGGCCTGCCGTTTTATGGTGGCGGCGCCGGAGGGAGCGCTGCCGCCGCGCCGGTTGGACGGCTCTTATGATTTGAAGGCTTTTAACCGGTTGCGGGTCGCGACAAAATTTCCCCGCGTCGCCCGGCTCTTTTTCAACGAACAGGGGATGCAGGTCACGACAATCAAGCTGCATGGCAATGTTGAACTGGCGCCCAAAGTCGGGCTGGCAGAAATGATTGTCGATATCGTCTCCTCCGGCGCCACGCTGAAGGAGAATAAACTGGTGGAAATAGCGTCGATCTGCGAGGCGACGGCCCGGCTGATCGCGAACCGCGTTACTTACCGGATGCGCTACGAAACTATCCGCGCCCTGACGGACAATCTGCGGGCGCAAGTGGACGAGCGGACGGAGGCGGCGGGATGAAGGAGATTGTCAATTACGCCGACTTTGATTCGGTCGCCTGGCGCGCCCGCGCCCGCGAGGACGACGCCGCGGCGGCCCAAACGACGGCCGCCATTCTCGCCCGCGTGGCCGCCGAGGGAGACGAGGCTCTGTACGATCTGACGGAGCGCTTGGACGGTCCGAATCTGCGCGCCGCCGGTCTGGGCGTGACCGAAACGGAATACGAGCGGGCTTACGCGGCCGTGACGGCAGAATGGCTGGCGGCGCTGCGGGCGGCGCGGGATAATATCCGCCGCTACCATGAGAAACAAAAACGCGTTTCCTGGCTGGAACCGGAGCCGAACGGGGTTATGCTCGGTCAAATCCTGCGTCCCCTGGACAGCGTGGGCATTTACGCGCCGGGCGGCACGGCGGCCTATCCTTCCTCGGTGCTCATGAACGCCGTTCCGGCGGCGACGGCCGGGGTGGAGCGGATCGTTCTGGTTTCCCCGCCGCGGCGGGACGGGACGCTGCCGGCGGAAGTCCTGGTGGCGGCGCGCGAATGCGGGCTGCGGGAAGTATATAAAATCGGCGGGGCGCAGGCGGTCGCCGCCCTGGCTTTTGGCACGGCTACCATCGCCCCGGTGGATAAAATAACGGGACCGGGCAATATATACGTGACCCTGGCCAAAAAACAGGTGTACGGACAGGTGGATATCGATATGCTGGCCGGGCCGAGCGAGATTTTCATCCTGGCGGACGAGACGGCCGATCCGGGGCTGGTGGCCGCCGACCTCCTGGCTCAGGCCGAGCACGACCCCCTGGCCGCCGCTTTATGCGCCTCGCCCCAACTCTCTTTGCTGCAGGTGATAGCGGCGGAAGCGGAGCGCCAACTGGCGGATTTACCGCGGCGGAGTATCGCCCGCCGGGCCTGGGAGAACTACGGCGCCCTGGTCCGGACGGAGTCGCTGGCCCAGGGTCTGGAGCTGGCTAACGCCGTGGCGCCGGAGCATTTGGAACTGGCCGTGGCCGAGCCTTTTCGCTGGCTGGGGCTGGTGCGGCACGCCGGGGCGGTTTTTCTCGGTCACCATACGCCGGAGCCCATCGGCGATTATTTCGCCGGCCCGAACCATATTTTACCAACAGCGGGAACGGCGCGGTTTTTCTCCGTGCTGGACGTGGACAGTTTTATGAAAAAAATCAGCGTGCTGCATTATTCGGCGGAAGCGCTCGAAGCGGACGGGCGGCAAGTCGCCCTGCTCGCGCGGAGCGAAGGGCTGGAAGCCCACGCCCGGGCGGTAGAACGCCGGTTGGGTCCTGCCGATGTTAAATAAGTTATTGCGCCCGAACGTGCGCGGGCTGACGCCCTATGACTCAGGCCCGTCCGCCGGTATCAAGCTGGACGCGAATGAAAATCCTTTTCCCTGGCCGGAGAAGGCGCTGGCGGAAATAGCGGAGGCCACCGCAGCTGCTCCGGGCTTTAACCGCTATCCCGACGGCGCGGCCACGGAATTGCGCGCGGAGCTGGGGGAACGGCTCGACCTCCGCCGGGAGCAAGTCCTGGTGGGCAACGGCGCCGACGAGCTGATCGCCGTCGTCCTCCAAACATTCGGCGGTCCGGCCCAGGCTCTGCTCGTCCAACCGCCGACTTTCAGCATGTATGGCGTCCTGGCGGCGGTGACGGATACGCCGCTGATCGAAGTGCCGCTGCAGGCGGAGGGGCAGGAGCTGGATCCGGACGGCATCCGGCGCGCCTGCCGGGAAAACCTCGTTTCCGTGATCATCGTCTGCAATCCGAACAACCCGACGGGAGCTCTGTTTCCGCGCCCGCTGCTGGCAGACCTGCTCACCTCCTGCGGGGCCCTGGTCGTCGTGGACGAAGCCTACGGCGAGTTTGCCGGCCCGGAGACTTCAATGATGCCCTATATCGGCAAATATCAAAATCTGCTGGTAATGAAAACTTTTTCCAAAGCCTACGGGATGGCGGGCCTGCGGCTCGGCTACATCTGCGGGACGGCGGAAGCCATTGCCCTGCTGAACCGGGTGCGGCAGACTTACAATGTAAATGTTTTCACCCAAAGAGCCGGACGGGCGGCGCTGCGGCACAGTGCGGCCTTCGCGGAACAGATCGCCGCGCTGCGGGCGGAAACGGAAAAACTGTACTTGGGCCTCCGAGCCCTGCCCGGGCTCAAAGTCTGGCCGACGCGGGCGAATTTCGTGCTTTTTCAACCCCGGAACGCGGTCGCCTGGGGCGAGGCCCTGCGCCAACGCGGGATCGCCGTCCGGGTCTTCGCCCGTTTGCCCGTCCTGGGCCCGTGCCTGCGCGTCAGCGCCGGGAGGCCGGAGGAAACGGCGCTTTTTTTGCGGGCGGCGGCGGAGTTGAGCGCGCAGGGTGAACCATTCCAGCAAACTAACGCGGACTGACCCGCTGGAGTTGTGGCGCCAGTCCGTGGTAAAATTTATCAGAACATAAGAAAGGCGGAGGGATTATGCGGGAAGCGCAATGGGAGCGCCGGACGCGGGAAACGGAAATCAGCGGCAAATTGTGCCTGGACGGGAGCGGGGCGGCGAAGGTCAGCACCGGCATCGGTTTTTTTGATCATATGCTCGAGGCCTGGTGCCGTTTCGCCCTTTTCGATCTGGAAATCACGGCCCGGGGCGACCTGGGCGTCGACGCCCATCACACCGTCGAAGACTGCGGCATTGTTCTGGGTCGGCTGCTGACGGAGGCCCTCGGGGATAAAAAAGGCCTCCGCCGCGTCGCCGGCGCTCTGCTGCCGATGGATGAGGCGCTGACCCAGGCGGCGGTCGATTTTTCCGGCCGCGGCTTTCTCGCCTGGAACGTGCCGCCGCTGACCGCCCCGACCGGCGCCTTTCCGGGGGAGACGGCGGAGGAATTTTTCCGGGCCCTGGCCCTGAACGCGGGGGCTACGCTGCACTTGAGCCTCCTGGCCGGACGCAATCAGCATCATATACTGGAAAGCCTTTTCAAGGGCGTGGGCTTGGTCATGGGCCAGGCTGCGGTTCTCGATCCGCGGGTGCGGGACGTGCCCTCCACCAAAGGCACGCTGTAAACAGGAGGGACTATGATCGGGATTGTGGACTATGACCGGGGCAACTTGCACAGTGTGGCCAAAGCCCTGCTCCGCCTGGGCTACGAGGCGAGTATTTTGCGGGAACCGGAGGCGGCGGCGGTGGCGCGGGGCTTGATCCTGCCGGGCGTGGGCGCTTTTGCCGACGCGATGGAGGCCCTGCGGGGCAAAGGCTGGATTGAGGCGCTGCAAAATTATGTCCGCACGGGCCGCCCGTTTTTTGGCATCTGTCTCGGGATGCAGGTCCTGTTTGACGTCGGCGAGGAACATGGCGAACACGCGGGGCTGGGCTTCCTGCCCGGCCGGGTGACGCGCTTCGGCCCCGGGGTCAAAGTGCCGCATATGGGCTGGAACAATTTGCGCCTGCTCCGGGAAAACCCGCTTTGCGCCGGCGTGCCCCAGAATTCGTTTTTTTATTTTGTCCATTCTTATTACGCGGCGCCGGCGGAGGAAAATTGCCGGGCCGGAGTTTGCGATTACGGCGGGGAATTCGCGGCGCTGGTCGGCCGGGACAATATCTGGGGGACGCAGTTTCACCCCGAAAAATCCGGTCGCTGGGGGCTGCGTCTTTTGGATAATTTTGGAAAGTGGGTGGAGCGCGGTGCGTCTGTATCCGGCCGTTGATCTGAAAGAAGGTCGGGTCGTCCGCCTCGCCCGGGGCGAAATGGCGTCGGCCGTGGTCTACGCCAGCGACCCGGCGGCGGTCGCGCGGGAATTTGCCGCCGCCGGGGCCGAATTTTTGCATGTGGTGGACTTGGACGGGGCTTTTGCCGGCCGCCCCGTGAACGACGCCGCCCTCCGCGCCGTCGTTGCCGCTGCGGATCTGCGGGTGCAAGCCGGCGGCGGTATTCGCACGCCGGAGCGGGTGGCGGAACTGCTGGCCCTGGGCGTGGAGCGGGTTGTTCTCGGCACGGCCGCCGCCCGCGACCAGGCCCTGGTGCGGGAAGCCCTGCGCCGCTTCGGCCCGGAACGCATAGTCGTGGGGATCGACGCCCGGGCCGGCCGGGTTTGCCTTGAGGGCTGGGCGGAAGAAACGGACATGACCGCGACGGAGCTGGGCCGGGCCATGCGGGCGCTCGGGGTGACAACGGTCGTCTACACGGACATCGCCCGGGACGGGATGCTGGCGGGCCCGAATATCGCAGCGACCGTCCGCCTGACGGAAGAAACCGGTTTGCGGGCGGTGGTGAGCGGCGGCGTCGCCAGCCTCGCGGATTTAGGCCGCGTTTTTGCGGCGGCGGCCGGCGGGGCGGCGATCGACGGGGTCATTACGGGGCGGGCCCTCTACGACGGCGCCTTTACCCTGGCCGAGGCCCTGGCTCTGGGGCGGGAAGGAGCGGCGGTATGTTAGCCAAGCGGATTATCCCCTGCCTGGACGTGCATGAGGGCCGCGTGGTCAAAGGCACGAATTTTCTCAATCTGCGCGACGCGGGCGACCCGGTGGAACTGGCGGCCCGTTACGACCGGGAGGGAGCGGACGAACTGGTTTTCCTGGATATTTCCGCTTCGGCCGAGGGCCGGGAAACCATGATCGACGTCGTGCGCCGCACGGCGGAGGCAGTCTATATCCCTTTTACCATCGGCGGCGGTATCCGCACGACGGGGGATATTCGCCGGATGCTGCGGGCCGGCGCCGACAAGGTGTCCCTGAATACGGCCGCCGTCCAAAATCCGGAACTCATCAGGGCGGCGGCGCGCGCTTTCGGCAGCCAGTGTATTGTGCTGGCCGTGGACGCGCGGCGGCGCGGGCCGGGCGAGTGGGAGGTCTATATTCACGGCGGACGCACCCCGACCGGCCTGGACGTTCTCGCCTGGATTCGGCGGGCGGCGGAACTGGGGGCGGGCGAGGTCCTTTTGACCTCAATGGACAGGGACGGGACGAAAGAAGGTTATGACAACGAGTTAAACCGCACGGTGAGCCGGATGATCCCGCTGCCGCTCATTGCCAGCGGCGGGGTGGGCACGCTGGAGCATTTGGCGGAGGGTTTTTTGAGCGGCGAGGCGGACGCGGTGCTGGCGGCCTCGATTTTTCACTATCAGGCATACAGCCTCCGCGAGTGCAAGGAGTACCTGGCGGCGCGGGGGGTGGCCGTGCGGCCCGGGCCGGAGGAAAAGATATGAATTGGCTGGAAGAAATAAAGTGGAACGAGGAAGGGTTGATCCCCGCCGTGGCCCAGGATGAGGATACCGGCGTCGTTCTCATGCTGGCCTGGATGAACCGGGAAGCGCTGCAAAGGACGCTGCGGGAAGGCCGGGCCTGTTATTACAGCCGCAGCCGCGGCGCCCTGTGGCTGAAAGGAGAAACCTCCGGCCACTATCAGGCGGTGCGCGCGGTACGCCTGGATTGCGACAAAGACAGCGTCCTGCTCATCGTCCGCCAAACCGGCGCGGCCTGCCACGAGGAATACTTCACCTGTTTTCATAACCTGCCGCCGGCGGCGGACGGAGAGTGGCGAACGACCGGGGCGGCGGGCGAACGGCCGGAACCGGCTCTCGGCCCGGCCCTGGAGTCTCTGGCCGCCCTTATCGCCGAGCGGCGGCGGGAGAGGCCGCCGGGGGCTTATACGACTTATTTATTTGAGCAGGGTTTGGATAAAATTCTGAAAAAAGTCGGGGAAGAAAGCGCGGAGGTGCTGATCGCCGCCAAAAACCGCGCGCCGGCGGAGCTGCGCAGCGAGACGGCCGATCTTTTTTACCATATATTAGTGCTATTGGAAGAACAAGGCATGACCCTGGGGGAGGTGGCGGCGGAATTGCTCCAGCGGAGAAAAAGCTGACTCCACCGCCGTTTGAAAAAGAAGAAAGTCCCCATAAAATTTGCTTAATTTTTCTTAAATGGAAAAAACGGGCTTGACAGGGCCCGGCGTCTCGGGTACAATCAGCCTATACGTAGAACAGGAGTTGATTTATTTTGACGTCAGCCTTGCCGCATAACAAGGCGCCGGAGAGTGAAGGCGCGGAGATCCCCGACGAAGTATGGGTGGAGTCGGCCAAAACGGGAAATATAGACGCCCAGGAACACCTGATCAATAAATACAAAAATTTTGTGCGCGCCAAAGCGCGGTCGTACTTTCTTATCGGCGCCGATCGGGAGGATATTATTCAGGAAGGTATGATCGGCCTGTACAAAGCGATTCGCGATTTTCGCGGCGACAAGCTGTCCTCGTTTCGCGCCTTCGCCGAGCTTTGCGTTACGCGGCAAATAATCACCGCCATCAAGACGGCCACGCGGCAGAAGCATATTCCGCTCAATTCATATATTTCGCTGAACAAGCCCATTTACGACGAAGAATCGGATCGCACCCTTATAGACGTTATCTCGGGCGCGCGCATGTCCGACCCCGAAGAGCTCGTCATCAGCCGGGAAGAATTCGATGATATTGAGGAAAAGATCGGCGAGATTTTGAGTTCCCTGGAATGGGAGGTGCTGATGGCCTACCTGGACGGCAGGTCATATCAGGAAATAGCCGCCGGTCTGCACCGGCATGTAAAATCAATCGACAACGCGTTGCAGCGGGTAAAACGCAAACTGGAGCGATACTTGGAAAGTCGGGCGGAATTGAACTGCCGCCTGTAGCGGACAGGAGAGACGCGATGGCGACTGTGCTGGCGGTGAACAGCAGCAAAGACAAGGGCGTGCCAAAAGAGAATATCGAAGCCGGCTTTTTTGTGGCGGAGCATGGTCTGAGCGGAGACGCCCACGCCGCCGCCTGGCACCGGCAGGTGAGCCTGCTGGGCAAGGAGAGTGTGGACAAAGTCCGGGCCATGGGCTTGCCGGATCTGACTTTCGGAGCTTTTGCCGAAAATCTTACGACCGAGGGCATCATCCTCTATGAACTGCCGATCGGCACCAGGCTGCGCGTCGGGGAAACCCTGCTCCAGGTGACCCAGATCGGGAAAGAATGTCATACCGGCTGCGCGATCCGGCAAAAAACCGGGGATTGCGTCATGCCGCGCGAAGGGATATTCGCCCGGGTGCTGGAACCGGGCTGGGTGCGCCCGGGGGACGGGGTCGAGGTCGTGGCCGGCAAATTCACGTTTATCCCGACCGGGATCACGGGTTTGACCGTTGTGCAACCGACGGTGTTCGGCGACGAACGTGGCTATTTCATGGAAACATTCCAGGCGGAGGAGTTCAGCGCCGCCGGTCTGCCCGTGCATTTCGTCCAGGACAACCAGTCCCGGAGCAAAAAAGGCGTCCTGCGCGGACTCCATTTTCAGCGGAAAAATCCTCAAGGCAAGCTCGTGCGCGTGATTTCCGGCGCGGTGTTCGACGTCGGGGTCGATTTGCGCGGAGGCAGCCCGACCTTCGGTCGCTGGTACGGTCTGACCCTGAGCGGGGAAAACGGGAAGCAGGTTTTTATTCCCGAGGGTTTTGCCCACGGATTCCTGGTGTTGAGCGAATTTGCGGAGTTCACCTATAAATGTACGCGGCTCTATGATCCGGCGGACGAAGGCGGTATTATCTGGAACGATCCGGCGATCGGGATTGAATGGCCGGCCGGGATTACGCCGCTTTTAAGTGAAAAAGACGGCCGGTGGCCCTTGCTCAAGGACACGGGTTTTTAAGGGGGCGCCTTCTGTCTGGTGTATACTGGCCCCAGAAGGACAATAAGGGGTGGTAAAAAATGGCATTAACTTTGCAGGATGTTTTCCGTTTTGCCCAGGAGCAGGATGTAAAATTTATTCGTCTGGCCTTTTGCGACATTTTCGGCGGCCTGAAAAACATCTCGGTGATGACGGCGGAACTGCCGCGTGTGTTTGAAAACGGCGTCTCCTTCGATCCGGCCATGATTAGCGGATTTCCGCCTGTGCGGGAAGATCTGTACCTGCATCCGGATCTGGACACGCTGACGATCCTGCCCTGGCGGCCGAGTCAGGGGCGCGTCATCCGCATGTACTGCCATATCCGTCACGCCGACGGGCGGGCGTTTGCCGGCGACGGCCGCGCCGCGCTGGCCCGGGCGACGGACTGGCTGAAAGAGAAGGGCTATCAGTGCCGGATCGGCCCGGAATGTGAGTTTTACCTGTTCGAACTCGATGGGGAGGGCAATCCGACCCTGAAGCCCCAGGATCAAGCCGGCTATTTTGACGTTTCTCCCCTCGACCGGGGGGAAAATGTGCGGCGCGATATTTGCCTCACGCTGGAAGAAATGGGGATTCAACCGGAAAATTCCCACCACGAACACGGCCCGGGCCAGAACGAAATTGATTTTCGCCACGGCGACTCCCTGACGGCGGCCGACCAGCTCGTGAGCTTCCGCAACGTCGTCAAAAGCATCGCGGCCCGCAACGGGCTTTACGCTTCCTTCATGCCCAAGCCTCTTGCCGTGGCCAGCGGCAGCGGTCTGCACATCAATATCTCGCTGAGCAAAAGCGGGTACAATATTTTCAGCGGCGGCTCCGACCAACTGGGCGAGGAGGCGCGGCATTTCATCGCCGGCGTGCTGAACCGGGCGGCGGAAATCACGGCGGTGCTGAATCCGCTGACGAACTCTTACCGCCGCTTCGGCGCCGGCGAGGCCCCGAAGTACATCGGCTGGGGCCGGACGCGCTCTCGCTTGGCCCGCGTTCCGGCGATCCGGGGCGAATACGCCCGGCTGGAGCTCCGTTCCCCCGATCCGGCCTGCAATCCTTACCTGGCCTTTACCCTTCTCCTGCGGGCGGGCGCGGAAGGCCTGGAGCAAAAATTACCGCTGGAAGAACCGGTGAATATTGAACTGCCCAACGACGGGGCGCCGCCGCGAAAATTGCCGGCCACGCTGGGCGAAGCGCTGGCCCTGGCGGTAAAAAGCGGTTTTATCCGCTCTTGCCTGCCGCCGGAACTGGTCGAAGCCTACCTCAAGGCGAAAAAAGACGAATGGCAGGCCTACCTGGCCGCTGCGGACAAAGACCTGTTTGAGCGGGAGACTTATTTCGCGGCGGTCTGACGACTGCAGTTCGACACTTGCGGAATGAAGGCGAAAGAGGTGACGGCAGCGGTGGACTATGCACTCGTGGCAAGCGGGTCTGAAAAGTCCCGGGATTTCTTCCTGCAGGTTTTGAAAGAGACGTCCTACACCCAAGTAACGGTTGTGCCTACCGGCGGCGAGACGCGCCGGCTTTTGCGTTCGCATGACTACGATCTTATTATAATCAACACGCCCCTGCAAGATGAGTTCGGACATGAACTCGCTTTCGCCGTGCTGGAAAGCACCTCGGCCGGGGTGATCCTGATCGTGAAAAGCGAGATCGCCGAGGAAGTGGAAGCGCGCTTCGCGGACTTCGGCGTCTTCGTCCTGCCCAAACCACTGAATCGGCGGATGCTTTACCAGGCCCTGAAACTGATGGCCGCGTCGCGTCGGCGCATTGTCGGGCTGAAGCTGCAAAATTCCAAGCTGCAGAGCAAGATTGAGGAGCTGCGCTTTGTCGATCGGGCCAAATGCGCTTTGATTCAGTACCTGAACATGACGGAACCCCAAGCGCACCGCTATATTGAAAAACAGGCCATGGACATGCGGATCTCCAAACGCGAGGTCGCCCAGAGCATATTGCGGAATTACGAGGCATAACCCTCTTTACAAACAAGCTGCGACAAAATCCCCAAGGCTTCCATAGCGGTTCTTCCTCAGTGTTTTTTTCTGGGAACCGCTTGACAAAGGCTGAGAATGGTGTTAACATTACATATATAACATAGATATTTAGTATGAATTTGATCCCAAACGCTAAAAATATCAAACGGAGGCGCATCATGAGCAAGAAAATCACGGTTCTCGGCTTCGGCGGCACCGCCCACGTAGCGGCGGCCGCTCTCACCCTGGAAGGACATCAGGTGACGCTGGCCTTCCCGGAAAAATACGCGAAGGAGAAATTCGCGGATATAGAGGCCCGCGGCGGTATCCTCCTGCGCGGCGGCGGACTCGCCGGTCTGGCCCGGCCCCGCGCCGTAACGACGGATCTCCGGGCGGCGCTGGCGGATGCGGAGATCATCCTCGTCAGCACGGTAGCCAATTATCACGAAGAACTGGCGGCGGCCATCGCCCCTTATGTCCGGGACGATCAAGTCCTCGTCGTCTCCCCCGGCAACGCCGGCGCCCTGATCTTCCATCAGGCTTTCCGCCGCCGGGGGGCGGGAGCGCCGCTGGTCGCGGAAACAGCGGGAAATCTCACTTCGGCCCGCCTCACCGGCCGGGCCGAGGCGCTGGGGGCCCGACCGATCTCCATCCGAAAACTCGCCGCCTTTCCGGCCCGGGACACGGCGAAGGCGATCGCCGCCCTGGACGGAGTTTTTACCCCGGAACCGCTGAAGCATGTTTTTGAAACCACGCTGAACAGCCCGAATGTGGTCAACCATTTGACGGCCTCGCTGCTCAACGCCTCCAAACTGGACGACCGGGGCGAGGAATTCCGCCTTTTCATCGACGGCCTGACTCCGTCCGTTTTTAAAGGACTGGAGGCCGCCGATAGGGAATGGCAGTCGGTACTCGCCGCGCTGGGTTATTGGCAAATGCCGTCGCCCCTCCCTCATCTCCGGGAAGTCACCCAGCCGGAACTGTACCCGCAGCACGCCATTTTTCGCGGCTTGCACGGCCCGGACGGCATCGGGCACCGCTATGTGGACGAGGACGCCGGCGCCGCCGTTACTTTACTGGTCTCGCTGGCCCGGCTGATTGGGACGCCGGTTCCTTTCACGGAGGCGGTACTCCGGATCGCCTCCGCTCTGAACGACACGGACTATTACCGGAACGGGCGCAATCTGGAAAACCTCGGTCTCGGCGGCAAAACCCCGGATGAAATACACCATATTCTGCAAGAGGGATTTTAAGACAATTCTATCGTCTCCAGGTCGTCGGGCACATGAACCCGGCCGGGAAAAACCTCGCCCGCTTCCCGGCTGTAATCCCGCCGGCGCTCGGACAAATGATCATCTTCGGTGTGCACCAGCACCAAATTGGCGGCCCCCAGGCGGGCAGCCAGCAGGCCGGCGTCACGGGCGGTGCCGTGTCCTTTTTCCCCGGGCCGGTAAAACTCCCGATCCCGCTCCAAGCAGAAAGCCTCGCCCATTAACCAATCCGCCCCCACCGCCCGGCTGTCTGCCCCGGCGTTGTAACGCCCGTCCCCGGTATAAACAAAACGACCGCCGGCCCAGGCGGCTTCCAGGCCGAATTGCCGCATCCGGTCGGCCTGGACGTCAAAAGCGCGCAGGTCAAGCCCGGCCGCCCGGAAAGTATCTCCGTCCGCCACTGTCCGGTAAGCCACCGCGCCCGAAACGCGCTCCTGAAAATCCGGGCCCAGGGTGGCGCGACAGATCAGGTGCAAAGCCGCCAGCACATCCGCATGACCGTAGATCACGCGCCGAGCGCCGTCCGGGGCATAAGCGAAACGCCGGAGCAGCCACGGCACGCCCAGGATATGATCGGTATGGGCATGGGTCAGGTAAACGGCCTCCAGGGCCGGCCAGGTCAGACCGGCGGCTTCGATGCGGGTAAGAATCTGATTGCCGCCGCCTGCGTCGATCAGGATATAATTGCCGTCCGCATTGCCCGCCAGCGCGAAGCAGGTATTGTAACAGCGGGTCGTCATGGCGTGCCCGGTACCCAGCATCGTCAGGCGGACGCTCGTTTTAGCCAACATAGGTCGCCGCCTCTCAGAGCATTTGCAAAAGCAGCGTCTGCTCTAAGCGGGACATCTCGCTCTTTTTGTTCCGGAGGAGAAAGAATACATATTCAAAATCCCCTCCCCTGGAGCGCACCGGCACCGCTTTCAGATGATAGCGCTCCGAAATGGCGTTCTTTTCGGACATGCCTTCCATGGCAAAACCGACGGCGGCGCCTGAACTCACCGTTTCCCAGAACAATTGGCCGTTGCAGGTGGAAAGGATGATATTGGGATCGCCGTGACGCCTCAGGGTGTCCATGATCCGAACGCTGTTGCACAGATACTCAAAACGGACAATGGGATGGCGCAGGACTTCTTGGATTGAGGTGGATTTCTGCTTGGCGATCGGCAGCTTTTCGCTGGCAAACAGCACCAAGCGGTCATTTTTTGTCTTGACGACTTCCAGCCCCATATCGATATATGCTTCTTCCCTATACTCCTTTTTCAGCTGCAGCAGCAACCCCCCCGCCAGCCGATCCCGGCGCAGGATCTCCAGGATTTCCTCCTGCTCCTTGTTGCTGACGGTAATGCGATAGCCCGGATTTTTCCGGCAAAACTCACTGATCTTCTTACTGGTCAGTTCCGTATTGATGCTGAACGGCTGAAAGTAGCGAAAACGGTAAGCCTCATTCGGGGTTGGTTTCAATTGCTCCAGTTCCTTACATTTGAGCAGAATTTCCTCGGCGATGCGGACAAATTCCTCGCCCGCCGGCAGCAAAGCCACCCCGCTTGAAGAACGGTGCAGGAGACACAAGCCATACTCCTTCTCCAACTTGCGGATGGCGTTGCTGATATTTTGCGGAGTTACGAAGACGCGCTCGGCTGCGCGACTGATGGATTTGGTCTTGTTGACTTCCACCAGGTAAACCAGTTGCTCGATTTGCATCATTAATCATCCTTACCTCATTAAGAAACCTCATATTATTATATAGGATTTTACAGCTTATGTAAAACGCGCCGCCATAGTATTTCTCAATCCTGTCATTGTCGATTCTTATTTCGCCGCTCCCGGCGCCGGGACTTTTCTCTTAACCGGCGGAAATTGGGCATCTTCCGGCCTCCGCCGCTGCCGGCGCCAATCTGTCAGTTTTCTGAATTATGAATCTTCGCAAACAGCATTTGCTTCTTTTTGCCGCGATTGTTTTGTATTATGGTCTTGATAAGCTCGAGCAATTATCAACCGGCCCAACCGCCCCTCAACCCGGAGTAACTATCTGTTTCTTTAATCCCTGTCCGGCGGCAGGCAAGACTGCTGCCAATATTTATCAATTTAAGGGGGATTCTGCATGGAGACTGTTGCAAAACTCAAGCTCGCCTACAGCAAGGAACTGCCTAAGTTTCTCATTTTCGTCGGCATTTGCGCCGCCGGCTGGCTGCTGTCTTTCGCCTTCCCGCCCTCGGCGGAGGATCCGGCGACCAACATCGGCCTGACTCAAATCGGTATCCGAACTCTGTTCGTCTTTCTCGCCTGCGTCTATGGCTGGAGCATCACGACCGAAGTTTGGCCCAGTATGCTGGCCTTCTGCTTCCTGCCGCTCACGGGCAGCATCAACACCACCCAATTGCTGGCCGCGGGCTTCGGTTCCGATCTGGGCTTTTTCACCATCGTTCTGCTTGTTTTCATCGCTTTTCTGACGGAGATCGGCGTACCGCGTTTTATCGCCAACTGGATGCTGACCCGCCGCATCCTGGCCGGACACCCCTGGCGCTTTTTCTTTACCATTCTCATCATCACCTGGTTTTTGTCCACCATCAACACCTTCATGTCCGCTTTCCTGATGTGGAGTATCCTGTACGGCGTTTTTGAAAAGGCCGGTTACAAGAAACAGGACAAATTCCCCACCTATGTGTTCTTCGGCATCGGTCTCTGCGTGGGGGTTTCCCTCTCGGCCATGCCCTGGAGCATGAACGCCATCGTTTTGCACAATTTCCTCTCTACCTACCTGGGCATCCCTATTGACGTGGCTAAATACCTGGCCTTTTCGATTCCTTTCTCCCTGATTTCAATCATCGTCTACCTGATTTTATGTAAATTTGTTTTCCGGGTTGACCTGCAGGGCTTGAAAAACGTGGACATGAGCTTCATCCCCAAAGAGGAGCTGGAAGTCACGCCGGACCGGGCCGTCGGTCTTTTATCCCTGGCGGCGCTCATCCTGATGATGATCGTGCCCGTTTTTACCCAGAATGTAGCCGCCCTGGCCGGTTTCAACGCGATCATGGCCAGTTTCGGCTACGCCGGTAAGGCCCTGATTATTCTGGGCGTCCTGATCATCTTCCGCGTGGGCGAAAAACGGCTGTTTGAGTATGACAAATTCTCCGGCCAGTTGAAATGGGGCGTTATCGGTATCATCTGGATCGTGGTGCCGCTGGGCTCATGCCTGACCAACCCGGCCGCCGGCATCCAGGCCTTCCTGCGGTCTACCCTGATTCCTATGGTGCAGGACCTCAATTTCTTCGTCTTTGTCATCATCATTACCGCTCTGGTCGTCATTGTCACGAACTTCATGGCTAATATGCCGGTCGCCATGATGTTCGCTCCCATCGCTCTCGGCATGGCCGCCGCCAACGGCGTCGCCGAAGAGTCGGTCGGTTTTCTGCTCGTAGTAGCCTGCACCATCGCCTGGCTGGTACCCAGTTCCTCCCCGGCCGGCATTTTGCTCTATATGAATCCCGAATGGCTGAAACCGACGGATACACTGCGTATCGGCGCCGTAGCCATGGTCTGCTGCCTTGTTGTGGCTCTGGTCTGTTACTGGTTCATTCTCCAGCCCCTCTTCTCCGGCGTCCCGCCGGTGGCGGAGCGGTCGGCTCTCGATTCCGCTCTGGCACTGGTGCGACTCATATAATTTTAAGGAGGCAATGACTATGGGTTATCCGAGTGTCCACCCCAAAGGCGTTACCATTTACAAACCAGACAAATGCTGGAACGGTTACACCATCTTCGGCGTAACCGGCACAGGCGCGGTTCTCATGGACATGAACGGCGCGGAAGTGCGTGTTTGGAAGGGAGTTTACGGCTTCCCGAACAAGCTCTTTCCCGGCGGTTACCTGCTGGGCGCCCACGGCGAGCGCAATCCGGCCTACGGCTTCCAGGACACGCTGGACTTGGTGCAGTGGGACTGGGACGGCAATGTGGTCTGGCAATACGACCATACCGAGCATATTGAAGATCCGGGTGAACCCGCCGGTTGGCAGGCGCGCCAGCACCACGACTTTCAGCGCGAAGGCAATCCCGTGGGCTATTACGCGCCAGGACTGGATCCCCAAACCTCCGGCGGCAATACCCTGATTCTCTGTCATCGGAACATTGTTAATCCAAAAATTTCCAATCACCTGCTGGTGGACGACATTATCGTGGAAGTGAACTGGCAGGGCGACCGGGTATGGGAATGGGCCGCCGCCGACCATTTCGAGGAATTCGGCTTTTGCCAGACCGCCAGAAACACCATGTACCGCAACCCCAACCTGCGCACCGGCGGCACGCTGATGGGCGACTGGATTCACATCAACTCCATGAGTACCCTGGGCCCGAACAAACGCTACGACGCTGGGGACGAGCGCTTCCACCCCGACAACATTATCTGCGACGGCCGCGAAGTCAACATTCTGTTTATCATCTCCAAAAAGACCGGCAAGATTGTCTGGAAAGTGGGCCCGGAATACAGTCAGGGCCCGGAGCAGAAGCTTGGCTGGATCATCGGCCAGCACCACGCCCACATGATCCCTAGGGGTCTGCCCGGCGAAGGCAATATCCTGGTCTATGACAACGGCGGCTGGGCCGGTTACGGCGCCGTCAACCCCTCATCCAAGGACGGGACGAAGAACGCCTGGCGCGACTACACCCGCATCCTGGAATTCAACCCGCTGAATATGGAAATTGTCTGGCAGCATACCCCGGCGGAGGACGGTCACTCCATGCCCTTCAACAACAGCCACTTTTACAGTCCCTTCGTCAGCTCGGCCCAACGTCTGCCCAACGGCAACACCTTGATCTGCGAAGGCTCGGAAGGCCGCTTTCTGGAAGTTACAGCGGATCACGAGACCGTATGGGAATATCTCAGCCCTTACAGGAACCTGGGCAGCCTCAACATGGTCTACCGTTGTTACCGGACGCCTTATGACTGGGCCCCTCAGGCCCGGCATACGCCGGAAACGGCCATTGAACCCATCGACTGCAACAACTGGCGCGTACCCGGCGCTTCCCGCGAACGCCTTTCCGAAGTGGAGATCGAGGGCTGTGTGACCCACGCCGCACAGGACCCTTCCCGTTCGCTCTGTATTGGCGGGGTTGAAGATTGACCGCATCTTCCCGATATCAGAATTTTTGGCTCGTAACGGTTCTCCTGACCGCCTGCGCCATGACCACCGGGGTCAACATGTTCAAAATACCCATGATTCTGAACGATCTGGCCGCAGACTACGGCATGGAATTAACCGGCGCTTCCTGGCTGATGGCTGTGTTTACTTTTACCGGCATTTTCTGCGCCTGGCCGGCGGGGTCTCTGGCGCAAAAAATGAATCCTCTCCGCTTTATGCTGACCGGCGTTTACTTCGTGGCGGCCGGCTCTCTCCTGGGCGCCTTTGCTCCCGGCGCCGCCGCCCTGATTGCCACCCGCGCCCTGGAAGGCATCGGTTTTTGCCTGGTGACGGTTTCCGGCCCGCTGGTTCTGACCCGGGTTATCGCCCCGCAAAACCGGGGCCGGGCCATGGGGCTCTGGGGCACCTGGCTCTGCCTGGGCCAGGTAATAACCTTCGCCTTGACCCCCACCATTTACCAGACCGGGGGACGCCCCCTGGTCTGGCTCCTCTACGCCGCTTTGGCGGCTCTGTTGGCTACCGTCTGCCTCGTGACACTCCGTCTGCCGGCGGCGGAAACCCTCGCCGCCGCAGCGCCGCCAAGCCCGCCTGCTGAACCATCCCCGCCGCGCCTTACGCCTTTGGCCGGCGTCCTCAAAAGTCCCTGTTTCTGGCGCCTGGGCTGTTCATACCTTATTTACAATATCCTGATCACGGCGGTTCTGACTTTCGGGCCGACCTACCTGGAGGGCATCGGCATCAGTACGGCCCAGGCGGCGGCGCTGACCAGTCTGCCCATGCTGCTGGCCCTCGTTTCCTCCCCGCTTTTTGGCTGGCTGATGGATCGGCTGCAAACCAAAAAACCCCTGCTTTGCTTCGCCCTGCTGGGACTCCTGGGCGCCACCCTGTTTTTCCTGCCCGCCGCCCTCCCGCGCGGGGCCGGTATACTGCTCATCGGTTTGGCTTGCGGCGCCCCTTGCATTGTCCTGAATCTGATCCCGGATACCATCCTGAACCCCGCCGGTTACGGCAACGCGGTGGGACTGCTTATGGTGCTGCAAAACATCGGCATGTTCCTCGGTTCCCTGAGCCTTTCCTACTTGCTCCTGCCCGCCGGCGGCAACTGGACGCTGGCCGGTCTGATGCTCCTGCCCCTCGGCTTCCTTGCCTTCCTCGGCGTTCTGCTCCTCCCACTGCCCAAAGCCGGAACCCAGGCGCGGCCGATTTCAGAAAGATCATTTAATCAATAAAAAATGGAGGATTTTGTATGACTATTGAACTGAAAAACGTCACCCACATAATTGACACTCAAGCCGCAGCGGAAGAAACAATGCTGCGGGAGATAAAAACCGGCGTCTACACCTTGGAAAACCCTTATGTTAAGCTGAATCCCTACCTGGTGGCTCCTTTGACGGCGCTGATCTATTTCCAGACCCCGGAGGAGACGGAAACCACCGTCACCGTCAAAGGCAAAGAAGCGGCCGGCGACATGAGTTTCAGCTATCCCAAAGCCAAAGAACACTATATCCAGGTGCTGGGCCTTTACGAAAACATGGCTAATACCGTGGAAATCTCCGCCGGGGCCGGCGGCCGGGAAATACTGACCATCCAGACGGAAAAAGCCCCCGCCAACGTGCTGAAACCCTCGAAGATCGAAACCAGCGCCGACTACCTGGGCAATCTTTGTATATTCCTCAGTCCCACTTCCCCGGCCGCTACAGCCGCTTATGATTACAAGGGGGACGTGCGCTGGTTCAGCACTTTGAACCACGCTTTTGACCTGAAGCGAATCAAAAACGGCCGCCTCCTGATCGGGACTCACCGCCTGCTGATGCCGCCGTACCATGTTACCGGCATTTTCGAGATGGGTCTGATCGGAAAAATATACAATGAGTTCCGGGTGCCGGGTGGTTATCATCATGACGAGTTCGAGATGGAGGACGGCAATATCCTGATTCTGACCCAGGCGCCGGCCCGCGGTACCGTGGAGGATATGTGCGTCCTGGTGGAGCGGCAGACCGGCCGGATCATTGACCAATGGGACTACCAGACTGTGCTGCCTCAGTTCCCGGTCGGCGGCTCCGGCACCCAGGATCAGCATGACTGGTTCCACAACAACGCGGTCTGGTACGATAAAAAAACCCACAGCCTGACATTTTCCGGCCGCCATCAGGACATTATCATCAATATCGGCTATGACGACAAAAAGCTGAACTGGATCATCGGCGACCCCGAAGGGTGGCCGGAGGAGATGCAGAAGTATTTTTTCCAGCCCGTGGGCGACCTCTCCCGCTTTGACTGGCAGTATGAGCAACACGCTTGCGTTGTTCTGCCCGATGGTAGTATAATGTGTTTTGATAATGGTCATTGGCGTTCCAAGGTCAAGAGCAAATACCTTCCGGCCAAAGACAATTTTTCCCGCGGCGTGCGCTACCGGATCAACACCGAGAAGATGGAAATCGAGCAGGTCTGGCAGTTCGGCAAGGAGCGGGGCGCCGATTTCTACTCCCCCTATATCTGCAATGTGGAATACTACGGCGAAGGTCACTACATGGTACACTCCGGCGGCATCGGCTATGTAAACGGCGAGCCGTACGATCTGCCGGCGGTGGCGGCGCCCAAGGACGCGGAGCTGCGCATGAACTCCGTCACAGTGGAGATCAAAGACGACAAGATTCTTTATGAAATGCAGATCCCCGCTAATTATTACCGGGCGGAAAAACTCAGCCTCTATTGTCCGGAAGACGTGCTGACTTTCGGTAAAGGTCAACTCCTGGGCACACTGGGCGTCACCGAGGAGTTTGATACGGTGCCGGATCTGCCCTCCGGCGGCCCGGTGCCGGATAAGTATGGCGTCAAGCTGGCGCAGGAAAAGGATCGCCTCGTCATGAAAGCCGTATTCGAACCCGGCCAGATGGTCATGCTCCTCCTGGAAGGGGAAGAGACCCACGCCTATTTCATCCCCACCACCAAACGCCCCTTCCTGGCCATGTGCGTCGGCACCTTCCTGGAAAACGACGAGCGGGCGGTGGAAATGCCCATCAGTTTTGAGGGCCTGAGCGGCAAGTTCAAGCTTTCTCTGATTATCGACGAATACAAATACGACACGGGCTGCGAAATCCAAATCTGAGACCCGACGAGGCAAAAAACACCGGGGGAGGGCTCTTTGCCTCCCCCGGACTACCGGGAGGCGCTTGTGGACAACAATTATGATCTAATCATCGTCGGCGGCGGGCCGGCCGGCATGACCGCCGCTATCTACGCCGTTCGGGCCAATTTGCGCCTGCTGCTTTTGGATAAGCTGGCGGCGGGCGGCCAGATGATCAACACTAACGAAATTGAGAACTATCCCGGCCTGGGGCGTGTAAGCGGCCCTGATCTGGCCGTTAAAATGTTCGAACACACTCAGGAGCTGGGGGTGGAGTTTGACTATAAAACCGTCGTTGATATCCGGACGGAAGGCGATATAAAACGGGTCGTCTGCGCGGAAGACGGCGCGGAATACACGGCGCCGGCCATCATTCTCTGTACGGGGACGAAGCCCCGGCGTCTGAATGTGCCCGGCGAGGATCGTTTTGCCGGCGACGGTATCAGCTGGTGCGCCATTTGTGACGGCCCGCAGTACAGGAACAAACGGACGGCGATCATCGGCGGCGGCAACTCGGCGGTGGAAGAGGCCCTCTACCTGTCGGACATCTGCGCCGAAGTGACGCTCGTGACCAACCTGGATCTGACTGCCGCGCCCAAAGCCTGCGAGCGGCTCCGGAGCCGGCGCAACGTGGAGATCCATGTCTGGCAGGAAGTGCTGGCTTTCGAGGGCGAGGAATATCTGACCGGCGTCCGCTTCCGGGGGGCCGGGGAGGCGACGGAGCGCCGCGCGCCTTGTGACGGCGTGTTTGAGTATATCGGCTTCGAGGCATGTTCGGGCCCTTTTGCCGCTCTCGGCATTGTTGACCGGAGCGGCTGCGTCGTTGTGGACAGTCATATGCGAACGGCCGTTCCCGGAATATTCGCCGCCGGGGATATTACGGCCAAACACTTGCGCCAGATCGTCACCTCCGTCGCCGATGGGGCCGTAGCCGCCAATAGCGCCGCGACCTACCTCCAGGAGTACCAGAATTAGTCATAATATCCCGCGCAGAAAGGCTGTGACCAAATGATCAAAGAACTGAATCAGGCCGCCTACGAGGCTATGGATAAAAGCGTCCCCATGGCGTTAGAGTTTTTTTCCAAAAACTGCGGCCCCTGCAAAATGTTGAGTTATGTCCTGAAGGACGCCGACAAGCAAACCCCCGATTTTCCGATTTACCAGATCGACTTTAACGAGAATACTGAACTGAAAGAACGCTTAGGCGTCAAGGGTTTCCCGACGCTCCTTTTCTTCAGGGATGGGGTGGAAGTCGAACGCATGGAGGGGTTGAAGCAGAAACCGGCAATCATCAAGGCGATTGAGAGGCTGCAGGCGTAAGGCGCCGGAGCAACCCGTCCGCGCCGGCGTAAGCGCCTTCAGGAAAACAGAGGAGGTCGTTTTAATAATGAGTTTATTGGAACAGCAGCTACAGGTTTTCAAAGAAGTGGCGGAGGTAAAAAACATTACGCTGGCCGCGAAAAAATTGCACATGAGTCAACCGAGTATCAGTATTCAAATCCAAAATCTGGAACAGGAATACGGCGCCAAATTCCTTGATCGCACGAATAAGGGCGTGACCCTGACCCAGGCCGGGGAAGTCTTTTACCAACACATATGTAAAGTTTTGGATATTATGGGCGAAGCTACCGGGAAGATCAAAGATCTGACCGAGGATCAGCGCGGACTCATCCATGTCGGCGCGACTCTGACCATAGGGGAATATGTCCTGCCCCATATATTGGAATATCTGAACGAAGTTCGCCCGGAAATCGACTTCCGGGCCAAAATCGCCAATACGGAGATCATCGCCCAGGATGTTTTGGAGAAGCGCATACACATCGGCCTGGTTGAAGGGCCGGTACACGTGAATAAGGAGTTAATCGTCCAGGGCTTTTGGCAGGATGAATTGGTCGTCGTCACGCCTTACCACCACCCCTGGGCGAATCGCCCTAATATTGCCCTGGCCGAACTGGCGGGCGAGCGGATGATAACCCGGGAGCAAGGCTCCGGCACCCGCCGGGTTATGGAGCTGGCTCTGGAGGAGCGGGGGCTCGATCCGGGCCAGCTGAACGTGACGATGGAGTTGGGCAGCACCCAGGCTGTGAAGCAGGTGGTGGCCGCCGGTCTGGGAATCGCGATTATCTCAGCTTTAACCGTTACCCAGGAATGTAAACAGCATCAGTTGCGTATGATCAAAATCCGGGACTGTCAGCTTTCCCGCCCGTTAAGCGTTCTCACCCATGCCAAAACTTACCAGACTAAAGACGAGCGGTTCTTTATTAATTTTCTCCATGACCGTACTCAGCTGGAATCGGTTTTGGGTTCGAGTTTACTGATCAATTAAATTAATAATTAACTCTTTACTTCCGCCGCCCGGCCCTGTATAATATCCAATGAAGGGGGCGTTTCAGATTCGCTCGGGAGAGCGGCGGCAAACGCAGCGTGCCGAGATGCCGTCTGACCTCGTTAAACAGACGGAAAATTTTTAATTGCCAATAACGAATACGCCTTAGCCGCGTAAAGCGGCTACATCCCGCCTTTGTTACCTGTGACGAAGGAGTTGGGGTGCAAAAAGATCAGGTTGCCCGAATTAGCTTCTGTTCGTAGCTACTAGGGGAGATCAATCGAACTGACTTTCGCTCTATCCTGCTTCCGGGAGCGGGCCGAAGTGAGAATAAAACGGAAGCTACGCACGTAGACGCGGTTGTGGCGGCCTTTCGATACAGGGGTGCAAGTCCCCTCGCCTCCGCCACTCGGATCAAATGCGAAAAAATTTATTTGACCCGCTTTATTGCCTTGACATTTCACTTAACCCCTGCTACACTATCTAAGTCTCTGAAAAAACCGACTGAAAGCCATAGATTTGCCGTCTCCCCCAGGCATTTTCGTTGAAGGCGCCTCGGGCGGGGATTTTGCGGCCTTCGGCCGTAAAACGGCGGTATGAAAACCAGCAGACGACATGCGGAAAGGAGGTGTAAAATTGCCGACAATTAACCAATTACTGCGCAACGGCCGGGAAAAAGTGGTGGTCAAGTCCAATTCCCCCGCTTTGCAATGGGGATTTAATTCTCTCTCGCGCAAGCAATTCCCCTCCGGCGGCTCGCCGCAAAAGCGGGGTGTTTGCACAAGGGTATACACGACGACGCCCAAGAAACCGAACTCTGCTCTGCGCAAGGTCGCCCGCGTTCGCTTGAGCAACGGCATTGAGATTACCACCTACATCCCCGGCATTGGCCATAATCTGCAGGAACACAGCGTGGTTCTTGTGCGCGGCGGCCGGGTCAAAGACATACCCGGCGTGCGTTATCATATAGTACGCGGCGCTCAGGACACGACGGGAGTGCAGGGCAGGAATCAATCCCGCTCCAAGTATGGAACCAAGAGGGCCAAGAAGAAAAAATAATATGTAACAAGGAACAAAGGAGGGAATCGCTTGCCGCGAAAAGGGTATATCGCCAAACGGGATATTTTGCCCGATCCGTTATTCAAGAACCGGATCGTCACGAAGTTTATCAATCAGATCATGCTCGACGGCAAAAAGGGCGTGGCTGAGTCCATCTGTTACGGCGCCTTTGACTTGATCCGGCAGAAAACCGGCAAAGAACCGATTGAGGTTTTTGAAACGGCCTTGCGCAACGTCATGCCGGCGCTGGAAGTCAAGGGCCGCCGCGTCGGCGGCGCCAACTATCAGGTGCCGGTGGAAGTGCGGCCGGAGAGACGGCAGACATTGGCATTACGCTGGCTGGTCAGTTTTGCCCGCAAGCGCGGGGAAAAAACGATGCGGGAGCGCGTCGCCGGCGAACTGCTGGACGCCTCCAATAGCACAGGCGGCTCATTCAGGAAAAAAGAGGAAATGCACAAGATGGCTGAAGCCAACAGGGCTTTCGCTCATTATCGCTGGTAAAACAAAACGGAGCATCCAGAACGAGAGAAAGGCAGAATTTCAGTGACCAGGCAGGTTTCATTGGCCAAAGTCCGCAACATTGGCATTATGGCGCATATTGACGCCGGAAAAACAACGACGACGGAGCGTATTCTATTTTACACCGGCCGGGTGCATAAACCCGGTGAGGTTCACGATGGCGTGGCTACGATGGACTGGATGGATCAGGAGCGGGAGCGGGGCATTACTATTACTTCCGCCGCCACGACATGTCAATGGCGCGAGCATTCCGTCAACATCATTGACACGCCCGGGCACGTTGACTTTACCGCCGAGGTCGTCCGTTCGCTGCGGGTGCTGGACGGGGCGGTGGCCGTCTTCTGTTCCGTCGGCGGCGTAGAGCCCCAATCGGAAACCGTGTGGCGGCAGGCCGACAAATTCGGCGTTCCCCGCATCGCTTACATTAACAAAATGGACAGGGTCGGGGCTGACTTTTTCCGCGGCGTCGCCATGATCGCCGAGCGCCTCGGCGCCAATCCCGTCCCATTGCAGCTGCCAATCGGCACGGAGGAAAATTTTAAGGGAATCGTCGACTTGGTGATGATGAAGGCGCTGATTTATACGGACGATCTCGGCACAACCAGCGAATTGACGGATATCCCGGCCGATATGGCGGCCCAAGCGGAGGAATACCGGGAAAAACTGATCGAGCAAGCGGTGGAAGAGGACGAGGCGCTGATGGAAAAATACCTCGAAGGCGAAGCGCTGACCGAGGCGGAAATCCGCAGCGGCATCCGCAAATCCACCCTGCGGAACAAATTTATCCCCGTCCTTTGCGGGTCTTCATTCAAGAACAAGGGCGTGCAGCCGCTCTTGGACGCGGTCGTCGATTACTTGCCTTCGCCGCTCGACATACCGGCGATGATCGGCGAAGATCCGGATCGGGATAACGAGACAGTCCGTCATCCCAGCGACGAGGAACCATTTGCCGCGCTGGCCTTCAAAATAATGGCCGACCCCTACGTAGGCAAACTGACCTTCTTCCGCGTTTACTCCGGCGTTCTGCCGGCGGGTTCCTACATTTACAACTCGACCAAGGGCCGGCGGGAGCGGATCGGGCGGATCCTGCGCATGCACGCGGACAAACGCGAGGACATGGCGGAGATTCGAGCCGGCGACATCGGCGCGGCGGTAGGGATGAAAGAGGTCAGTACGGGGGACTCCCTCTGCGACGAAAAAAACAAGATCATTCTCGAATCGATTTCTTTCCCGGAACCGGTCATCGACGTGGCCATTGAACCAAAGACCAAGGCCGACCAGGAAAAAATGGGCGAAGCCCTGGCCAAGCTTGCGGAAGAAGACCCGACTTTCAAAATGCACACGGCCGAGGAGACCGGCCAGACCATTATTGCCGGCATGGGTGAGTTGCACCTGGAAATCATCGTCGATCGCCTGCAAAACGACTTCAAGGTCGGCTGCAATGTCGGGCGGCCGCAGGTGGCTTACCGGGAGACGATCCGGCGTCCGGCCAAGGCCGAGGGCCGCTTTGTGCGCCAGTCGGGCGGTCACGGGCAGTACGGCCACTGCTGGATTGAGCTGGAACCGCTGCCCCCGGGCGAGGGTTTTGTTTTTGAGAGCAAGATCGTCGGCGGGGTTATTCCGCGGGAATATATCAACCCGATCGAGGCCGGAATCAAAGAAGCGATGCAGGGCGGCGTCACGGCCGGCTATCCCGTTGTGGACGTGAAAGCGACCGTCTACGACGGCTCGTACCACGAGGTGGACTCGTCGGAGATGGCTTTCAAAATCGCCGCTTCCATGGCTTTTAAGACCGCAGTGGCCCAGGCGCACGGGGTTTTGCTCGAACCGGTCATGAAGGTGGAGGTCACGGTTCCGGAAGAATACATGGGCGACGTCATCGGTGATTTGAATTCCCGTCGCGGCCGAATTGAGGGCATGGAAGCTCATAGCGGCGCGCACACGATCCAGGCGGCCGTGCCGCTGGCGGAAATGTTCGGGTACGCTACGGAATTGCGCTCCCGCACACAGGGCCGCGGCAATTATGATATGCACTTTGAACGCTATGAGGAAATACCGAAAAATATCGCGGAAGGCATCATCACCAAGAGGCGGGGCTGAAGGCCCGGCGCCCCGGCGGCCGGATTGTCATTAAGACAGGTTGTTCCATTGTAATTAAAATAAGGAGTGAAAGAAAATGGGAAAACAAAAATTTGAGCGCACGAAACCGCATGTAAACGTCGGCACAATCGGTCATATTGACCACGGCAAGACGACGACGACGGCCGCCATTACCTATTGCCTGGCCAAGACAGGCGGCGCGGTCGCCACGGCTTTTGATCAGATCGACAAAGCCCCGGAAGAAAAAGCGCGCGGGATCACCATCTCCACCGCCCATGTGGAATACGAGACGGAAAAACGTCATTACGCGCATGTGGACTGCCCCGGCCACGCCGACTACGTGAAAAACATGATCACCGGCGCGGCGCAGATGGACGGCGCGATTCTCGTTGTTTCCGCCGCCGACGGCCCGATGCCCCAGACCCGCGAGCATATTCTCCTGGCGCGGCAGGTCGGCGTGCCCTACATTGTGGTCTGGATGAACAAGGTGGACATGGTGGACGATCCGGATTTGCTGGAACTCGTTGAGGTGGAAGTGCGCGAGCTGCTGACTGAGTACGAATTTCCCGGTGATGATATTCCGGTCGTGCCCGGTTCCGGCCTCAAGGCCCTGGAATGCGGCTGCGGCTCCCGGGAATGCGAATGGTGCGGGAAAATATGGAATCTGATGGATGCCGTCGACGACTATATTCCGCAGCCGGAACGTGACGTGGACAAACCTTTCCTTATGTCAATTGAGGATTCCATGACCATTACCGGCCGCGGGACGGTGTGTACCGGCCGGATCGACCGCGGGACGGTCAAGGTCGGCGACGAGGTGGAGCTGGTCGGTTTGCGGGAGGAATCGCGCAAGGTCGTTTGCACGGGTGTGGAAATGTTCCGCAAACAGCTGGATGTCGGTATGGCCGGCGACAATATCGGCGCCCTGCTCCGCGGTATAGACAGAAAAGAGGTCGAACGCGGTATGGTGCTGGCCAAACCAGGCAGCATCAAACCGCATACCAAATTTATCGGTGAAGTATATGTTCTGAGCAAGGACGAAGGCGGACGCCATACCCCGTTCTTCAACAATTATCGCCCCCAGTTTTATTTTCGCACCACCGACGTGACCGGAGTGATTAAATTGCCGGAAGGTACGGAGATGGTCATGCCGGGCGATAACACGACAATCGAGTGCGAACTCATCACCCCCATCGCGATGGAAGAAGGATTGCGCTTCGCTATTCGCGAAGGCGGGCGCACGGTCGGCTCCGGCGTCGTAGCCAAGGTAATAGAGTAATAACGGAAGCGACGGCGGCGGGAGTAAGCTCCCGTCGGCCGCCGCTGTTTTCATATAAGGAATGAGGATGGTATGAGTCAAAATCAGAAGATACGAATCCGCTTGAAAGCGTACGACCATAAAGCGCTTGATCAATCGGCGGAGCGCATCATTGATACAGCCCGCCGGACGGGCGCCGCTTTCAACGGCCCGATCCCCCTGCCGACGGAAAAAAGCGTTTACACAATCCTGCGTTCGCCTCACGTCAACAAGGACTCGCGCGAGCAATTCGAGATGAGAACCCACAAACGGCTGATTATCATCGACCCTACGCCTAAAACAGTAGAAGCGTTGCTGCGCCTTGATTTGCCGTCCGGAGTGGAAATTGAGATAAAATTATAATAAAATTATAAATTTTACAACGTTCTTGTACAGTCGGATCTGTACTGCAGAGCGTTCAGGAGGTGGCGTCATGTCAAAAGGAATTCTGGGCCGTAAGGTGGGAATGACACAGATCTTCACGGCAGACGGACGGATTTTGCCGGTCACGGCAATCCAGGCCGGGCCCTGTGTCGTCTTGCAGCGCAAAACCATTGCCACGGACGGCTATAACGCCGTGCGGGTCGGTTTCGAGGAATTGCGCCCCAACTTGCTCTCGAAACCCTTACTGGGGCAATTCACCAAGGCCAAGATCAAACCGCTGCGTTTTGTGCGGGAGTTTCGCGCGGAAAACGCCGAATCTTATACGATCGGGCAGGAGATTAAGGCGGATATTTTTGCCGTCGGGGATAAGGTGGATGTGACAGGGACATCCAAGGGCAAAGGCTTCAGCGGGATGCACCAGCGGCATGGCGGCCGCCGCGGCCCGATGGGGCATGGTTCCAAATACCATCACCGCACAGGTTCGATGGGAGCGAAAGGACCTGCCCGTGTATTCAAGGGAAGAAAATTGCCCGGGCGCAAGGGCGGGGAGCGCGTTACGGTGCAAAACCTTGAGGTCGTCCGCGTGGATGCGGATAACAACCTGCTTTTGCTCAAGGGGCCCGTGCCCGGAGCGAAAAAGAGTCTGCTCATTATTAGAACATCGGTTAAAACCGTTTGAATCAATCCGGAAGAAAGGGGGAAATCGCTATGCCTAAGGTACAGGTTGTGAACATAGCCGGCGAACCGGTGGAAGAAATTGAAATCAGTGCAGAAATTTTTGGCGTCGAGCCAAATACGGTCGTTATGCATACTGCGGCGGAGGCCCAGCGCGCCAACGCGCGCCAGGGCACTCATTCCACGCTCGGACGCAGCGAAGTGCGCGGCGGCGGCCGCAAACCCTGGCGGCAAAAAGGCACGGGCCGCGCCCGCGCCGGTACGTCCCGTTCGCCGCTCTGGCGCGGGGGCGGGGTTATCTTCGGCCCCAAACCGCGCAGCTATCGTAAAGCCCTGCCCCGGAAAGTGAAGCGGCTGGCGCTTTGCTCGGCGCTCTCCGGTAAACTGCGCGAAGGCAACTGCATTATTGTTGATAAACTCACCTTTGAGACCCCGCGGACGAAAGATATGCTCCAGGTACTCGGCGCCTTGGGCGTCACGGTGAAAGCCCTGCTCGTGCTGGACGGGAGAGCGGATAATGTCCGCCTTTCCGCGCGCAACCTGCCCGCTGTCGGAACCGTTCGCGCCGAAAGCTTGAATATTCTCGACGTGCTGAAACACGACGTCCTTATTTTTACCAAAGACGCTATCGTCCGGACTGAGGAGGTGCTTGGCAATGCGTGACGCGCGTGATGTTTTGATACGCCCCGTCATTTCGGAGAAATCCGTCGGGTTGCTGGAGCAAAACAAATACAGTTTCTGGGTGGAGCCCGCCGCCAATAAAATTGAAATTAAACACGCCGTGGAAAAAATGTTTAAGGTCAGCGTTATTGAAGTGCGGACGCTGAATGTGAAAGGCAAGTTGAAAAAAGTGGGCCGTTCGGCCGGAATGACCTCGGCGCGGAAAAAAGCCGTCGTCACGCTGCTTGAGGGGCATAAAATAGAAGGATTTGCCGGATTATAATACAGCCGGCTAGGAGGGAAGAACATGCCGATCAGAAAATTCAAGCCGACTTCGCCCGGACGCAGGCAAATGACGGTCTTGACCTATGAGGAAATCACGCGAACCGAGCCGGAGCGTTCGCTGCTCCGCCCGCTAACGAGCAAGGGCGGCCGCAACAACCTGGGCAAACTGACGGTGCGGCACAAGGGCGGCGGCCATAAGCGCCGCTATCGCCTGATCGACTTTCGCCGGAATAAAGAAGGCGTTCCGGCCAAGGTCGCGAGCATCGAATACGACCCGAACCGCAGCGCGAATATTGCCCTGCTCCATTACGCCGACGGGCAGAAAGCGTATATTATCGCCCCGCACGGGCTGAAAGTCGGGCAGGTAATCGTGAGCGGCCCGGACGCCGATATCAAGGTGGGCAACACGTTGCCGCTGAAAAATATTCCCGTCGGTACGCTTGTGCACAATATTGAGATGAAACCGGGCAAAGGCGGCCAGCTGGTGCGCAGTGCCGGCGGCTCGGCCCAACTCATGGCCAAGGAGGGGCGCTACGCCACTTTGCGTCTGCCCTCGGGGGAAATGCGCCTGATTTTCAGCGAATGTCGCGCCACCATCGGCCAGGTCGGCAACTTGGACTATGAAAACGTCACGATCGGCAAAGCCGGGCGTAATCGCTGGCTGGGCAAAAGGCCGACTGTGCGGGGCGCCGTCATGAATCCTTGCGACCATCCGCACGGCGGCGGCGAAGGGCGCAACCCTATTGGGCGCAACCCGTGTACGCCCTGGGGTAAGCCGGCTTTGGGCGCCAAGACCCGGAAGAAAAAGAACCGCAGCGATAAATTTATCATAAAACGCAGAGGCAAATAAACGAAAGGAGACCTCAGAATGGGCAGATCCGTAAAGAAAGGTCCGTATGTGGACGAACGGCTCCTGGGCCGGGTGGAACAGATGAACCGGAGCGGCAGCAAACAGGTGCTGAAAACCTGGTCGAGGCGCTCCACGATATTTCCGCAGATGATTGGCCACACCTTCGCCATCCATGACGGCCGCAAACACGTTCCCGTATATGTCACCGAGGATATGGTCGGGCATAAGCTGGGGGAGTTCGTCCCGACCAGAACATTCCGGGGTCATGCCGGCAGCGAAAAATCCAGCGGTCTGCGCTGAGGGGGAGTGTTTAAATATGGAAGCAAAAGCGGTCGCCAGAAATATACGTGTTTCACCGCGCAAAGCGCGCCTGGTCGTCGATTTGATCCGCGGGAAAAAAGTGGACGAAGCGGAAGCTATCCTGCGTTTCGTGCCCGGGACGGCGAAAGAACCGGTGCGTAAGGCACTCAAATCGGCGGTGGCTAACGCCGAACACAACCTTGACCTGGAACCCGGCAGCCTGTACGTTACGCGCATATTCGTCGACCAGGGTCCCACGATGAAGCGCATTCAACCGCGGGCCCGGGGCCGCGCAGACAGAATCCGCAAACGCATGAGCCATATTACGGTTATCGTCGGCGACAGAAAAGGGGAGGTATAAATCAGTCTATGGGCCAAAAAGTAAACCCGCACGGGTTGCGCGTAGGCATTATCCGTAACTGGGAAGGGCGCTGGTACGCCGATCGTAATTACGGAGAACTGCTGCACGAAGATATCAAAATCCGTAAGTTTATCATGAAGAGATTGAGTTCGGCCGGCGTTCCGCGGGTCGAGATTGAGCGGGTCGCCACTACCAATACCTCCGGGGCCAATCCGGTCAAGATTTTTGTCCACGCCGCCAAGCCGGGTATTGTCATCGGTCGGGGCGGAGCGGGGGTTGATCTGCTGACCAAAGAGCTCGAGGCTCTCATCGGCAAGAAAGTTAATATCAATATTCTCGAAATCAAACGCTTGGAACTGGACGCCAGCCTCGTGGCCGACAGCGTGGCCCAGCAATTGGAAAAACGGATCGCTTTTCGCCGGGCGATGAAGCAGACCGTCGGGCGCACCATGCGTTCCGGTGCCCAGGGGATTAAGATTTCCTGCAGCGGGCGGCTGGGCGGCGCCGAGATCGCGCGCACGGAGTGGTATAACGAGGGCAAGGTGCCGCTGCATACTTTGCGGGCCGATATCGATTACGGTTTTGCCGAGGCCAATACCACTTACGGCAAGATCGGCGTCAAAGTGTGGATTTACAAAGGAGAGATTCTTCCGCCCAAAAAAGGCGGTAAGGCGGAAGGAGGGGTATAATGCTGATACCAACGAGGGTAAAGCGCCGCAAGCAGCATAAACCCAGACTTAACGGGCGGGCGGCCCGGGGCAATAAAGTCGTTTATGGCGAGTATGGGCTTATGTCGCTGGAAGCGGCCTGGGTTACGAACAGGCAGATCGAGGCGGCCCGTGTCGCCATGACGCGTTATATCAAGCGCGGCGGAAAAGTGTGGATTAACATTTTCCCGGATCGGCCGATCACGGCCAAGCCGGCGGAAACGCGCATGGGCAGCGGCAAAGGTTCGCCGGAATACTGGGTGGCCGCCGTCAAACCCGATCGCGTCATGTTTGAACTGGCGGGCGTATCGGAGGAAACGGCCCGTGAAGCTTTGCGCCTGGCGGCCCACAAGCTGCCGGTCAAGTGCAAATTTGTCCTGCGGGCTGACCAGGAGGGCGAGGCAGGCAGGACGGAAGCGGCCGGCGGGACGGAAGAGCCTGGAGGTGGCGACAATGGCGAAGGATAAAAAAATTCACGATATGACGGATGAAGAAGTGCTAAAGCAGATTGACCAGCTGAAAACAGAATTATTTAACCTGCGTTTCCAGTTAGCTACGGGGCAGCTTGACAATCCGATGCGCATCAGGCAGGTGCGCAAAGACATCGCGCGGGGGTGGACCGTATTGCGCGAGCGCGAGTTGAAGCGCGCCTGAGCGGGAAAAGGAGGGAAGCCTGTTTTGGAAAGAACGCAGCGCAAGACGATCGTCGGCAAGGTCGTCAGTGACAAAATGGATAAAACAATAGTTGTGGCGATAGAAACCAAGAAAAGCCATCCGCTGTACAAAAAGACGATGAAATTCACGAAAAAATACAAGGCGCATGACGAATATAACGAAGCGAAAACCGGTGATATCGTGGAGATAATGGAGATGCGCCATCTGAGCAAGGATAAATATATGCGGCTGGTCAAAGTAGTCGAGAGGGCCGTGGCGCTTTAACACATCCTAATCAATATGGCGGACAGGCGCGCTTGTTCGCCGGAAACGGGGGATTCCGATGATCCAGGCAGAGACGACTTTAAGGGTCGGTGATAACACCGGCGCGAAAAAACTGCTCTGTATCCGCGTGATGGGCGGTTCTAAACGGCGCTACGCTTCCATCGGCGACGTAATAGTCGCTGCGGTCAAAGAAGCAACGCCCGGCGGCGTGGTAAAAAAAGGCGAGGTAGTCAAAGCGGTCGTCGTTCGGACGAAGAAGGAAATCAAGCGGCCGGACGGTTCCTATATCCGCTTCAGCGAAAACGCCGCCGTCATCATCAAGGACGATAAAAGCCCGCGGGGGACGCGTATTTTTGGCCCCGTGGCCCGCGAACTCCGGGAAAAGGACTATATGAAAATAGTGTCCCTGGCCCCGGAAGTCTTATAGAAAACGGACGGAGGTGAAGGGAATGTCCGCCGCTCAGAAAATACATGTGAAAACCGGCGATACGGTCATGGTTATATCCGGCAAGGACGCCGGGAAAAAAGGCCGCGTACTCGCGGTGTACCCGGGTAAAGGCCGCATTGTAATAGAAAAAGTAAATATTGTCAAGAAACACCAAAAACCGACCAAAGACCTGCCCCAGGGCGGGATCCTTGATAAGGAAGCTCCGATTGCCAGCTCCAACGTCATGCTCTATTGCACGGAATGCAACTCCGTTACGCGCCGCAGCATGAAACAAACGGCCGAAGGCAAGGTGCGCGTCTGCAAAAAATGCGGGCACAACTTGCCGGATAAACGCAAATAAAAAACGGGAAAGGAGGTGCTTTGGTGGCCCGCTTAAAAGAGTTTTACTACAATGAACTGTCGAAAAATCTGCAGAAGGAATTCGGGTACAAAAACATTATGCAGGCGCCCCGGATGGAAAAGATCGTCGTCAATGTCGGTTTGGGCGAGGCGATCGCCAATCCGAAAGCAATCGACGGCGCGGTGAGCGATATTATGACCATCACGGGGCAGAAGCCTGTGATCACGAAAGCCAAGAGGTCCATTGCCGGTTTCAAATTGCGCGCCGGCATGTCCATCGGCGTGAAAGTCACGCTGCGCGGCGAAAGAATGTATGAATTCGCCGATCGCCTGCTCAATATTGCCTTGCCCCGCGTGCGCGACTTTCAGGGCGTTTCCGCCAAATCATTTGACGGTCGGGGCAATTATACCCTCGGCGTCAGGGAACAGCTTATTTTTCCCGAAATAAATTACGACAAGATCGATAAGATTCGGGGCATGGATATTGTTTTCGTGACTACGGCCAAAACTGACACTGAGGCGAGGGCGCTGCTCAAGGGTTTTGGCATGCCGTTCCGCGAGAAAGACTGAGGAGGAGCAAGATGGCCAAAACATCAATGATCGTGCGTCAGACCCGCAAACCGAAACACGCGGTGCGTTTTCATAACCGCTGTAAAATTTGCGGCCGGCCGCATGCCTATTTGCGCAAGTTCGGCCTTTGCCGCGTTTGCTTCCGGGAATTGGCCTACAAGGGTGAATTGCCGGGGGTTACGAAGGCCAGTTGGTAAGACGGTGACAGAGAGAAAGGGGGAAAATGGCCGTGTCTATGTCGGATCCTATCGCTGATTTCCTGACCAGAATCCGCAACGCCGGGATGGTATACCACGACAGGGTGGAAGTACCGGCTTCCGGCATGAAAAAGGCGCTCGCCGACCTGATGAAGCGGGAAGGTTTCATCCGGGACTATGAATATATTGAGGATAACAAGCAGGGACTTCTTCGTCTTTACCTCAAATACGGCGCGGAACGCAAGAGGGTGATCACCGGCATGAAGCGGATCAGCCGCCCCGGATTGCGCGTGTACGCCAAAAAAGATCAATTGCCGAAGGTACTCGGCGGTTTGGGCGTGGCGGTTATCTCCACGTCGAAGGGTATCATGCCGGATCGCCAGGCGCGCAGGGAAGGTCTGGGCGGCGAAGTAATCTGCTACATTTGGTAAGGGAGGTTCAGTATGTCCCGCGTAGGAAGAAAACCGATAGCGATCCCCGCTGAAGTGACGATAGAACGGGCGGGAAACGTTTTTACCGTGACCGGGCCCAAGGGAACGCTCGTGCGCGAATTGCGCCCGGAAATTGAAATAACCGTTGAGGAAAACCTCGTACACGTTACGCGGGCCAACGACGAGCCGCGTAACCGCTCGCTGCACGGGCTGACCCGAACCCTGCTTTTCAATATGGTCGAAGGGGTGACGAACGGTTTCCGCAAAAACCTGGAACTCGTGGGCGTCGGCTACCGCGCTTCCATGTCGGGTTCCAACCTTATTCTGACGGTGGGCAAGTCCCATCCGGTGGAAATGAAACCTCTCGACGGCATCGAAATCGAGGTTCCGGCCCAAAATAAGATCGTCGTCAAGGGTATCGACAAGGAAAAAGTAGGCGCTTTCGCCGCCAACGTGCGGGAGCAGCGCCCGCCGGAGCCGTATAAGGGTAAGGGGATCAAGTACGAGAACGAAGTGATTCGCCGCAAGGAAGGCAAAGCCGGAGGGAAAAAATAAGATCGGGGCCAAATCTCCGATCGCCTGAAAGGATGGGGCATTATGATTAAGAAAAGCGATCGCCGCGCCTTACGCCGGCCCAAACACAAAAGCGTGCGGAAAAAAGTCAGCGGGACGCAAAGCAGGCCGCGTCTGGCGGTGTTCCGCAGCCTGAGCCATATCTACGCCCAATTGATTGACGATGAGCGCGGCGTTACGCTCGCCGCTTCCTCCTCGCTTGATTCGGCTTTTAAGGAAGCGAACCTTGACGGCGGCAATATTGCCGGCGCCCAAAAAGTGGGCGAACTCATCGGGCAAAAGGCGCTGGCTCAGGGAATAACAAAAGTGGTGTATGATCGGGGCGGTTTTTTGTACCACGGGCGGGTGGCCGCGTTGGCTGAAGGCGCCCGGGCAGCCGGACTGGAGTTTTAGACCGATAGCAAAGGAGGAATACTTTTGGCGAGTGATTTTGGCAGAAGAGAACGCGGCGGGCGGGACGGCCGGCCGGACGGATCGCGTCCGCGGCGGGATTCCCGGCGGGACGACCGGAGGGAACCGGAAAAACCGGAACTGATTGAGACGGTAGTGGACATTAACCGCGTGGCCAAGGTTGTCAAAGGCGGCCGGCGTTTCAGTTTCAGCGTGCTGGTCGTGGTCGGCAACGGCGGCGGTAAGGTAGGGGCCGGTCTGGGCAAGGCGGCGGAAGTGCCGGAAGCGATCCGCAAAGGCGTGGAAGACGCGAAGAAAAAAATGATTTCCATCCCGATTAAAGGGACGACGATACCGCACCCGATCATCGGGCTGTACGGCGCGGGCCAGGTGCTGTTAAAGCCGGCTTCCCGCGGTACCGGCGTTATCGCCGGCGGGGCGGTGCGCGCGGTGCTGGAAGCGGCCGGGGTAAAGGATATCCTGACGAAATCCATCGGCTCCTCCAACCCGCACAACGTGGTGCACGCGACGATGGAAGGGTTGCGCTCGCTGAAGCGCGAGGATGAAGTGGCAAAACTCCGCGGTCGCACTGTGGCGGAAATATTGGGTTGATCCGTCCGCCGCGAGTTATTTTAAGGAAAGGGGTGCGCTATGAAGCTTCATGAATTAAAACCGGCGCCGGGCTCGAAAAAGCCGCGCAAAAGACTCGGGCGCGGTAACGGTTCCGGACTGGGCAACACGGCCGGCAAAGGGCATAAAGGACAGAAAGCCCGCTCCGGCGGCGGAGTGCGGCCGGGGTTCGAGGGCGGTCAGATGCCGGTGACGCGACGGCTGCCCAAACGCGGGTTTACGAATATCTTCGGCAAAGAGTATACGGTGATCAACATTTCCGATCTGGAGGAAAGATTTGAATCCGGCGCGGATATCACGATTGACGCCCTGTTTGAGGTCGGCCTGATCAAAAAGCAGCGGGACGGAGTAAAATTGCTCGGCAATGGCGAAACGAGCAAATCTTTTACCGTTCGCCTGGACAGAGCCAGTAAAGCCGCAGTAGAGAAGATTACGGCTGCGGGCGGTACAGTAGAGGCGGGTGGCGCAAGGTGATTCTCCAGACATTGAAAGACGCGTGGGCCGCGGTGAGCATCAGGAAGAAGATCATCTTCACCTTGCTCATGCTTCTGATTTTCCGCGTGGGAACGCATATTCCCATTCCGTACATCAATACGGAGTACCTCGTAGGGCAGATCGGTTCCGGCGGCATCATGGATTTCTTCAATACCTTCTCCGGCGGTTCCCTCGAACGCTTTTCCGTGTTCACGCTGAGTATCATGCCCTATATCACGGCTTCCATTATTATGCAATTGCTGACCGTCGTCATTCCTTACCTGGAGCGTTTGCAAAAAGAAGGGGAACAGGGGCGGAAGAAAATAGCGCAGTATGTCCGTTACGCCACAGTGGTATTCGGTTTTATCAACGGGTTCGGCATCACGATGGGCTTCAAGGGCGCCATTGTGGTACCGGCCGGCCCGCCGGACTGGGCCGTCTACCTGCTGATTACGCTGGTGCTGACTGCCGGAACGGCTTTTCTCATGTGGCTGGGTGAGCAGATTACGGAAAAAGGCATCGGCAACGGTATATCCCTGATTATTTTCGCCGGTATCGTCGCCGGCGTGCCGGACGGGATCAAAACTATGGTTCAGCTGTATCTCGCCAAATCGATCAGTATTCTCATCCTCATTGCCGTGGCGGTCGTCGCCATAGCGATGGTGGTGGCGGTCGTCTTTATCCAGCAGGGGCAGCGCAAAATTCCCGTTCAGTACACGAAGCGGGTGGTGGGGCGCAAGGTTTACGGCGGCCAAAGCACGCATATACCGCTGAAAGTGAATCAGGCCGGCGTTATTCCGATTATTTTCGGCATTGCGCTCGTCACCCTGCCGACGACGATAGCCAGCTGGATACCCAATTCCGGTTTCGCCGCCTTCGCTAACCGCTACATGAGCCTCAGTCTGTACGATTCTCTGGCCTCTATGGGTTGGATCTTGTTTTACGGCGTGCTCATCGTCTTTTTTACGTATTTTTACACGGGGATTACCTTTAATCCGATCGACGTGGCCGATAATATTAAGAAAAACGGCGGTTTTATCCCCGGCCTGCGTCCCGGCCGCCCCACGTCGGAATACCTGCTAAAAATAATGGGGCGCATCACGATGGCCGGCGGCGTTTTTCTGGCGATTATTGCCGTCTTTCCCAGCTTTGTCGTCGGCCTGACAAATATAAATGGCATCTATATCGGCGGCACGTCGTTGCTGATCCTAGTCAGCGTGGCGCTGGACACGATGAAACAGCTGGAAGCGCAGCTTCTGGAACGGCATTATCAGGGATTCCTGAAATAAGGGAGGGGAAATGCGGATCATCCTCATGGGCCCGCCCGGGGCGGGAAAAGGAACTCAGGCCGAACAGCTGGCGGCCAGGTATGGAATACCTCATATCTCTACCGGCGACATGCTGCGCCAGGCGGTCAAAGACGCCACGCCGATGGGGCGGCAAGCCAAAACCTATATGGACAGCGGCGCGCTCGTGCCGGACGATGTGACGATTGGCGCGGTGGCCGAACGGCTGGCCCGGGCCGACTGCGGGAAAGGATTTCTCTTGGATGGATTCCCCCGCACCATCGCTCAGGCCGAAGCGCTGGCCGGTATATTGCGCGATCTGGGCGTGGCGCTCAATGGGGTGGTGGATATCGAACTGGGGAGCGAAGCCCTCATCGAGCGTTTGACCGGCCGGCGGGTGTGCCGCCGGTGCGCCGCGACCTACCATATCGCCAACAGGCCGCCGGTGCGGGCGGGACTCTGTGACAAGTGCGGCGGGGAATTGTATCAGCGGGGGGACGATAGTATCGCCACCGCGCGTAACCGGCTCGATGTTTACCAAAAACAGACACAGCCGCTTATCGCTTATTACAGCCAGGCGGGACTCTTGCGGCAGATTCCCGGCGCCGCCGACCCGGAAAGTGTTTTCCAGGCGATTTGCGCCGTTTTTGAGTGAGCTATGATTGAGCTGAAAAACAGGGAGCAAATTCAATTGATGCGCCGAGCCGGCGCCGTGGTGGGCGAGACGCTGGAGATGCTGCGCGGGATGGTGCGGGCCGGCGTGACGACCGGCGAACTGGATCAAGCGGCCGAGGACTATATCACTAAATGCGGAGCGAAGCCGGCCTTCAAGGGCTATGACGGATTTCCCGCCACGCTCTGCACTTCGATCAATGAAGAAGTGGTACACGGCCTCCCCGGCGCCCGCAAACTGCGTGAAGGCGATATTATCAGCATAGACTGCGGCGCCTACCTGAACGGGTACTGCGGGGATGCGGCCGTAACGTTGCCGGTGGGCGATATCGAGCCCGAACGGCAGCAGCTGATTGAAGTCTGCTCCCAGGCGCTGGCGCTGGCGATTGCCCAGGCCGAAACAACAAAACGTCTTTTTGATATTTCCAGCGCCATACAGGTTTATGTAGAAAAAAACGGTATGTCCGTCGTGCGGGAATATGTGGGACACGGCATCGGCCGGCAAATGCACGAAGACCCTAAAGTACCCAACTTTGGCAGACCAGGCAGGGGACCGAGGCTGACGCGGGGGATGGTTCTCGCGATCGAACCGATGGTGAATCTGGGCGGGTATCAGGTGGAGAAGCTCAGCGATCACTGGACGGTCGTAACGGTGGATCGACGCCCGTCGGCCCATTTCGAGCACACAGTGGCCATTACCGACAATGGCCCTGAGATATTGACGAAAGTATAGGGAACTACCGGCTGCACAAAGGGGGGAAAAGCATGGCCAAAGAAGACGTCATAGAAGTAGAAGGCAAGGTGCTGGAGCCGTTGCCCAACGCGATGTTCACGGTGGAACTGCCGAACGGGCACAAAGTACTCGCGCATGTATCTGGTAAAATAAGGATGCATTTTATCCGTATTTTGCCCGGCGATCGGGTCACAGTGGAATTATCGCCTTACGATCTGACGCGCGGACGCATCGTATACAGATTCAAGTAAGATGAACGAATTATGAGGTGATGATCAATGAAAGTCCGGCCTTCCGTCAAACCGATTTGCGAAAAATGCAAAATAATCAAGCGACACGGTAAAGTTATGGTAATCTGTGAAAATCCCAAGCATAAACAGCGTCAGGGATAAAAAAAGGAGGTTTATTCAGTATGGCACGTATCGCCGGTGTGGACATACCGCGAGACAAGAGAGTGGAAATATCTTTGACTTATATCTACGGAATAGGCCGGGCCCAGTCGAACAAAATTCTATCCCAGGCCGGGATTAATCCCGATACGCGCGTCAAAGACCTGACGGACGACGAAGTCGGCCGTATCAGGGAAACAATTGACAAGGCCTACAAGGTAGAGGGCGATCTGCGCCGGGAAGTATCGCTCAATATCAAACGCCTGATGGAGATAGGCTGCTATCGCGGTCTGCGGCATCGGCGCGGGCTGCCGGTGCGGGGGCAGAACACCAAAAACAACGCCCGCACGCGTAAGGGCCCGTCGCGCACGGTCGGCGGCCGGAAAAAGTAAACAGGGAGGTAAAACATGGCGCGCAGAGTCGTCCGCACACGGAGAAGAGAGAAAAAGAATATTGAGAGCGGCGTGGCCCATATCAAATCGACGTTTAACAACACGATTGTCACGATAACGGATACGGGCGGCAATACCCTCTCCTGGTCCAGCGCCGGCGCCCTCAACTTTAAGGGTTCCCGGAAAAGCACGCCTTTTGCCGCGCAGATGGCGGCGGAAACGGCGGCGAAGACCGCGATGGAGCACGGGCTGAAAATAGTCGAGTGTTATGTGAAGGGGCCGGGCGCCGGGCGGGAAGCGGCTATTCGCGCCTTGCAGGCGGCGGGGCTGGAAGTGAGCCTGATTCGCGACGTAACCCCCGTGCCGCATAACGGCTGCCGGCCGCCGAAACGGAGAAGGGTATAAATGGGTATAAATGAACGCTGCCAGGAGGTGTAAGAATGGCTAAATATACTGACGCTGTTTGTCGGTTGTGCCGGCGGGAAAGCCAGAAACTGTTCTTAAAAGGTGATCGCTGCTATTCCGGCAAATGCGCGATGGAACGGAAGCGCGGGCAGTTTCCCCCCGGCGCCCACGCGCAGGGCCGGGGCCGCAAACCGACTGAATACAGTCTGCAGCTCAGGGAGAAACAAAAAGTGCGCCGTATGTACGGCGTTTTGGAGAAACAGTTTCGCAACTATTTTACTACGGCCAGCCGGCAAAGGGGTATGACGGGCGAGAATCTGCTGCGCCTCTTGGAACGCCGCCTGGATAATGTGGTCTTCCGGCTGGGCTTTGCCGCTTCCCGGGCGGAAGCGCGCCAGATGGTGACGCACGGGCATATAACCCTTAACGGCAAGCGGGTCGATATTCCGTCTTACCTGGTGGAAGTCGGCGAAGTTATTACCTTCAAAGAATCGAGCCGGGGCAACAACCGGGTCAAGGAACTGACGGAAGCGCTGCGCGATCGGCAGGCGCCGGCCTGGTTGAGCGTGGATACCGCGAAAGCCAGCGGCACGGTGCTGGCGCTTCCCAATCGCGAAGATATTCAGGCGCCGATTGAAGAACACCTCATAGTTGAGAAATATTCACGCTGATTAATCTCCCGGAAAGAAGGTGCAATCGCTTGTTGGAACTCAATAACCCCAGTAAAATAACGAATCCCACGATCGAGGTCGTTGAGCGAGCGGAAGACAACACTTACGCGCGGTTCGTGATCGAGCCGCTGGAACGTGGCTATGGCATCACTCTGGGCAATTCTCTGCGGCGGATACTGTTATCGTCTTTACCCGGCTCGGCGGTGACCTCCGTAAAAATAGAAGGCGTACTGCATGAGTTTTCCACTATTCCCGGCGTGCTGGAAGACGTGACGGAAATCATTCTGAATATCAAGTCGCTGGCGCTCAAGGGGCACACGGACGAGATGCGCTTTCTCCATCTGGAATGTGAGGGCGAAGGGGTGGTGACGGCCGGAGACATCATTGCCGGCTCTGATCTGGATATATTGAACCCTGATCTGAAAATCGCGACGCTGGATAAGGACGGACGCCTGTTTATTGAGATGACCGTGGAACGTTCGCGCGGATATTTGCCGGCGGAAAAAAATAAAAAGCCGGAATATGGAATCGGGGTGATTCCGGTAGACGCCATTTTCACGCCTATATATAAAGTGAACTATCAGGTGGAAGACACACGGGTCGGGATGGTCACCGATTTCGACCGCCTGACCCTGGATGTCTGGTCCAACGGCAGTATAACGCCGGAGGAAGCCACCGGACTGGCGGCCAAAATACTGACGGATCGCCTGCGGATGTTCCTCGATTTGTCTGATAATCTGCCGGGAGTGGAGATTAAACCCGACCCGGTGGAGGATGAAAAAGACAAGGTTATGGAGATGACGATTGAGGAGCTTGATTTGTCCGTGCGCTCCTATAACTGCCTCAAGCGGGCGGCTATCAACACGGTGGAAGAATTGACCCAAAAGACGCAGGATGATATGATCAAGGTGCGTAATCTGGGAAAAAAATCCTTGGAAGAAGTTGAGCACAAATTACAAGATCTGGGGCTGAGTTTTCGCACGACGGAGGACTGAGTAATTCATCGGGAAGGGGGGAACAGGATTGCCGTATCGTAAATTGGGGGCGAATATGGGCCGGCGCAAGGCGCTGCTGAGAAATATCGTCACTTCTCTGCTGAAGCACGGGCGGATTGAGACTACGGAAGCCCGGGCCAAAGAATTGAACGCTTTTGCGGAAAAAATGATAACGCTGGGCAAGAAAGGCGATCTGGCGGCCAGAAGGCAAGCGCTCAGATTCTTGCTGGAGGAGGACGTCGTCAAATATCTGTTTGACGAACTGGCGCCGAAATTCAGCGAGAGGCAGGGCGGTTACACGCGTATTATCCGCAAGGGTTTCCGGCGCGGCGACGCCGCCCAGATGGTTCTTGTGGAGATGGTAGCGGACTGAGGCATGGGCGGGATGGCGCTTGTTCTGTCTTACGACGGAACTGATTACCACGGTTTTCAGTACCAGCCGCCGGAACGGGGGCGGACGGTACAGGGTGAAGTGGAGCTGGCCTGGCGGAAATTGTTTCGAGAAGATGTCCGCCTCGTGCCGGCCGGGCGAACGGATGCCGGTGTTCACGCCGCGGGACAGGTCGTCAGCCTGAAGACGGAGGCCCTGATCCCGGCGGCCAACCTGCCCCGCGCCATGAATAACCTCTTGCCGCGGGATATTCGCGTCCTGAAGGCCGAGCGAACGGCGGAGGATTTTAACGCCCGGCGGGACGCGCGCTGGAAACGCTATGATTATTTAATCGACAATACGCGGATTCAGGATGTTTTTTGCCGGCTTTACCGGCTGCACGAACCGGTTCCGCTGGCGGCGGAAAATATGCGGCGCGCGGCGGAGTTTTTTCAGGGGACGCATGATTTTCGCGCCTTTGCCGCAGCCGGCGCCACAGCCCGCCGTTTTGTCCGCACATTGTATCATTGCCGCGTGACGGCGGCGGACGGACTGGTTCGCATCGTATGCGTCGGCGACGGGTTTTTGTACAATATGGTGCGTATTATCGCGGGGACGCTCATATCCGTCGGCAAGGGCAAGACGACGCCGGCGGTCGCCGCGGCCGCGCTGGCGGAGGGCCGTCGGGCCGGCGCCGGCATGACCGTGCATCCGCGGGGCCTGACGCTTACGTATGTCGAGTATGGGGCGCGGCGGCCCAGCGAGATTTTCCCGGATTTGGCGCCGAACGAGTGGGAAGAGGCGGGTTTTAGAAATGGACAAGGGAGGAAGCAAGGATGACCACGCAATTTGCCAAAGCAGGCGAAACGGAGCGCAAATGGTACGTCATAGACGCCGAGGGCATAGCGCTCGGCCGGGTGGCGACGGAAGCGGCCCGTTTGCTGCGCGGCAAGCATAAACCTATTTATACGCCCAATGTGGACGCGGGGGATTTTGTTATTGTCGTCAACGCGGCGAAGGCGGTTTTGACCGGCAACAAGCCGGAGCAAAAACTTTATCGCTGGCATTCCGGGTATCCGGGCGGCCTGAAATCAATGACATATAAAAAACTGATGCTCCAGCGCCCGCAAAGGGCTATGGAACACGCCGTCAAAGGTATGCTGCCGCATAATAAACTGGGCGCGGCCCTGTATCGGAAACTGAAAGTCTATGCCGGCCCGATCCATCCGCATCAGGCCCAGAAGCCCGAAGCTTGGATCATGAAGTAAGGAGGGAAAAAATGGCGATGCAACTGCAATATTACGGCACCGGCCGGCGTAAAAACGCGGTGGCCCGCGTCCGGCTTGTGGCCGGCGAAGGCCGCTGTACGATCAACGAGCGCGATATGGCGGAGTATTTTGGCAAGAAAACGCTGGAAATGATAGTGCGCCAACCACTGGAAATTACCGAGACACTGGGCAAGTATGACGTCCTCGCCCGCGTCCACGGCGGGGGCACGACCGGTCAGGCCGGCGCCTTACGCCTGGGCATCGCCCGCGCGCTGACCAAATCGGACGAAGCGTTGCGCCCGGCGCTGAAACGGGCGGGATTTCTCACCCGTGATCCGCGCATGAAAGAGCGCCGCAAGTACGGCCTGAAAAAAGCCCGCAAAGCGCCGCAATTCTCAAAACGCTGAAATTATCGCCAAATGTGTATCGGTATTCTCGACTCGGGTCTGGGTGGACTGACATTGCTGGCGGAGGCGCTGCAGTTACTGCCTCGGGAGGATTATTATTATTACGCGGATGCCGACCATGTCCCCTACGGTCTGCATTCCCCGGCCGAGGTGCAGGCATACGCGCTGGCCGCGGCGGATTTTCTGGCCCTCTGCGGCGTGCGGGCTCTGGTCGTGGCTTGCAATACGGCCACCGGCGCGGCCATAGGCCCCTTGCGCCGACGCTTCGCCTTCCCGGTGCTGGGAATGGAACCGGCAGTCAAACCGGCTCTGGTCGCCAAAAAAAACGGCCGTATCCTCGTGGCGGCGACGCCGCTCACATTGCGCCTGGAAAAATATCACAACTTGGTCGATAGCCTGCACGCCGCAGACGTGGTTGACTCGCTGCCGCTGCCGGAACTCGTGACCTACGCCGAGCGGGGACTGTTCGGCGACGCGGCGTTGCCCTACTTGCGCGCGGCCAGCGCGGATTTGGATTTGACCCGCTACACGACGGTCGTCCTGGGTTGTACGCATTTTCCTTTTTACCAAGCGCAGTTCCGCGCTCTCATGCCGGAAGCCGCCGTCATTGACGGCAACGCCGGCACCGTGCGCCACTTGGCCGGGACGCTCGCCCAGGCGGGTGGTCTCAAGGGAAGCGGTGGCGGGGCGGTGCGTTTTTTCCGTTCCGGCCGAGAGGAAATAGGCACCCCTTACCGCAGTCTGCTGGAACGCGCGCTGGCCTGGCAAATTGAATCCCAGTCCGCTCAAGCGCCGGTGAGATCAGTTTCAAAGGTGATCACCGCACAATAGCCGGGATTCTTGGCCCGGAGCGCTTCCGTCAGTTCCCGCTGGACGTCCGCCCGCCGGGAGGCGGCGGCTCCGTGTGCCAGCACCACGTCGAAAACCACCTTGGTGAGATGGGCGCCCCGAATCAGGCGCAGATCATGTATACCGACGACCCCGGGCATCCGGGCTGTCAGATCCGTCAATTCGGCCCGCAGCGCGCGCGTGAGCGGGTCGTCCGTGTCCACGGGATCGGGGTGAATGACCAGGCAGACGCCCAGACGGGCGCCGGCCTCCAGTTCGATGGCGTCAATTATTTCATGGCAGTGCAGGAATTCGTTTTTCACGTCCAGTTCCGCATGGACGGAAGCGAGCAGACGGCCCGGCCCGTAGTCATGCACCACGAGATCGTGCAGACCCAGCACTTCGGGCGGAGAAAGAACCAAGGTTCGGATGGCCTCGACCAGAGCAGGGGCGGGGGCCCGACCCAGTAGCGGGCTGCCGGTTTCCCGGATCAATTTCAGACCGGAGTACATGATGAACAGGGCGACGACGGCCCCCAGCCAGCCGTCCAGGTTCAGGCCGGTCAGGCGGCCAAGCAAGAAACCGAGCAAGATCTGCCCCGTGGCGGCGACGTCGCTCCGACTGTCCGCTCCGGCGGCGCGCAGAGTGTCGGAGGCGATGAGATCGGCCAGGCGGTAATAAAAAAAGGTCAGCCATAATTTTGCGGCCAGGGAAAAAATAAGCGCGCCGGCCAGCAGGGGGCTGACGGCGACCGGTTGCGGACGCAGGATATTTTCTCCCGCGACGAAGAGCAGTTTGCCCCCCAAGAGCAGTATCATGGCGGCGGTGAAAAGTCCGGCCAGGTATTCGATGCGCGCGTGGCCGTAGGGATGCTCGCGATCGCTCGGCGCGGCGGCAAGTTTGAAGCCGATAAAAGTCACCAGAGAGGCGGCGGCGTCGGTCAGGTTATTCAAACCGTCCGCCACTACGGCAATACTGCCGGCCGGCACTCCGACCAGCAGTTTCAGCGCGCAGAGCAGACCGTTGACCCCGATGCCCGTAATGCCGGCCAGCTGCCCGCAGCGCAGCCGCGCGGCCGGATCGGCGGCGGAAAAACCGGGGCAGAAAAGACGAAGCCATAAAGCGCCCACTAGATCAGGAAAATCCGGGCCAGGTGCAGCGGCAAACGGGGAAAAGCGAGACCGAGCGCAAAAGCGACTGCGGCCACGGCGATGCACTTGCCCTTGTGCAGGGATAAAAAGGCGATGTACTCGCGCATCACGGCGTTGGGCACATAGTACCAGGCCGTTTTGGCCCCGGCGCCTTCCGTCCCCAGGCCGGCCTGCCGGGCGTAATGCGCTGCCCGCAATAAATGGTAATTACTGGTAACAAACATGCAGGCCTGTGAACCGCCGCCGGCCTGCTTTTCGATAATTTGTTTGGAAAAACGCATGTTTTCCTCGGTGTTGACGGAGCGATCCTCCGTCAAGATATAGTCGGCGCAGCAACCCTGAGCCAAAGCGAATTCTTTCATCGCTGCCGCCTCGGAACGCGATTCATCGGGCCCCTGTCCGCCGGACATGACGAGCAGGGGTTTTTTCCCGCCCCGGCGCACTTGAAGGCGAGCGCAAACCAGCGCCCGTCGCACCCGCTCCGCCAGCAGCGGGGAGACTGCCCCTCCTTTCAGGCCGCAGCCAAGGACGATGATATAATCCTTGTCCCCGCGCGGCCGGGCCAGGTTGAACAGGGTCAGCGCAGTCAAAAAAGCGAGTACATGGGCACAATAGAAAATCCCCAGACAGATCATCCCGCTCCAGAGCGTTTGCAGCCATAACGGGCGATCGCCGCGCATGAAGGAAGCGACGGCCAGCAGGACGACGAGGGCGCAGGCGGCCAGCAGCGTGAGACTGTTGGCCAGAGTTCTTTTTTCCCGCCGTAAAACGACGCGGGCATTCAGCAAGAGGAGGACGACCAGGAAATAAGCGCCGAAGGAGAGGACAAAGAGAAGGGCGAAAAACATGGCGCCGAAGGAGAGACGGGCCAGCCAATGTTCGGACGCGGCCGCCGAACCGAAGAACCAGGCCAGCAGCAGCGCCAGGACAAACGAAGCAAAGAAAGCGCCGGCGACGATACTGGCTTTATTGCGCCGGTAGACCAGCCAGAAACCAAGAAAAAAGATCGCCGCGGCGGCTAGAAAAGGTAGTATTCTCATGGGGCCAAGTCACGCCCCAGCCGGCGGCGCAAAAATTGGCCCGTATACGAGTCCGGGCACTCCGTCACCGCTTCCGGCGTACCGCAAGCCACAATATGCCCGCCGCGGTTCCCGCCCTCCGGGCCGAGATCGATCAGGTAATCGGCCGTTTTAATCACGTCCAGGTTATGCTCGATCACCAGCACCGTGTCGCCCGCGTCCACAAAGCGGTGCAGCACCTCAAGCAGTTTGGCCACGTCGGCGATATGCAGGCCGGTCGTCGGTTCATCCAGGATAAACAGTGTTTTACCCGTGCTGCGGCGGGAGAGGTAAGTCGCCAGCTTGATCCGCTGGGCCTCGCCGCCGGAAAGCGTCGTCGCCGGTTGGCCCAGGCGGATGTAGCCGAGGCCCACGTCGCGCAGCGTCTCCATTTTGCGGGCGATTTTCGGGATGGCGGCAAAAATATCCACCGCCTCGTCCACCGTCATATCAAGCACCTGAGCGATATTCTTCCCCTTGAAGGCTATTTCCAGGCTCTCGCGGTTGTAGCGCTTGCCGCCGCATACTTCGCAGGGCACGTACACGTCCGGGAGAAAATGCATCTCAATCTTGATGATGCCGTCGCCGTGGCAGGCCTCGCAGCGCCCGCCCTTGACCTTGAAACTGAAGCGGCCGGGTTTGTAGCCGCGCAGGCGCGCCTCCTGCGTCTGAGCAAAAAGCGTGCGGATCAGGTCAAACACGCCGGTGTAAGTGGCGGGATTCGAACGCGGCGTCCGCCCGATGGGCGACTGATCGACCGCGACCACCTTGTCCACGTACTCCAGCCCTTCCAGGCGCGCATAGCGGCCGGGCCGCACTTTATGGCTGATGCGCAGTTCCGCCAGCAGAGCCTTGTACAGCACTTCATTCACCAGCGTACTCTTGCCGGAGCCGGAAACTCCGGTGACACAGATGAACGATCCGAGCGGAAAAGCAGCGTCAATCGCGTGCAGATTATGCTCCGCCGCGCCGAGTACTCGCAGCCATTTACCATTTGACGGGCGGCGCGCCGTCGGCACGGCGATACTTTTGTCGCCGCGCAGGTATTGTCCGGTAATCGAATCCGGGCATGAGCGGATTTGCTCCGGCGTACCCTGAGCCACGACCAGGCCCCCGTGCAGACCGGCCGCCGGGCCGATATCAATGATATGGTCGGCGTGGTACATCGTGTCTTCGTCGTGTTCGACGACGAGCAGCGTGTTGCCCTGGTCGCGCAGCTGGGCCAGCGTGCTGAGCAGGCGCGCGTTGTCGCGCTGGTGCAGGCCGATGCTCGGCTCGTCCAGGACGTAGAGTACGCCGGTCAGGCCTGAGCCGATCTGGGTGGCCAGGCGAATGCGCTGGGCCTCGCCGCCGGAAAGCGACCCGGCCGCCCGCCCCAGGGTCAGGTAATCCAGGCCGACGTTGACGAGAAAGCCGAGCCGGGCCGTGATTTCCTTCAGCACTTGGTGGGCGATGGTCTTTTCCTTGGCCGTCAGGGCCAGAGCAGCAAAAAAATCCAGGTTTTGTTTTACAGTCTGGCGAGTCAGTTCCTCAATCGACAGTCCGCCCACAGTCACGGCCAGCACCTCGGGGCGCAGACGTTTGCCGCCGCAGGTCTGGCATGGTTTGTTCACCATGTAGTTCATTAGCTCGTTTTTGACATATTCGGAGGCAGAATCGCGGTAGCGGCGGTTAAAATAGCGAACCAACCCTTCAAACGGCGCTCGCCAGACTTTGCGCTCCTCAAAGATATTGGAATAGGAAAAAACTATTTCCTTGGCCGAGCCGTAAACCAGCGCCTGCCACTGCGCCTTCGTCAGGCGATTCAGCGGCGTGTCCAGACTAAAGCCCTCGGCCTTGGCCACTTCGGCCAGTATGTGCCGGTAATAATCAGCGGAAGAATGGGCCCAGGGCACTATGGCTCCTTCGTTCAGGCTCATGCTCCTGTCCGGGATAATAAGGTCGATATCGGCCTCCAGACTGGCCCCCAACCCCGTGCAGTCCGGGCAGGCCCCGAAGGGGCTGTTGAAGGAAAAACTGCGGGGGGAGAGTTCTTCCAGGGCGACGCCGCAGTCCGGGCAGGCAAAATTTTCGCTGAACAGCACATCCTCCTGCCCCGTGTCCACGAGGACGAGTCCTTCCCCCAGCCGCAGCGCCGTCTCCAGAGATTCGGCCAGGCGCGGGCGCGTTTCCGCCTTCACCCGGAGTCGATCGATGATCACTTCAATACTATGTTTCTTGTTTTTTGCCAACCGGATCTCTTCGTCCGCTCCCCGCATTTCCCCATCGACACGCAGGCGGGTGTAACCGTTGCGCTTGACCATGTCCAGCACTTTGGCCTGTTCTCCCTTCTGGCCGCGCACCACGGGCGCCAGGATCTGAACGCGCGACCCCGGCGTGAGTTCCAGCACCTGATCGGTCATCTGCTGCACCGTCTGGCGCGTAATCGGTTTACCGCAGCGGGGGCAGTGGGGATGCCCGACGCGGGCATAGAGCAGGCGCAGGTAATCGTAAACTTCCGTCACGGTGCCGACCGTGGAACGCGGGTTCTTGCTCGTCGTTTTCTGGTCGATGGAAATGGCCGGCGACAGACCTTCGATATAATCGACGTCCGGTTTGTTCATCTGGCCCAAAAACTGGCGGGCGTAGGCCGAAAGCGACTCGACGTAGCGGCGCTGCCCTTCGGCGTAAATCGTGTCGAAAGCGAGGGAAGATTTCCCGGAGCCGGACAGACCCGTGATGACGACCAGCTTGTTGCGGGGAATATCGACGTCGATATTTTTCAGGTTATGGACGCGAGCGCCGCGTACTTTGATGAATTCCTGCTCCATGTTCAGCCCCTCAGTTCGATGATAGCGTCCCGCAATTCGGCGGCCCGTTCAAAATCCAGGTCTTTCGCGGCGGCGCGCATGTCTTTTTCCAGTTTTTTGATGAATTTCTCTTTTTCGCTCCGCGTCATTTTTTGGCCCTTGGTCACATAGACGGCCGGTTCCTCCGCCACCATCGTCGCTTCGGGCATCTCGCGCAGGTTTTTGCGGATAGTCTGGGGCGTTATCCCGAACAGGCCGTTATATGCTTCCTGGAGGCGGCGGCGGCGTTCCGTCTCGCCGATAGCCGCCTGCATGGAGGCGGTCATCGTGTCGGCGTACATGAGTACTTTGCCCTCCACATTGCGGGCCGCGCGACCGATGGTCTGGATCAGCGAGCGTTCAGCCCGCAGAAAACCTTCTTTGTCGGCGTCCAGGATGGCGACGAGCGAGACCTCCGGCAGGTCGAGTCCTTCCCGCAGCAAGTTGATGCCCACAAGTACGTCGATCTGGCCCCGGCGCAGTTCCTGCAGGATTTGCAGACGTTCCAGCGTGGCGATATCGGAATGTAAATAACGCACTTTAATATTGAGCTGCTTCAAATAGTCGGTCAGATCTTCGGCCATGCGCTTGGTCAGCGTCGTCACCAGCGTGCGCTCGTTGCGGGCGATGCGGCGGCGGATTTCCCCGAGCAAATGGTCGATCTGCCCGGCGGACGGCCACACCTCTACCACGGGATCCAGCAGCCCGGTCGGACGGATGATTTGTTCGACCACTTCCGGGCAGTGTTCCAGTTCGTAGGGGCCCGGCGTCGCGCTCAAATAGATGCGCTGCGGCGTCATCAGGTCGAATTCCTCAAAGCGCAGGGGCCGGTTGTCCAAGGCAGAGGGCAGGCGGAAGCCGTACTGCACAAGCGTCGTTTTGCGCGACTGGTCGCCGACGTACATGGCCCGCACCTGCGGCAGCGTCTGATGCGATTCGTCAACGAAGAGGAGAAAATCACGCGGGAAAAAATGGAGCAAGGTGTACGGCGTTTCGCCGGGCCGGCGAAAAGTGATGTGGCGGGAGTAGTTTTCAATCCCGTTGCAAAAACCCATTTCGCGCAGCATTTCCACATCGTAGCGCGTGCGCTGTTCCAGGCGCTGCGCTTCCAGCAGCTTGTTTTCCCGCTGTAGTTCGGCCAGACGTTCCTCCAGTTCGGCCTCGATATTTTCCACGGCCGCGAGTACTTTACTCCGCTCCGTCACATAGTGCGAGTTCGGAAAAACAGAGACATGCCGGCGTTCGGACAATATTTCCCCCGTCAGAATATTGATTTCATACAGATGTTCTATTTCGTCACCGAACATCTCCACCCGAATCGCCTCTTCGCTTGACCCGGCCGGGCAAATCTCCACCGTGTCGCCGCGCGCCCGGAATGTGCCGCGGGAAAACGAAGCATCGTTGCGGTCGTACTGAATCTCCACGAGACGGCGCAGGATGGCGTTGCGGTCGATTTCCTGCCCCTGGCGGAGCGAAAGCACCATGTCGCGGTATTCATCCGGCGAACCGAGACCGTAAATGCAGGAAACACTGGCGACGACGATAACGTCCCGGCGCTCAAAGAGGGCGGCGGTAGCCGAGTGGCGCAGTTTCTCTATTTCTTCGTTCACGGAGGCGTCTTTTTCAATATAGATGTCGCTGGAAGGCACATAGGCTTCCGGTTGGTAATAATCATAATAACTTACAAAATATTCCACAGAATTGTGGGGGAAAAATTCGCGGAATTCCCCGTAGAGCTGACCGGCCAGCGTCTTGTTATGGGCAAGCACCAGAGCCGGCCGATTCAGGCGGGCGATAATATTGGCCATCGTAAAAGTTTTACCGGAACCGGTCACTCCCAGCAGCGTCTGGTGCCGGCGCCCTTCCAGCACGCCCTGCAGCAGTTTTTCCACGGCCTGAGGCTGATCGCCGGACATGCCGTAAGGCGCTTGCAGTTGAAATTCCATACTCGCCTCCCTGCGTCAAATATACCGCCAGAATATCATACAACAGGAGAAGAAGAAATACAAGACCTTGGCGAACATTTGTTTGCTAATATGGTGAAAAATATTCTAACGACGCCATACCTTCCAAATTTATGGAAAAAGGATTTTTGCCCGCCGCGTCGAACTATTGCCTATGGTGTCTGTTTTCTAAATTGCCTATGAAAAAGGAGGAAAGAGTGGATAGGAAAGAGGAAAGAGTGAGACGAGAACTCTCTTTTCTATTTCTTCCCCTCTCTTTCCTAAAGTAAAGCATATAAATTATATAAAGTATACGACGATGACGACATGGCGATGCCGAAGGTAATGTTGTTCTACGCTGTCGGCAAGAGGAAGGGTCTACAGTATGTCACTCGAACACGAACACGAACACGAGCACCTGCACGATCATGCGCACGATGATCTGCACGAACACGCGCACCCGCACACTCACACTCACACTCACACTCACGCTCACACACACGAACACGAGCATGCACACGCGCACGAGCATCCGCACACAGACGAAGATTTATCCCCTCCGCCAAGCGGGCAGGGCCGCGAGGCGAATGACCCGGCTCTCTCCAGGGCCTTATTGAAATATGCGGCGGATCACAACCGGCAGCATGAGGCCGAACTGAGAGAATTAGAGGACAATCTGCGCGCGCAGGGCAAGACTGCGGCGGCCGGCAAGGTGGCGGCGGCGCGTTCCGCTTTCGCCGAAGGCAACGCCAAACTGGCCGCTGCGCTGGAGGAAATTTAGTATGTGCCTGTCCACGGCTTATCAGACGACGGCGGACGGCGAACAACGCCTGCTTTGCGAGCATGTTTGCCATTTGCGCATTGAGGGAAATACCATCTCTCTGGTCGATCTGTTAGGCAACAATGTGACTGTCGCCGGCGTCCTGCATGACGTCGATCTGCTGCAGAACATTATAACCATTCACCAACAATAAACCACCAATAAATTAACAATAAATCAACAATAGACCAACAATAAAATAGGAGTAATTCGATGCTTACAATTGGCATTGACAGCGGCAACCTGAATACGAAGGCTGTGGCGTTGCGCAATGGCGAGGTAGTGGGCAGGGTAAAATCAGCCACCGGTTTCGACGCGCAACAGACGGCTGTGGCTGCGCTCGAAATGCTGCTCCGGGAAACCGGATTGCGGCGCGATAATGTGGACGCCATCGCAGCGACCGGAGTCGGCCGCCAACTGGCTGATTGCGCGACCGTGCGGATCAACGAGGTCGGTTCCGCCGCCCGCGGCGCCCATCTGGTCTGTCCCGCCCTGCGCATTGTGATCGACATGGGGGCCGAGGGCTGCCGGGCCGTGAAAATGGACGATGCCGGCCGGCCGCAAAAATACGAGGTCAACGATCGCTGCGCCTCCGGCGCCGGAACTTTCGTGGAAAGCATGGCTCGCACGCTGCAGATTAAAACGGAAGAAATGGGCGCCTATTCCCTGCGCCACAGTAAAGATGTACCAATGAACGCTCAATGCGTCGTATTTGCGGAATCGGAAGTGATCTCGCTCATTCACCGCCGGGAGACAGTCGAGGATATCGCCCACGGCATCCACGCCGGGATAGCGAGCCGGGTCGCCGCTTTAATGCGCCGCCTCGGCGTCACGGCCGGCATCGGTTTTATCGGCGGCCCCGCCAATAACGCCGGCCTGGGGCAATGCCTGGAAGACGTACTGAAACAGCGCGTCGCCGTGCCGGATTTTCCCGAGTATATCAGCGCCCTTGGGGCGGCCGCTTTTGCCGCCGATCAACTGGAAACGGAGCAAAAGGAATGAGTGAACTGAATGTAAAAACTGTCGAATACTGGAAATGGCAGGAATCCAACTGGAAAAACCCGGATATAGGGGACTGGCGCGGCAGTCTCATCAGCGCCGGAGTGGATATCGGCTCCACCAGCACCCAGGCCGTGATCATGACGGACGGCCGCCTCTATGCTTACGCCAGCATCCGCACCGGGGCCAACAGCCCGGACTCGGCCGTCGCCGCCCTGCGTTACGCCCTGGAAGCGACGGATTTGCGCCCGGAGGACATCGCTTGTACGGTGGGCACCGGCTATGGCCGCGTCAACGTTCCTTTTGCCGATAAAACGATCACGGAGATCACCTGCCACGCCCGCGGCGCCAACTATATTTACGGCCCCACCGTGCGCACCATCCTTGATATGGGCGGGCAGGACTGCAAGACGATCCGCTGCGACGAAAAAGGCAATGTCCTGTCCTTTATGATGAACGACAAATGCGCCGCCGGCACCGGCCGCGGCATGGAGGTGATCGCCAATTTGCTGTCCGTACACGTGGAGGATATCGGGGCCATGTCTTTTCAAATCGATGAGGAACCGGGGGCGGTCTCAAGCATTTGCGTGATCTTCGCCAAGACGGAAGCGACCAACCTGATCCGGCAGGGCTGGACGGTGGAAAAAGTGCTTGCCGCCTACTGCCGGGCCATGGCTCAACGCGTGGTGCGCCTGCTGGAGCGCAACGGTATTGAGCCGGATTTTGCCATCACCGGCGGCATCGCCAAGAATATCGGCGTCGTGCGCCGGATTGAGGATATGATCGGGGCCAAGGTATTGCCCGCCCAATACGACACGCAGATCGCCGGCGCCGTGGGGGGCGCTCTCTTGGCCCGGGATCTGGCCTTGAAAGGCGGAAAACGATGAAAGAGGTGGTGCTAATCTAGCAATTTGCGGGTGGAGGCAGCGCTGATGACGATCGTGGACGCATTGTGCAGCACGGCCGACGTATTCGCGGCAACGGCGCCGCTCAACCCCAAGGCAAGCAGAGCCGAGTTAAAAGCGATTATGCCGCGGAAATTGCCGCGGACGCGGCGCATGAGCCGCAGGCCCAGCCGCCGGACGACCACCAGGTCGCCCAGATCGGAGTTGAGCAAAGTGATGTCGGCCGTTTCCCGGGCCAGATCGGAGGCGTCCTTCATGGCTACCGAAACGTCGGCCGCAGCTAAAGCCGGCGAATCATTGACCCCGTCTCCCACCATGACGACCTTGCGCCCCTGCGCTTTCAGGGCGGTGATGATCGCGGCTTTATCTTCCGGCAAAACCTGGGAACGCCAGTCGGTAATGCCGATATGCTCCGCCACCGCCCGGGCCGTGGCCTCGCTGTCTCCGGTCAGCATGATCACATGCCGGAACCCCGCGCGGCGCAGATTTTCTACTACGGCCGCCGCTTCCGGCCGCGGCGGGTCACTGATGCACAAAAAGCCCACCAGCTTGCCGTCCTGGGCCAGGTAGAGGACGGAATCGCCGCCCGCTTCCCGCTTCACGGCCTCCAGTTCCGCCGGGGCAAAACGAACGCCCTCGTCCTCCTCGACAAAATGACGGCTGCCGATGATGGTGCGCCGGTTCCGGTAATGAGTGGCAATGCCGTGCGCGACCACGTATTCGACTTCCGCGTGTTCTTCTTCATGCCGGATTCCTTCTTCCTGGGCCCGCCGCACCACTGCCTGGGCGACGCTATGCGGAAAATGTTCCTCCAGGCAGGCCGCCGTGCGCAGCACTTCGTCCCGCTCCCGGCCGGCGAACGGCACGACCTTGCTGACCCGGGGACTGGCCACCGTCAGGGTGCCGGTTTTGTCAAAAACAATCGTGTCGGCTTCGGCCATGCTTTCGAGGAATTTGCCGCCCTTGACCATGATGCGGACGGAGGCGGCCTCGCGCATAGCGGAAATGACCGCGATCGGCGTGGATAATTTGATGGCGCAGGAATAATCGACGAGCAGAACGGAAGCCGCTTTGTTCCAATCGCCGCTAAAGAGCAAGACCGCGGCGGAGAGGATAAAACTGTAAGGGACAATTTTATCGGCCAGCCGTTCGGATCGGGCTTGGATACCGGCTTTGAGGGCCTCGGATCGATCGATCATTTCCACCAGCCGGCCGATGCGGCTTTCATCCGCCAGCGCGCGCGCCTCCACGATCAGACGCCCTTCCTCCAGCACCGTCCCGGCAAAAACGCTGTGCCCCGCCGTTTTCAGCACCGCCAGCGGTTCGCCGGTCATGGAGGATTGATTTACCCCCGCTTCTCCGGCTCGCACCGTTCCGTCCACCGGAATCAGCTGACCGGCCCCGACGATGACCCGGTCGCCGATGACCAGAGCGGTGGCGGGAATAGAAAGCTCCCGTCCCTCTCTTTCCACCCACACCGTGTCAATATTGAGGGCCAGGCTCCGGGCCAGCGCGTTTTTGGCCCGGCGGCGCGTATAGTCTTCCAGCAGTTCCGAGAGGCCGAGCAGGAACATAATGGACGAGGCCGTGTCAAAATTGCCCTGCAGGATCGACACGCCGACGGCGGAGGCGTCCAGAGCCTCCACGCTCAGCTTACCCGCGCGCAGACTGCGCCAGCCGGAAAAAATATATCGCAGGCCGCGCCAGACTGTCAGCGCGCTGCGGAGGGGCGCGGGTAGACACAATTGCGCCGCGCGTTTCAGCACGGTTTTATACAGGCGCTCCTTAAAATCCAGATCGATGCCCAGCGGCGTTTCCGCGCCGGACGGCGCCGGAAGCAGAGCGTCCGGCCGCAGAGCGGACAGCGCCCGCAGCAGTTCACTCCGGTTATCGCCCTGATAGCAGATCAGGATGCTGCCCGTGAGATAACTCGTCCGTGCTTCGAGGACTCCCGGCAGCGCCGCCACCGCCGCGGCCAGGGCAAAGCCCTCTTCCCGCGAAAACGCGTAACGGCCGCAACGCACACGGAGGCGCTGCGGCAAATCGCTTACAATCCTGTATTTCAAAACTAAGCCTCTTATTCCTGTTCGTTCGTACCGGCGCTTTGCTCAGCCTCGTCCGCGTCTTCGTCCCACGCTTCCGCCGCCGCGCTCTGTTTGGCCTCGGCGTAAATATCCTGCGCTTCCTCTTTTATGGATTCAAACGCCGTCATTATACTGTCCTGCAACTTCAGACCGCCGGCCATGACCTGTACGGCCGCCTGGCGCGCCTGCCGGCTTTTCAGCAGCTTGCCGCCCAAAATCGTCGCCGCGCCGCCGCCGATGAAGGAGAGTACCCGCGGGTGAATGAGCAATTTGATCAAGCCCATTTTTCAGTTCCCTTCCCTTCCTTTGGATTGTAGATGGTCTCTCGAGTTTGACTGCTTCCATTATACAGCGGGCAGATGTTTCTGTCAAGCTACCTGCGGCTAATTTTGTGGCTACTCACGGCTAATTTCCAATTGTCCCGCTCCTGCTCTAATTCCCCTCCTTTGGAGGGGTGCCGGCGAAGCCGGCGGGGTGGTTGCCAATTGTACATTGTACAATGCCTTAAGCCTTGCAAATCCTACACGGTATGCCATTATACGTCCACGTCCCCACATAGCTGTCCGAGGTTTCCATGTCGCCCGAGGTCAACACATTGGCGTTCGCCCGCCACATTCCGCCCAAATGCGGCTCGTTCCCCGTTTCCTCCGGAAACCACCAGCCGTATTCCACGGCGACGGTGTTTTTGGCCCCGGGCGTGATGTGGACGGTAAAAATCTGCTCGCCGCGCTCCGTCTGCACCAGGACGTCGTCCCCCTCGACCAGACCGTGCGCCGCCGCCGTTTGGGCGGCCATCTCCGCCCACGGCGCCGGGTGCAGGCGGCGGAGCGCGGGCAGCCAGCGATGGCTGGAAGCGTAATAGGGGTGGTAGCGCGAACCGGTCAGCAAACGCAAGGGAAAGCCCTCGGCTGCGGGCAGGGGCGCGGGCGGCGGAATCGCCGGTTCGGCCAGCGAACGCAAAAACTCGCTCGCCAGCTCGACCTTGCCCGTCCCGGTGGCAAAACCGCGCTCTTTCCCGTCCCCGGCCGGCAAAAGGTAGGAGAAATAGCTGTTGGCGGCAACCGGCGCGTAAAGCCCCGTTTGGCAGAAACTATCCCAGCCGAGGCCCAAGGGCTCGAAGGCGGCCGCCAGCGCCTGTTCATAGTCCGGCCAGGGCCAGCGCCCTTCCTGCCCCAGGCGTTCGCCGAGACTCTTGAAAAAATCGTAGTCGGTGCGCCGCTCAAAATAGGGCGCCGCCGCCCCGTTGCCGCCGTAGGCAATATTGGCGATGCCCGCCTTTGTTTCCAGCACCGGTTTTTCCAGCGGCCCGGCAATCGGCAGGATATAATCCGCCAGCATGGCGGTCGGTGTGGGAAAAAGTTCCAGCGAAACCAGCAAGTCCAGGCTGTGGAGCGCCCGGTGTACCAGGCGACTGTCCGCCTGGGTCAGAAGGGGGTTGGCCGCCATGACGATCAGGGCCCGCACCGGATAGGGTTCGCCTTTGAGCATGGCCTGCCAGACGGCGTTCGGGTGCGCCGAGGTCAAATAGCGTTCCGGTGGGCGGAACCCGTGCCCGGCCAAAATCGCCGCCAGTTTTTCGTAGGCGGCGTAAGTTTGTAATTTGAGCCGGGGAGCGTTCAGCTGCGCCGCTTTAAGCTCGGCCCCCATCTCGGCGCTGAGCTCAAAATCCACTTCCGGCCGGAAGTCCGGCATGGCGGTGAGCAGCGACGCGCCGGGGTAGTCCAGGTTGCCGGTTATGGCGCGCAGGGCGGCGATGGCCTGGTGAGTCGGCAGACTGTTTTGGCCGAGTTGATCCAGCCCGCGCCCGGTATAGAGCGTGGAGGGCGGCTCTTTAGCGTAAAGCCTGGCCAGGCGGGTGATTTCCTCCGCCGCCAGTCCGCAGACCCCGGCCACCTCGCCCGGCGAATAGGGCCCGGTGTGGGCCGTGAGCTCCGGGAAACCGTGGCACCATTCGGCCACGAAGTCCCGGTCATAGAGCTTTTCCCTGATGACCACATGGAGCAGAGCCAGGGCCAGGTAGGGGTCGGCCCCCGGCTGAATCGGCAGGTAGAGCGTAGCTTCCCTGGCCGTCGCGGTTTGGCGCGGGTCAATGACCACGAGTTCGCCCCCGTTCTGGCGGAACTGGCGCACGGTCTGCCAAAACAGCGAATTATCCGAATCGGCGGGGTTTACGCCCCAGAGCACGGCGCAATTCGTGATCCCGGGCATAAGCTCCATGTCTATGTGCCGGCCGTACATGAGCAGATTTGTCCAGACGCCGGGATTCCAGCAGATCTGCCCGATACCCATGTTGTTGGGGCTGCCGAACAGCGTCATAAAACGGTGCAGCGGCCAGTAGGTCGTGTGGGGGCCGCCGATGGCGCTGGCCAGCGTCTTGGCCCCATATTGCCCCTTGAGATCGCTCAAGCGGTCGCTGATCTCCGCCAGGGCCGTTTCCCAGCTGATTTGCTCGAACTGTCCCGCCCCGCGCTCCCCCGTCCGTTTGCGCGGAAAATTGATTCTGGCCGGGTGGGCCAAAAACTGAGGCGCCGTCGGCCAGCGGCGGCAGTGGCGCAATATATTTTCGTCGTAGGGAAATCGCCCCGGATCGGGGCGCACCTTGATTAAGCGCCCGTCCTCCACGGTTGCGAGCAGTCCGCATTGATAGCCGCAAAAACGGCAATTTACATGTTTTTCCATAATGGCCCTCGCCGCCCGGCGCAACCGCAACCGCAACCGCAACCGCAGGAGTACGCCTGACGCCTCCGCGGCGTCCTCTTGTCTCAAGGCTCAACTCTCAGCCTGTTCCCCTCCGCATCGGTCAAATGGTAGAGGCAGAACGGCACTAAGCGCCCGTCGCGGCTCATCACCACCATGCTGCATTCGCGGGTTTTCTGCAAATCCAGGTTATAACAGTCCATATAGTTCATCACCACTATGGCCAGCCCCGCCCGATGGCGCGGAAAACGCCGCCGGGCGATGTCCGCCAGCACGGAACCCTGCGGGCTCTGGGGGTCGAAGGCCGCCAGATAGTCCGCTTCCGTAATCAGGCGCGTCAAGGGCGTCGGTTTGCCGCCTCTGGACAGCAGGTAGGTGGAAGAAGTGCAGAGGGGGTGCGAGCAGCCCAGAGACCAAAAGTCGCCGGGTTCGAGCAGCCCGCCGCTCTGCGCCGCCAGCAGCCGAATTACGTCGCCCTGGGTCAGCCTTTTTTGCCTGCGGGCGTCGAAGCGCCGAAATTCCGCCGGGGCGCCGCTTTGACCGACCTGGAACCGCCCGGAACCGAAGGCCGGTTGATAAGCGACGCCGGCCACAATATCCCGGTTGTCCAGGGCGAAGCGCAAGACGTCGCCGATCTGGCTCTCATTCACCCCTTCGATTATAGTCATAGCCAGGCAAATTTGCAAGCCGGCCCGGCGGCAATTGTCCAGCACGGCGAGCTTATCGGCCAAAAGCGCCGTCCCCCGCGTTTTTTGGAACACCGCGTCCGTCACGCCGTCAAATTGCAGGTAAATCCCGGTGGCCCCCGCCTCCGCCAGCGCCGCCGCGTAAGCCTCGTCCCGGGCGAGGGCGAGGCCGTTCGTGTTGATCTCGATGAACTCGAAGCCCACGGAGCGCCCCAGGCGGATGATTGCCGGCAAGTCGGGCCGGATGGTCGGCTCGCCGCCCGTCACCTGAATGGCGGTCTGGGGAGTCGTCGCCTGCATAATGTGTTCAAAGGTCCGGCCCAGTTCCTCCAGGGTCGGATCCGGCGGCGCCTCGCCCCGGCGTTCTTCTGCCGACATGAAACAGACGGGGCAGCGCAGGTTGCACCGCTCCGTCACCTCGATTTCCACCAAGGTCGCCCGCCGGGCGTGGCGGGCGCAGAAGCCGCAGTCCAGTGGACAGCCCCGCTTCGCCGCCGAGCGGAAAAAACGGGGCGGGGCAGGGGGCAGACGCAACGAATTCATTCGGAGAAAACTATCTTTGTCCGGCCAAAGACAGGATTCCGTCCGGCCGTGCTCCGGGCAGTCCTTGACCAGCCATACTTCGTTGCCCTGCGCCTCCACCCGGGCGGGGCTGCTTTTCAGGCAAAAGGGACAGAGCGCTTCCGTCGGCCAGAGGAGTTCCCCGTTCCCGGCCAAATCCGCAGGGCTCATTTCCCGGCGCGGATAAAGGCTTCGTCGCCGATCGGCAGACGCGAGCGGAACAATTGCTCGCCGGGCAGGAAGGTGCGGTTCTCGCCCCCTTTGATCACCCAAAGACGCATCAGCGCGCCGCCGCCCAGAGCGAGCAGGGCGCCGCCAACCTGCAGAGCCGGGGCGCTCAGCCCCACGAGCAGACCCGGCAGCACCATGCCGCCCGCGAGGAACAGCCCGAAGCCCGGGGCCAAATCGCCCTTGGCCCAGCGCTCCGCCGCCGCGACCTCATGCTCCGTGCCGGTGCTGCGCTTCACATAGACATAGGCGACCCAGAGGACGGCTTGGAGCAGGAGCAGGAGGGCCGTGCCGACAGCGAGCGGCTGAACTAGGGCCTGGTTCGGGGCGGGCAGGGCCGCGTTGCACAGCAGGTGCAGGGCTAAACCCGTCGCCAGGGAAGAAAGCAGGAACAGGGGAATTAACCCCGGCCCGTGCCAGAAAGGCCGCGCTTTGTGTCTGGCCAGCAGCACGCCCGGGTAAGCCGCGACAATGAGACCGCACAGCACGCACAATCCCGCCACCAGCTTTTCCAGGATCGCCACCCCCGCCCAGGGGAAGATGGGGAAGGCGAAACTGGCGAGGACAAAGCCCAGCCCCGCCGTCAGCGTCATATTCCAGGCCCCGAAGGTCAGAATGGCTTTCGGGTTGGTGAACACCCGCCAGGCCCGCAGCGGCTTGCCCAATTCCAGAATCAGAAGCAGGGCGCCGATTCCGACGCCGACCGCGCCGACCGCGCCGACCAGGGGCGAGCTGAGTCCGGGCGCCGCGAAAGTCAGCACTCCCGCTGCGGCGACCGCCGCCGCGCCCATGCCGGCAAAGAAAAAATCCGCCGCCAACATCCAGCCCCAGTTGTCGTCATGATGTTTAACAGCCACAGTCATATCCTCCTTGCTTGGGACTCGTTCCCCGAATCCTCAATTGATATAGTAGACGCCGGGCTGCGTGTTCAGCTCGCCCAAAAGCCATTGTCCGCCCTTCGCGCCGACGAGCTGCGCCACCTCGCTGGCCGGGTCGTCCAAGTCGCCGAAAGAACGGGCTTTCTGATGGCAGGTATTCACGCAATAAGGTTTTTCCCCCGCGTCCACCCGCTCCTTGCAGAAGGTACATTTCCAGGCGACGCCGTCATGGCTGCTTCTGGCCCCGTAAGGGCAGCTCATAATGCAGGCCTTGCAGCCGACGCACATATCCTGATCCACCCAGACGATGCCGTCTTCCCGCTGCTGGGAAGCCTTCGTCGGGCAGGCGTCCACGCAGGGCGTGTTCCGGCAGTGCATACACAGAAGCGGAACGTGGGTCATGTGGACATGGGGAAAAAGCCCCGTCACCCCGTTGGTGACCACTGGATTGTAAATCACGCTCACCGGCAGATCATTGTGTACCCGGCAGGCGACGGTGCAGCTCTGGCAGCCCACGCATTTTCCCCGGTCGATAACCATTACATACTGCGGCACTTGCTTTCCCCCCTTACTCCGCTTTGTAAATCCGGCACAGGAGACCGCGGTTGGCCCAGCTGCCGCCCAAGGGATCGCAGTGGGCGTCCTCGGTGCTGGTCAGGACATTGGCGTTGGACTCCAGGCAGCCGCCCAGTTCCGGCAGCCGCATATCCCGCTCCGGGAACCACCAGCCGCGCTGGGTCATCACGACCCGGGGCATGACGGCTTCGGTCAGATTGGCCTTTTGCCGGATCCGGCCCCGCCGGGTCTCGATCCACACCCAGTCGCCGTTCTTGATCCCATAGTGTCCCGCCGTGCGCGGGTTAATGTCCGTATAAGGTTCGTGGGCCAGAAAACGGACTGACGGCAGGTTAAAATGTTCCGAGTGGTGGTAGGGCATGAATCCGCCGGCGGTGGTCAGCACCAGCGGAAATTCCTCCGCCAGTTCCGGATTCGCCGTCTCGCTTTCCGCCGGGGGGACATACACCGGCAGGGGAGGATAGCCCAACTGTTCCAAAATGCTGGATTTGAGCTCGACCTTGCCCGAGGGCGTGCCGAACCCGTGCTCCAGGTAACGGTTGAACTCCCGCTCCGGATAGTGGAAGCGCGGCCACTCGACAAAGGCGTCGTAGCTCTCCGAGCCGTAGAAGTTCTCCGCGAGATTGGCGATCTGGTAAAAATAGGCGTCTTCCAAAGTTTCCCACGGCCAGTGTTCCGCCTGACCCAGCCGCAGCCCGAGCAGCCGCCAGAAGTCGAAGTCCGTCTTGCGCTGATAAAGCGGGGCAATCGCCCGCTGCGACGCCACCAGGGCGTCGGAGACGCCGTAATTTGTGTGGACGGACGGGCGTTCCATCGAACCGGCAATCGGCAGCACATAATCCGCCAGCATGGCGGTCGGGGTCAGAAAATAATCGCAGCAGGTCATGAACTCCACTTTTTCCAGCGCCGCCAGCACTTCCCGGCTGTTGCCGTAAGAATTGACCGGATTGGTGGCCGAAACCAGGAGGGCCCGCACCTGGTAGGGCTTGCCGCTCAGGATGGCCCGGTAAACCGACGGCGGGTGGGCCTCGCACATCCATTCGGCGGTCGGCGCCTTGCCCCAGAACTTCTTCGACTGCTCGGCGATCAGCGTGTAGCCCGGCCAGGTGGTCAGTTTGTATTTATCCGCCCCCAGCTGCTTGCCTTTCTGTTCTTCCGGCAAAAGGTCGTTGGCTTCCATTTCCTCGTCGGTCAGGTAGTCCTGGGCCGGGCCGGTCAGGATGTCGGCTCCGGGCCCGTCCAGGTTGCCGGTCAAGGCCCGGAGGATGGCGCGGGCGTGCATACATTCGCCGGCGGGAGGGCCCTGCTGATCCACTGCCGGCGCCCACTGGATATTGCCCGGGGTATTGGCGGCGTACATGCGCGCCCCGGCCCGAATCTGCTCCGGGTCCAGCCAGGTCAGCTCCGCCGCCCATTCCGGCGTGAAATCCTTCACATGCTTGCGCAACTCTTTGAAGCCTTCGCAGTAATTTTTGACAAAATCGGCGTTGTGCAGTTTCTCCGTAATGATGACATTGATCCAGGCCAGCGCCAGGGCCAGGTCGGAACCGGGCCGGATCGGCAGCCACAGGTCGGCCTTGGCGGCGCTCTCCGTGTAGCGGGGGTCGATGACGATGACTTTCAGGCCATTCTCCCGCTGCAGGTTGGTAAAACCGGCCTGGGCCGGCATACTGGAGGCGCCGGGATTCTGGCCCCACAGCACGATACAGCGCGCCTGGCCCACGTCGATCTCAAAAGGGCACCAGCCATAAACGGTCATTTCCACCATAAAAGTAGGAATCCAGCACAAATGAGCGTTATGGAAACTGTTCGGGCTGCCGAAAGCGTTCATAAAACGCCGCCGGGCCCAATCGTCCGTGCGCAGGGTGCCGCCCGCCGTCGCCACCGCTTCGGCGCCGGATTCGGCCCTGATCTGCTCCAGCTTCGCGCCGATTTCGTCAATCGCCTGCTCCCAGGAAATGGATTCCCACTGGCCGCTGCCCTTGGGCCCGATCCGTTTGAGCGGGTGGTTGACCCTGTCCGGGTGGTGCAGGTGCTGAAGCTGCAAGTTGCCGCGGCAGCAAAGACCGCCGCTTGAAGCCGGGTGATCCGGGTCGCCTTCAAACCGCAGCAGTTCCCCGTCCTTGACGTAGGCGAGTACGCCGCAGTTATTATGACAGAAGTAGCAGCAACATTTCCGCACTTCCACGCCGGCTTCCGATTCGTTGCTCATTGGACTCCCCCTTTTTTCCCTGCTTTCCTTTTCGCGCCCTCTGCGGGCCGCGACCGCCTCACTTGCTTTGATTTTACCGCAACAGCGCGTCCCAGGCAAGCAGGTCTTTCACATTATACTTTCAATGCAAGAAATGTGCCACAAGCCGGCCAATGGCTTTAATAGCGTGTTGAGAGCGTTTTGCGCCCGGGCGCCGCCCTTCCTTTGTTACTCATTTTGCTACATTGAGCGACGGTTGTATCATTTTGGGAATAGATGCGCCGCCGTCCGCGCAGCGCATTGACAGTACGACCGCATTTTGCTAAAATCAGTCTCAATTGCGTGAGTATACCGCAGTCGCGCTGCGGCTTCCGGTGTCAGGCAAAATTTGTGCGGGGGGTTTGTTATGGAATACGTCGACTATGGCCAGACCGGACTCCGGGTTTCCCGTTTCGGGTTGGGCGGCATGAGGTTTCCGGCGGACGCCGGCGAGGCGATTCAAATGATTCGCTTCGCCATTGATAACGGCGTCAACTATATCGACACGGCCTATGTTTACGGCGACAGCGAAGAAATCATCGGCCGGGCGCTGAAAGACGGTTATCGCGAGCGCGTCGTCCTGGCGACCAAGAGTCCGCTCTGGACCGTCCGCAGCCACGCCGACTTTGAAAAAGGGCTGGACGAGCAGCTCCGCCGCCTCGGGGTCGATTATATTGACATTTACATGCACCACAACCTGTTTCAAAAACACTGGCAAAGGGTCAAGGATTTGGACGGCCTGGGCTTCCTGGATGATATGGTAAAAAAAGGTAAATGCCGTTTCCGCGGTTTTTCCATTCACGGCACGCTGGAAGCATTCCGGGAAGTGCTGGACGCCTACGATTGGGACATGGCCCAGATTCAGCTGAACATAATTGACGCCTGCCAGCAGGCGGGAGTCGCGGGGTTGCAATACGCGGCCGCTAAGGGCGTGCCGGTCGCGATTATGGAATCCCTGCGCGGCGGCGACTTAATCAATTTCGCGCCGCCGGGCGTGGACGAGCTGATCCGGGCCTTCCCCACGCGGCGTTCGCTGGCGGAGTGGTGCTTTCGCTGGCTTTACAATATGCCGGCGGCGACGGTCATCCTCAGCGGCACCTCGACTTTGGCCCAATTGCAGGACAATATCCGTATTTTCGCGAACTCGGCCCCGAACGTGATGAACGCGGCGGAATTGGATTTGATCGAAAAAATCCGGACCCTGTTCGAGGCGGCGGCCGGCGTGGGCTGCACGGCCTGCAATTATTGTATGCCCTGCCCCCAGGGCGTGGCGATTCCCGAAATTATCCGCATGTACAAGAACCTGCTCCGCAATCCGAACTATCGCATTGACAAAATGTATTACCACCGCTCCGTCATCCCCAAGGGCAATGGTGCGGATCAATGTATGGACTGCGGCGTTTGTGCGGAAAAATGTCCGCAGTCGCTGCCGATCGCCGAGGTTTTGCGCCAGGCGCATGAGGCGCTGGGAACCTACATGCGCCTGATGTATGAACCGGAAGAGGGGTAAATTCCCGCTGTACTTTTTCCCTGAATCATAGTATAGTTGATTTGGCGAAGAATATTGACGACGACTGGCAGCAACCAACCCGCTGTAACCCGCATGAGATTCCCTCTCGCGCGCTCCCGGGACTGTCACGGGGACGTATCCCGCCCCCTTCTCAGAAGGGGGGTGCCCCGAAGGGGCGGGGGTTGTCCCTGCTCCAATTGTGCATCGTGCATTGTACATTGTGCATTGCAACTTGCCCCTTGCCGCAACGTGAACATAAAAGGTGGGACTAAACATGACGAAAATAGGTGAGTTGATCCGGGAAGAAGCTGCGAACTTGCCCCTGGACGATTCGAGCCGGGAATCCGCCCGGGCGTTTGACCGCGCCCTCCGGCCGGAAGAAGCGGCCGCCTGCCTCCTCCGGATCGGTCTCGCGCCGGAGGACTTTCTCGGCGCCCCCCGGACGGGAGAAGCCCTCAGCCGCCTGGTGGCGGCGCACCAGCGGACAGTGCCGTTTGAAAACCTGGAAGCGGTGGAGGAAAGGCAGACGCCGTCCCTGCGGATCGATGATCTCTGGCAGAAGATCGTCCAGCGAGAGCGCGGGGGCTGGTGCTATGAACTGAACGGCCTGTTCGCCGCTCTGCTGCGCGGTCTGGGCTACAGGACGACGGCCCATATCGCCAATATTTGCAAGAATGATCAGATCATCACCGGGCCGCCCCGGCACCGGATCAACCTGGCCTACCTGCCGGAAGGGGTCTTTTTCTGCGACGTCGGTTTCGGCGGCATCGCCGCGCCGGGTTTTGCGCCGTTTTACACCGATCACGCCCTGCAGGCGGGGCCGGGAGGGACTTTTGTGTTCCGCCCGTTCGGCGCGGGGGGCAAAATCCTCTGCCAGAGCAAGGAGGGCCGCGAAACGCCGCTGATGGAGATTGAGCCCGCTCCGCGGGAGGGAACATTCTTCCTGCCTTACAATGAGTACAGCGCCCACGACCCCGGTTCCCCGTTCATCCGGCAGGCGATCAAGCGGCTGCCGGAATGGGCGGGTTAGTCCGGAAAATTCACAATTTAGGGGCGTCCTCCGACTAAGGAACTGTCCTCAAATAACTTATACATTTGACTTGCCCTTTTGCACCCTGGCTGCGTTGCCAGAACCCACAAATACAGCCAGTATTAGCGGAACCTGGCGCCTTGCCAGAGCACAAAATTGCTGCGTCAACTGCACAAGTTATTTATCAACAGTTCCTAAGCGAGTCAAAAAATAGCGAAATAAGTCGAATCTCGTCGTGCGATAGTCACGAAGAATATTAAAAACCCTTGACAATGCCGCAAACAAAGCCTACAAGAAAAAGTCGAATCTCGTCGAGGGAAAGTCATGAGGAATATTTAAAAAACTCTTGACAACGGCGCGAGCAAAGACTACAATGAAAATGTAGCGTACCCGAGAGTGAACGGACTGACACCGGCCTCCGCAAGGAGGAAAATGGGACTGAGCCGGGTAAAACAAAACAAAGCTTAACCGGACGAAAGCCCAAGAACGAGCCGGCCATAGGCGGCAAAACAGGAAGAAACCGAATATAAGCAACTTTCGAGCTGACGGATCTAAAAGCAAGCGCTCATGAACGTCAGCCTGAGGCGGGGATCCGCTTCACGGGGCCGGCAGGGAAACCGGACGGCCTAACATTATTGTAAGAAAGTCAGCATCGTCCGACGCAACTGCGCGCTGGGCGGGTGAATGCAACACACCTGATTTTCTTACGAAAACAGGTGTTTTTTGTTCTGTGGGGCAAGGGAAGGAGTGAGCGAATGAGTCTGAGTTTGAGACGCTGCGCCGTATGGCGCCCTCCGTAGCCCGCCGGATTGCTATCCGCGGTGTGCATGTTTTAAGGGGGTCGGAGGCGAGGAAATGAGGCGGCCGGTCTTGCTGCTGATTCCGCCGGACGCCGCGCGCTTCGTTCCCCGCAATGACAGTGAATCGGATGCAATGCAATGTACGTTGTGCGTATGTGGATTCTGCGACGGAGGCGCGACCCCCGGTAATGGAACCGGCGCGCCTCCGCGCAGGCAGTTCGGCTTGGGCGGCTCGGAGACTCGCCGGGAGCCTGTTGCACTCGTTTTTTCTCGGAAAGGAGAAAAAAAACATGAAATTCCATTCCCAAAGAATCCACCGGCGCCGCAGGGTGGCGCTACTGACGGCGATACTGCTCTTTATCGGACTGTTCGCCGTCCTGACCGTACCGGTGCTGGCCACTCCCGGCGCCTACACCGTCACATTCGCGGTCACCAACACCACGGTACAGGTTAACGGCTCCACCACGCTGACCGCCACCTCGGACAGCAGCGGCGTCCTTAACTTCAACACCACGCCGGCGACGAACTACGCCGTATCCGTGGCGTCAATCGCCATCACCCCGTCGTCAGGTACTACGGACGCCGTAGTCCTCAAGACCGGGCCCAACGCCTTCCAGCTGCAGGCGGTCGACCAGGCAGTCACCTTAACGATTGTCGCCGACCCGCCCTTTACCGGCCAGACGACGGCCGGCGGCTACGCCATCAATAACGAGACTCAACTCCTGGCGTTAGCGACGGCTGTCAACGGCAGCACCGATCCTATCGCCCTCCCCGGCTATACCTTCACCTTGACGGACGATATCGCGCTCTCCGACCCCTGGACGCCCATCGGCGGGGCCGGCGGCGTCAGCGGGACAGTCCCGAGCAGCAACGGCTTTGCCGGCATCTTTGACGGACAGGACTTCACGATCAGCGAGCTTGATCTCAACCCGACCATCACCGGCAGCACGAACAACACAGGCTACGGCCTGTTCGGTTTCGTGAACGGCGGCACGGTCGGCAACCTCACGGTCAGCGGCGAGATCATAATAGACGATACCAGCGTAGCGCAGGACATCGGCGGCGTCGTCGGCTACACCAACGGCAGTCTGTACAACCTGACGAGCGATGTCACAATCAGCGTTGGCAAAGAGTGCTCCAATGTCGGCGGGGTAGTGGGCGCGATGGAGAACTTAACCACGCCGATCACCGCCCGCTACCTGGCCAATGTGGCTCAAATCCTGGCCGGCGGCCACGTCGGCGGCGTCATCGGCGGCATGTATTCCGGCCCGGGCAACCTTAACACCATCGACCGCTGCTTCAACACCGCAATGGTCGCAGGCCTCCAGCAAAGCAAGACCTATGTCGGCGGCGTCGTGGGTTACGCCTGCGCCGCCATCACGAACACTTACAACACCGGCGAGATCCTGGTGGCCGGCGGCGACAATATTAAGTGCTACCTCGGCGGGATCACCGGTATCCTCGTTCACTATAGCACGCCCCGTTCCAGCCTGGCCAACTCCTACAGTACGTCCGGCTTCGTGGGCTATATGACCGATTACGCCCAGTATCTCTACGCCTCGGCGGACAACGACAGCACGACGCCGATCACGAACAGCTATTGGGTGGTGCCTTCTGCCGGCGCGCTCGGTTACGACCAGGCCGTCTTCGGCACGCACACCGATGTGTCGGCTCAGGCTGCGTCCGCCCTGACCCCGACCCTGCTGGGCAGCGCCTTTACCGGCAGCGCCCCGGCAACCCTGGACTGGAGCGGCGCCTATACGGATCTTCAGACCGGCACGCCTACCCCGCCCGCCGACACAGACGACCTGAACATGATATTCTTGGATGGCACGGCCACGGTAAACGGGACCGGCACGAAGGGAGACCCCTATAACAGCCTGACCAGCGCCCTCGGCGACCTTACCGCTACGCGGCCGGTCGTCTATATCCTCGGGAAACTGACGATCAGCGCCACGACCAATATTGATTCCTCCACCCTGCCGATCGGCAACGCCGTGATCACACGCAGCTGCTCGTACACCGGCGACCTCTTTGACGTGACCGGCGGTACCCTGACCCTGGGCGACGTCACGGTGCACGGCAACAGCGCCAATGTCGCCAATGCCAGCGGCGCTTTGGTCTGGATCGACGGCGGCTCGCTCGTCGTGGGCCCCGGGGCGACCCTGCAAAAAAATGACACTCAGACCAACGGCGGCGCTATTCATATCTTCAACGGCGACGCGACCCTTGACGGTGGCCAGATCTCCAGCAACGAGGCCAAGATCGGCGGCGCGGTCTATATTGACAGCGACGGCGTCTTTACCCTCAAGGACGGCGAGGTGGGCAACAATATCGCCGACCGCTACGCCCCCGGCATCTATGTGACCGCCAGCGGCACGGTGGTGCTTGATCCGGGCAACGCCACCACCTTAAGCATTGCGGGCGGTAACCCGATTTATCTGCCCTCGGGCGTATCCTTCAATATCGATTCCTCTCTGGGAAGTCTGACCAATTCTGTACCGGTCGCCTTTGCCAGCCCGGCGAAATTTGACAGCGTCGCCTTCGTGGCCAACCCCTCTTACATTGGCGCGAGCAGAGCAAAGTTAGCGGCCCCGCAGGTTACTCTCGATGATGACGGCGATACGGAAATCTATATTGATTCGGTGCCGTAATTGCCCGGAGCGCACAACCAGAGAGACGCTGACGCGTCTCTCTGGTTGTGATTGTGTAAGTATGTGGATTCTGCGACGGAGGCGTGACACCCGGTAATGACGCCGGCGCGCCTCCGCGCAGAATGACAATAAGAAAGACTATTGTCATTCTGCGCAAGCCGCCGACAGGCGGCGCAGTCGCAGAATCCACCCAGAAACGGGCGGATTGCGAGAGACTTACCCAGCGAGTCTCCGAGCCGCCCAAGCCGAACTACCATCCGCCCCTACGAAGAAACAGAGGCGCCCCGCAAGGGCGTGGAGACGCCCCCACAAGGGCGTAGTAGGGGACGATGGCAATCGTCCCGCGTCTCCCGAAAAACGGGCGGATTACCATCCACCCCTACGAAGGAAGAGAGGAAAAAAATTTATGGGCATTTACTTCGCCGGATCAATGAAAAACAGCCGCCTGATGGCCGTACTCCTGATCGCGGTCATGATTCTTGGTTTCTTCGTCCTGCCGGATTTCTCGGCGGGCGCGGTCGCCGATGATGTCGTGAGTCTCACCTTGACATTGAGTGAGAGGAACATAACAGTCGGTGGTAACACAGTTGGATTAGAATTTGATAAGACCGTGTTTTCTTTCGATTCCCTGGATACAAGCGTGTCCGAAGGTCGATGCACGGCGGAGTTTCGTGCCGAGACAGATCTTGGTTTTGAATATCGGGTTTACGCAGTCGGCGAGACTTTAAGAGAAGCAGGCGTTCCAGTTGTTGTTATCAATCTGAAAATAAACCCCGATGCGCCCCCGGGTGATTATACCATACTTACGACCAAAGTGCCCAAAGGGCCGCAACTATCCGACCCGACCCCCTCCGTTATAACGGTGGAGGCCGGCGGCATTGACGTGGTCGCAGACTACGGCGGCCGCATCCGCAAAGGAGCGGACGGCGGCTACAACGTGGCGGTGGACAGCGACAAGCTGGGCGACGGCGATAAGGCGGGCTATGTGATCGACCAACTCTTTGTGGACGGGCAGGCCATCCCCGCCGCCTCAGGACAAACCTCATTCCAGGTGACGGCGGACGACGCGCCGACAAGGAGTATTGTCGCTCTCTTTGAGTACACGGTAAATTTTAATTCCCCGCTTAACGGCACGCTCTCCGTTAAGCGGGGGGATACCGAACTTACGAGCGGAGATATTGTGCGCGGCGGCGAGGTGCTGACAGTCGAGGCCGTCGCGGATTCGGGTTATATCGCGGAGCTGCAATGTACGGGACTGACCCCCGCCGGCGACTCCGGCCAATATATTGTGACCGCGCTGCGCGGCGAACCGGCGCCGGAAATCGGGGCCACGTTCTTCCCCCTCGGCAGTCTGTACAGCATCAGCTCCGACACCGTGGTACACGGCGTCCTGGGCCACCCCGCCCAGGCGGTGGTCGGGGCCGCCGTCACAGTGACGGCCCAGCCCAATTTTGGTTTTTACCTTGAAGACGGCAGCCTGGTCTACCGGGTCGGCGCGGACAGCGAAGCCTTCTTATTGACCGCCACCGCCACTCCGGCCGGGTATGAATTTGTCATGCCCGGGGACAGCGTGACCCTCTCCGCCGTCTTTTTGCCCATCGCCCGCACTATCAGCGTGGACTGCCAACCGGCGCGCGGTTCCGTCGTCGTCAGCCGGGACACGGCGCCGGTGGGCGAGACGATCAGCCTGACGATTCAGCCTGATCCGGGCTATGTGACGGCGGGACTCGTCGTCAGGGGCGATGAGAGCCTGGCACCCGTCCCGCTGGCGGACAAGGGTTCCGGCGGCTATGAGTTTGTCATGCCGGCCGAGCCGGTCACCGTGAGCCTCGGTTTTGTCTACACCGTAGGCCAGCCGCCCCTCGGCGCGGACGGATTTTATCAGATCAGCACGGCGGAGCATTTCCTTTGGTTCGCCCGGACCGTGAACGACGGCGACGGCGGCATTAACGCCGTGCTGCTGAATGATTTGGATTTAACGCAGCTTCAGCCTTTTACCACCATCGGCGGCCAGTATGCGGCCTTTTCCAATACGCCCTTCAGCGGCACTTTTGACGGGGCCGGCCATACGCTGACTGTTGACATCGACCTGTCCTTTGAACCTGAGCCTCAGCGCCAGGACTACCACACCGTCGGAGTGTTCGGCTTCATCGGGCTGGGGGGAGTCGTCCGGGATTTGCATGTCGAAGGCAGCGTGAAGGGCCGGGCCTCCTACGTCGGCGGTATTGTCGGCTATCTCCAGGGCGGCGACATTATAGGCTGTACCTTCAGCGGTACGGTCACGAGCGAAGAAATCCCCTCGGGCAGCGGAAGTTGGCTGGCGGGCGGCATCGTTGCTAGTGTTAGTGCGGCGAACACCGGCGATCTTTCGGCGAATAGAGACGCTACCATCACCGATTGTTCCGTCAGCGGTGCGATCTGCGGCAGCGGCACCGGCAGCGGCGGCATAATTGGCCAGGCTATTGGCAACGGAACTTTCGATCTTAGCACAATTGTCAGCGGCTGCGTCAACGAGGCGGATGTTTTCGGCGCCAGCGTTCGTGTGGGCGGCATCGTCGGCTATGCAAGCGATACAAAAATTATTGATTGCCGCAATGTCGGAACGATACAGGGGGCATCCAGCTTCGTTGGCGGCATCGTGGGTTACACCATGGGCGCTGATGAGATCAAGGATTGCGTGAACAGCGGCGCGGTGTCCGGTAGGAGTACAGTGGGCGGTATCGCGGGCCAGATGGGGGGCACCGGCTCCCTCAGCGCCTGCGTCAACAGCGGCCCTGTCGAGGCTGCCGCGGCTGACGCTGGCGGGATCGCCGGCCTTTTCGGCAGCCCCGGCTACTTGACCGGCTGCCTGAACACCGGCGCCGTCACGGCGACGCAGACCAGAGCCGGCGGTATCACCGGCTCTGTGGACGCCGGCAAGCTTGAGGGCAATTACAACGGCGGCCCGGTCGCTCTGAACGCCGGGGCCGGGAGCGGCATCAGCTTTGTGGGCGGCATCGTTGGCTACTTCGATGGCTATGGGTTCAACTGGACCTATTCCCACTACGGCAGCCTGACGGGGAGCTACAATACCGGCCCGGTCGTCTACACGCTGGAGGGTGAGGACGTCAGCGAGAATGTGGGGCCGGTGGCGGGCGCCTATAACGATGAGAATAAGTCATATATTGCGGATAATTACTACGCCCCGGACGACGGGGCGGAGCATTGGGGCGCGGCGGCGGTGTCGGGAACCAACCTCAACGCGGCGCTGGCAATCCTCGAGAGCGTCAGCGACGAGGAAATCCGCTACAATGAAGGCGGCTACCCTGTACCGCTCTCTCTCTGGGACGGGCGCGGCAGCGCGGTTGAGGGCGAACAGCCGGCCGCCCCTCTGCCGGTGCTTGTGACCTTCAACCTCGTTCCCACGAACGCCGGGGTGGTGGTCATAGGCGCCGACGACGCGGTCTTGCCGCCGGTAAGCGGACGCTCCTATCGCCTGACGCAGGGCGAGACCTATGCTTATAATATCAGCGCCGACGGCTACGAGACAGTCAGCGGCACGCTGGTTCCGGAGGCCGCCGAAACCATCGCGATCGGCTTGAAGCCGCTTTCGGCCGGGCAGTATGTACCCGGCTGGGATAAATGGCGGCCCTCCTTCGGCGTCTATCTTCTCTCCCGCGACGGCAAGAGCGGGACGCAGCTCGGCAACTGGAACTATGACGAGGCGCAGGGAACCTATGTAGGGCCGGATAGCGCCGCGCCTGATTTTATCGAAACCTTCTCCAGCCCCTATATCTACTCCGGTAACGACAACCTGCCGGGGGCCCGCCTGGGCGTGGTGCTGCGCGGCATACCCGCGTCGGAGCTGATCGCCTGGTATAACGGGCATAACGGCGCCGCCCCCGACGTCACGGCCGACAACTACCGGGACTACGACGTCAAGCTCGGGACCAACTCCACATCCAGCGAGAATCCTTATGCCAGCAACGATCCGACGAAGCCCGGCCAGTGGGCTTGGCCGGGGGCGTTCGACCAGTTCAGCGGCACATTACGCTACTACTACCCGGACTTCCTCACCGGCGCGAACAGCGGCTCCGCCATCACGACCAAGCTGCTGGGGGCGGGTGAATTGAGGGATTCCGTCATCGCGGTTCAGAGCTACAACGACCGGGTGAACCGGCTGCCTGAAGCCGTCGTCGGCGCCAACCTGCAGATCGACAATAAGAGCGAGCTGGACGCGGCGATTGCCTACATGGTGGGAGCGGCGGACACGGAACGGGCCCTCCGCAATTTTGAGGGCATGGCGCCGGGCGAGGACGGCCGGCTGAACAGCAATAACAAACCCTTGGGGGCGGACGGTTCTTACTATATCGGCTCGGTCTGGTTTGCCCCCCCCTACCATAATATCGCCACAGCGGGCAACGGCGGCATGGTCCTGACCGGGACCGTCGACTTCCCCAAAGCCCTGGCAGGGGAAACAGTCAGCTTCGCGGTCAACTCGGCCCGCAATGCCACGGTCGTTATCGGGGCCGAGACCCTGACCCCTGACCCGGACGGCATCTATGAGTTTGTCATGCCGGACGGCGACGTAATAGTCAATATCACCCTGGAGGACGCGCCTCCCGTAGTCGAGTACGCCGTCGCCGTCGCCCCGGAACTCTCCGGCGGCAGCCTCATCCCGGACAGAGCGGCGGCTCCGGCCGGCGAGACGGTGACGGTCAGCGTGGTTCCGGACAGCGGCCAGCGCCTGACCCCGGGCAGCCTCACTTACAATGGCGCGGTCGTCACGGAAGTTGACGGCGTCTATAGCTTCACGATGCCGGCGGCGAACGTCACCCTGAGCGCCGTATTTGCGGCCATCCCCCCCACGCCGCCCCCGCCGCCGCCCCCGACCGAGGGGACGGGCGACGTGGACGCGGCGGTCTGGGACGGCAAGAGCCTGGACATCCGCTGGTTTGACCCGGAGGCGGACGAATACCATATCTCGACCCCGGCCCAGCTGGCCGGTCTGGCCGCCCTGGTCAACGGTCTCTACAATGAGGAGATCGACACCATCGCCGGCGATCCGCTCTACCTCGTGGTCAACGAAAGCACGGCGGAGGGCGACCCCGGCAACAACTTGTCCACGGCGACCTACCATTTCGGCGCTTATGATTTCGAGGACAAGACTGTCTACCTGGATGCGGACGTCGACATGGGCAGCGCCAACTATATGCCGATCGGCGGTCAGTACCTGATGACGCCGAACGATTCCGCGACCCGTATCGACGCTTCCTTCAGCGGTACTTTTGACGGCCAGGGACACAAGGTGACGCTTCAGGCCGACCGTCACGCGGACGGCAACTACGGCGACGGCCAGTCCGTGGGTCTGATCGGGCGCTTGGGCGTCCATGATGACGACCCGTGGGAACTGCGGGCCGAGAGTCCTGCCGTGCGCAACCTGACCATCACCGGTTATATTCACGCCAACCGCTCGGTGGGCGGGATCGTGGGTAAGATCGGCAAGACGCTCGGCGGAGTGGTCATTGAAAACGTGGCCAACTACGCGACGGTGAGCGCCACCGACGCCAAGGGCGTGGGCGGCATAGTCGGCGCGGCCTGGAACGGCGGCGTGATCCGCAACGCCTACAACGCGGGCGCCGTGAGCGGGACGCATATTTCCCCGGTCGGGGGCATCGCGGGCAGCGTCGAGATTCCAATTATTAACAGCTACAATATCGGGACAGTCCGGGGTCCCAGCAGCTACGCCATGGCCCTGGGCACGAACAACGGCGGGGCGCCCGTGCCGGAGAACAGCTACTACCTGGCGGGCAGTGCCGCGGATGGCGGCTGGTTCCTTGGCTCCGGCCGCCGGGATAACAGCGGCGAGCGGTCGGCGGAGTTCATGCGCTCGGCGGAATTTGTCGCCCTGCTCGGCCCGGCTTTTGCCGCCGACAGCGAGAATGTGAATGGCGGCTACCCCGTGCTGACCTTTGGCCGCGAGGCGGAGACGCCGCCGGTGGAGATCGTGGACTTTGTCGAGGCGCCGGCGGTCGTCGGCGTGGATGAGGCGAGCGGCGCGGTCACGGCGGCGGTAACCGTCGCGGTCAGCGCCGTGGAGAACGCGGCGGCGGAAGCGGTGCAGCAGGCGGAGGAAGCCTTGGCGGCCGGGGAAGAAAACGTGACCGCCACGGTGGAGATCCGGGTGACGCTGCCGGACGACGCGCCGGCGGCGGAAGTGAATGAGGTTTATGTGGCTTTGCCGGCGGCGGCGGCGCAGGCGCTGCTGGACGCGGAAGTCAGTGTGCGCGTGGTGTCGCCTACGGGAACCATCGCCCTTGACCTGGCGGCTTTGGCCGCGGCGGTCGCCGAGACGGCGGCGGGGGATACGGGCGACCTGAACCTCGTCCTCGCTCAAGTGACGACGGAGGGGGCGGAGGAGAACAACCTCCAACCGCCGGCAGACGCCGGGGCCCAAATCTATGAAGTCAGTCTCTACTATGTCCAGGACGATACCAAGTACCAAATAACGGATTTCGGCGGCGGCCAGGCCACGGTCTCCTTGCCCTATGTCTTACAGGCCGGGGAAGAGGCGGCCGGGGTCACGGTCTGGTATGTGCCGACCGGCGACGGTGAAGCGGCGAGTGTGCCGGCCCGCTACGACGCGGCGACCCAAACGGTTACTTTTGCCACCGCCAATCTTTCTCACTATTATGCCGTCGGCTACGTGGCGCCGGCGGAACCGCCCGTAGAACCACCGGCAGAACCACCGGTAGAACCACCGGTAGAACCGCCCACAGAGCCGGAGACGCCCGTCATTAAGACGCGGCCCGTGCCCAGCGGCGGCAGCGGCGCGGCTTTGATCCAGGCACCGGATGAGGCGGTTCCCCTGGCGGCCCTCCCGATCACCCGGGACATGGTCAGCTATATCAGCGGAGCGGATCGGGTGCTGACTTCCGTCGCCATCTCCCGCGCCGGCTGGGAAAAAGCGGCCGCGGTCATTATCGCCCCGGGCGGGGCGAACAACCTGGTTGACGCCCTGGCCGTGGCCCCGCTGGCCGGACAGGCCGGCGCGCCGATCCTGCTCAGTACGGGCAGCCTTGACCCGGCGGTAGTCGCGGAGATAGAGCGCCTGGGGGCGACAAAGGTTTACGCCGTCGGCGCCCTGAGCGAGGCCGTGATCGACGGGTTGCGGGCCGCGCTGCCGCAGGTGACGGTCGAAGTCCTCCGGGGCGCGAATCGCTTCGAGACGGCGGCGCTGATCGGGGCCAAGGTGGAGAATCCCCAGGGAACGTTTATCGTGGGCTATAACGCTTTGGCCGACGCGGTGAGCGTGGCCTCCTACGCCGCGGCCCACGGCTACTTGATCCAGATAGCTCAACCGGATGGTACTCTCGCCACAGATCACTACCCACTGCCCACTGACCACTATATCATAGGCGGTCCGGCCCTGGTGGGCGACATCCCGGGAGCGACCCGGCTCTATGGCCCCGACCGCTACGCCACGAACCTGGCGGTGCGGCAGGCGCTGGACTATGAGTACACGAATATCTACACCGCGGACGGGGCCTCGCTGGTGGACGCCCTGACCGGCTCGGCCCTGGCGGCCCGGAGCGGCGCCGCCATCGTCCTCACCCCGGGTAATGACCCCGCCGGCGCGGATTTCGGGAACATCACCCCGGAGACCAAGGTTTACGCCTTTGGGGAAGCAAAGTAACTCCGGTGTCATTCTGCGCGCCGGGGCCGCCCGCCAACCCCGGCTGTCATTCTGCGCGCCAGGGCCGCCCGGGTTTTCATTGAGGGAATGGAGCCCGACCGCGTCCAGTGGACGAGGAAGGGAGGGCTCCATTCGGCAGCAACAAGGCGAACTGTCAAAACTGTATTGACCACTTATGCAGTGAGCCGCTGTTGCAACGAGGGGCGCCCCGGAGTCGCAGAATCCACGCCTCGCCAAAAAGTTTTTGCCCCGATTGTGCATTGTCCGCCCGTTGCATGGATTCTGCGACGGAGGCGCGACACCCGGTAATGACCCCGGTGCCTCCGCGCAGA
>JAISWK010000020.1 GCA_031270805.1 Gracilibacteraceae bacterium
TATAATATAATATAATATATATATATATCTGTTAAATTTTTCATACCAGGAACAGCTTCGCTACGGGATTCGCGCTGCGGAGGAAACATGTGTCATTGACGTGTTGATGGCGGAAGAACAGCTCTTTTCCGACAAACTGCTGCCGAAAACCTTAGCGGAAGTGATAGACCATCCTCAAGCACTGGAACGCTTAAACATTATTGCTCTCCGGCAATCAGAACTGGACGGGGCCTGCGTTGTCCCACTTGCACAGGTAGGAATAGAAGCGCCGCTACCGGAACCGAAGCGTAATATCATCTGCATTGGCCTGAATTACCGGGAACATGCTGTAGAGTTCAACGCCGCCATGCAATTGGAGGAAAATATACCAAAAACACCTATTGTTTTTACAAAGGCGAACACGGCAGTCGTCGGCCCGGAAAGCGATATCAAACCGCATTCCCATTTGACGGTTCAGTTGGATTACGAGGCGGAGTTGGCAGTTATCATCGGCAAAGAAGGAACGGCCATCCGCGAAGAAGATGCGTTTGACTACATCTTCGGCTATACCATCATCAATGATGTGACCGCCCGTGACCTGCAAAAAAAGCACAGTCAGTGGTTCATCGGCAAAAGCTTGAATACCTTCGCGCCTTTGGGGCCTTACTTGGTCACGAAAGACGAAATAGAATGGCCGGTTCAACTGGATATACAGTGCCGTGTCAACGGGGAACTGCGGGGAACCACCCCGCCGCTTCGCGGCACCCCTCCAAGGGAGGGGAACCACCGTCCCCACTCTTTTCTCTTTCCTCTTTTCTCTTTCCTCTTCTCTCTTTCCTCCCTCGTACATCGCTCTTGCTGTTAACCCCCGGTCATGCTATAATGTATTTTATGATTTTTCCCTGTGGCCCCTCACTCTGATTCTCACCGGGGTATATATGCGAAAATTTATCCGAAAGTACATTTTTTCCGAGGAACTCTCTCTCGACGCCAGAATGGTAAACATGATCTGTCTGGTGGGGATGGGCGCGGCGCTGATGTCTACGATTACCCGCATTTGGATGGGTAATAGCGCCGTCATGATCGTCGTGATGCTGGGCATCGTCCTCTCCGTCGCGCTTTTTACCTTTTTCTGCAACCGCTACAACCTTTATCGGGTCAGCACATTGATTGTGCTGGTCGTCCTCAGTTATATTCTGTTTCCGGTCGCCTTCTTTTTCCTCGGCGGCGCGGACAGCGGCATGACCGCCTATTTTGTCGTCAGCCTCACCGCCGTTTTTTTTCTCGCCCGCGGCAGATCCCGCGTCGTTCTGGTTCTGACCAGTATCGCCTGGGTTTCCGCCTGCTACATTGTCGCTTACCTCTGGCCGCACCTGGTCATGAGTTCTACGCCGCGGGAGCAGACCTACGACAACATTCAGTCTTATATTATTTCCGGCCTCTTTGTCGGGCTGCTCATTCTTTTCCAGAGCAATATCTACGACGCGGAAAAACATAAGGTGGAAGTGGCCGGTCTGGCCCTGGTCGAGCAGGACAAATTGCTCCACGCCGTCAATCGCGCCGCGGCCATCCTCCTGACGCATGAAGAAAGCAATTTTGAGGAAACCCTGCAGGGCGGCATGGCTCTGATGGCGGAGAACGTGGGCGTCGACCGCATCTATATCTGGAAAAATATTATGCTGGAGGGCCGGCTGCACTACATGCAGATCTACCAATGGCTGAGCGACTATCCGCAGGCCTGGGCCACCAGCGTAGTCAATCAGACTTCTTTTTCATATATAAACAGTATCCCGGCCTGGGAGGCAAAATTCATGACCGGTCAGGCCGTGCGCGGCAAGCTGCGCGAATTGTCGCAGGACGAGCGGGAAAGCCTTAAGGATTACGGGATTCTCTCCATTCTCGTTATTCCGGTCTTTTTGCACGAAAAATTCTGGGGTTTTGTCAGTTTTGACGATTGCCGCCGGGAGCGGGATTTTTCTGAGGATGAGGAAAGCATCCTCCGTTCCGGCAGTCTGCTTTTGGCCAACGCCATCATCCGCCACGAATATAATGGCGCCCTCCAGAATCGGCTGAAACAGCAGGAAGTGATGTCCGCGATTTCCCAAAGTTTTATTACCCGTCAGGAACTGTCCGCCCTCATCGACAGCGCTCTGCAGGAAACGGGTAAGTTCCTTGGCGTGACGCGCTTGCTGATTGCCGCGGCGGAACAATTCGGCAGCGACAGACAAAACCATGTCTGGTGCGACGGGACGGAGATCCCGGATCCCGAAGCGGTTCGGGACGCCCTCGAAGAGATAATCAGGGCCAGTTTTCCTAAATTCCTCTCGGCGCGAGGCTCCGTGCCCCTCGTCTGCTGTTCCGATTTACAAAGAGAGGAAAAATACTCCGCGCTGGCCGGCGCGGGGGTGAACTCTTTCATTCTGACCCCGCTCTATGCCAACGGCGAATACTGGGGAGCGCTTGTCGTCGAGGAACGGCGGACGACGCGCTCTTGGAGCGAAAGCGATATTCAACTCGTGAATATGGTGGGCAGCGCCCTGGCCGGCGCCATCTCCCGCGACCTGATGGACAAGGAGCGGACGGCGGCCCTGGATCAGGCCATGCGGGCCAGCAAGGCCAAGGGCGATTTTCTTTCCAATATGAGCCACGAAATGCGCACGCCGATGAACGCCATCATCGGTATGACCACCATCGCCCAGTCAACCGCCGACGCGGAGAAAAAAGATTATTGCCTGAATAAAATCGAAGACGCTTCCACCCATTTGCTCGGCGTTATCAATGATATTCTGGATATGTCCAAGATCGAGGCCAATAAACTGGAACTGTCCCTGGAAGAATTCAATTTTGAGCGGATGTTGCAAAAAGTCGTCGGCGTTATCAATTTCCGCGTGGAAGAAAAACATCAGGCTTTTTCCGTTTTTATCGACAAAAATATTCCCCGCTACTTAGTCGGCGACGACCAGCGGCTGGCGCAGGTGGTGACCAACCTCCTTTCCAACTCGACCAAATTCACGCCGGAACACGGCTCGATCCATCTGGAAGCCCACTTGGAGCAGGAGTGGGACGAACTTTGCACCATCCGGATCAGCGTGACGGACAGCGGCATCGGTTTCAGCACGGAACAGCAGACCCGCCTCTTTAACTCTTTTGAACAGGCGGAAAGCAGCACTTCGCGTAAATTCGGCGGCACCGGTCTCGGTCTGGCCATTTCCAAGCGCATCGTCGAGCTGATGAACGGTCGCATCTGGGCCGAATCCGTGCCGGGCCAGGGCGCGAGATTTACCTTTAGCGCGCAGCTGCGGCGCGGGCGCCGGGATGCCCCGAGTCTCCTCCGCCCCGGCGTGAACTGGCAAAACGTGCGCGTGCTGGCGGTTGACGACGATCCGGAAACACGCTATTATTTCAGCGACATCGCCCGCCGGCTCGGCATTATTTGCGACACGGCTCCCGGTGGTCCGGAAGCGCTGAATCTGGTGCGCTCAAACGGCGCCTATGATATTTATTTTGTCGACTGGCAAATGCCCGGCATGGACGGCGTGGAATTCACGCTGCGCCTGCGGGAAATCTACGGTTCGGCCAACTCGGTCGTCACCCTGATCTCGGCTTCGGAGTGGAGCATCATTGAGGATAGCGCCCGCCAAGCCGGCATAACCCGTTTTCTGCCCAAACCGATCTTTCCCTCCCAGATTGCCGATTGCATCAACGAGTGTATCGGCAAGGAAAATCAAGTGACGGAGGCCGTGACCGAATCCGCCCAGAAAGACTGCTTCGCCGGTTATTGCGTACTGCTGGCGGAAGACGTGGAGATCAACCGGGAGATCGTCGTCGCTTTGCTCGAGCCGACCCAGGTTCGGATCGACTGCGCGGAAAACGGCGTGGAAGCGGTGGCTAAGTTCAGCGCCGACCCGGATGGCTACGATATGATTTTTATGGACGTGCAAATGCCGGAAATGGACGGCTATGAAGCCACGCGGCGCATCCGCGCTTTGGACGCCCCGAACGCGGCCGCCGTCCCCATCATCGCCATGACGGCCAACGTGTTCCGCGAGGATATCGAAAAATGCCTGGCCTCGGGGATGAACGGCCATGTGGGGAAACCGCTGGATATTGACGATGTGCTATCCTGTCTCAGGGAAAATTTGCACACCGGCTCTAATCAGACCGCGCCGCAGCGGCGAAGTAGTGATTGGAATCAGGGGGTGGCCTGGAGCCGGGATCTCGAAACAGGCAATGAGAAGATAGACGCGCAGCATAAGCAGCTTTTCCAGCTGACCAGCGATCTGATCGACGCTTGCGCCAAGGGCGAGAGCCGCGCCGTCCTGGGCGAGGCGCTGAATTTTCTGGCCGCCTACACGGTGCAGCATTTTGCCGACGAGGAAGCACTGCAATTGAGCTGCGGTTTTCCCGACTACCAGCGACATAAAAAACTACACGACGAATTCAAGGTGACCGCCGCCGACCTAATCGAGGAGTACGACGCCGCCGGCTCTACGAGCGACTTAGTCAACAAAGTGCATACGGTCGTGGTGCGCTGGCTCGTGAAACATATCAAGGGCGAGGACCTCAAGATCGCCGACTTTATCCGCTCTAAGCTCTAAGCTCTTAGATCGGATAATTACCCCCTGCAGTAAGGAGAGCGTCGTATGGACTCAACTGAAAAAAAGGCCGCCAAGCCGGCCCGCGTACCTTTAACTATCCCCGACCGGCACCGGCGGCGGTTTCAGGCGGAATTGCTGGAAACAAATACCACCCGCATGCTGGGTTTTGCCGTTTATGTAGTGGCGCTGCAAGTGGTTTTGCAGGTGACGAATGTCCTCTACCCGCAGGGGCAGGGCGAAGGAATGCCTGTTCCCCTGATTTATTACATTGTGCTTTCTCTTCTGACATTGCTCGTCGGCGTCGTCTATTGGGTGCTGCTGGCCTTATCGAAAAACGGCCGGATCAAAAATTACGCCGTCCGCCTTTTTCTCGTCCACAGCCTGCTTTATATCTATTTTTTTATTCAGATGTCGTTTTCCTCGTTCAATATTCTCTCCCATCAGGGCGTCAACGGCCAGATTATCCTCGTCCTCCTCTTCGGCATGGTGCCGATTCTGCGCCCCCGGCAGAGCGCGGTCACCATCCTCCTCTCCTTCGCCTATACGCTGGCCTTCATGTTCTGCACCCAGCATATAACGGACGAGCTGGGCCGCTCCGCCTGGGATAAATTTTTCCTCACCGATATGCGGGCCTATTTTTTTATCATCAACGGACTTACCATCCTGATTTCCATATTTATCTACCGCCTGTATGTTTCTAATTTTTTGAAAAGTATCCAATTAGAGGAAGCTAACGCCAACCTGGAACAGACCGTGCAGGAGCGCACCGGGGCGCTGGAGGAAAAAACCCTGGCCGCCCAAAGCGCCTCGCAGGCCAAAAACCGCTTCATGGCCGGCATGAGCCATGAAATCCGGACGCCGCTCCACGCCATCATCGGGATGGCCCATGTCGCCGGCAAAGCGGAAAGCAAGGAGAAGGTCGGGGCGGCCGTGCGGGAAATCTCCAAGGCTTCCGGCCACCTGCTCGGTATCCTGAACGACATCCTGGACATGTCCAATCTCGAATCGGGCAGTCTGCGGATGAAAAAGGAACGCTTCAATCTGCACCGGACTCTCACCGAGGTCGCGAGCATCTGCGGCGAGCGCGCCGCCGCCAAGGGCCTGGTTTTCAGCCACAACAGCGATGTCCTCGCCGGCGTCTTCGTCCTGGGTGATCAGCTCCGGTTGCGGCAAATTTTGCTCAACCTGCTGGATAACGCCGTAAAATTCACGCCGGAAGACGGCACGGTTGATTTGAGCCTGAGCTGCGCCGCTGCGGAACCGGGCCGGCGGGAAATCGTTTTTACCGTGACGGACAGCGGGATCGGCATCCCGGCGGAGCAGCGGCAAAAGCTCTTTGTCCCTTTTGAACAGGGCAGCGTCAACAGCATGAAACACGGCGGCACCGGCCTGGGCCTGGCCATCAGTCAAAACCTGGCGGCCATGATGGGCGGCGACATCTCCGTGCAGAGCGAGCCGGGCCGGGGTTCGGTTTTTGCCCTCCGCCTGAGCCTGGAAGAGGCCGCGCCCAGCGAGGAAGGCGAGCCGCAGATCCCCGATTTGAGCGGCAAGCGGATTCTCTCGGTCGAAGATATAGAAATCAACCGCATTGTTTTGACGGAACTGCTGGCGGATACGGGGGCCGCGATTGACGAGGCGGAAGACGGAGCGGCGGCGGTGGAAAAATTTCGGGCCTCCCCGGAGGGGTATTATTGTTTTGTCTTTATGGACCTGCTTATGCCCAATATGGATGGGTACGAGGCGGCGAGCGCTATTCGCGCCTTGGATCGCCCGGACGCGGGCCAGGTGCCGATCGTGGCCCTCTCGGCCAACGCCGGGCCGGAAGACGTGGAGCGGGCGCTTGAGGCGGGGATGGACGCTCACTTGGCCAAACCGGTGGATTTTGCGGCGCTGATGCGTATGCTGACAGAAAAAATCAATGTCTGAGGAAGAGCCGTCATGTCCGCTTTCTGGCTCAAAACCCTGGCCTGTCTCTTTATGCTCACAGACCACGTCGGCGCGGTATTCCATACCCTGACCCCGGATTGGCTGCGTTGGATCGGGCGGATTGCTTTCCCCATCTATGTGTTTTTCATCGCGGAGGGCTGCGCCCGCACCCGCAATATTCACCGCTACCTGCTGCGCCTCGGCGTCTTTGCCCTGGTGTCCGAGATCCCCTTCGACATGGCCCTCGCCTTCTTCGCCCGGACTGTCCCGGCGGCCGGCCGCCCGGTAGCGCCGCTCTCGGCCCTTGATTTTCTCTCGTTTACCAATGTGTTTTACACCCTCTTTATCGGCGTTCTCGCCGTCAGCGTTTACGGCGGCGTCGCCGCCGGCCGCCGGCCCGCCCTCGCCCTCCTGCCCTTACTGATCCTGACGCCGCTTTTGCTTAACCCCTCCCGGGCCGCCACGACCGGCCTGGTCGCCCTGTACGCGGCGGTGGTCTACGTTTTGAGCCGCTGCCTCCCGGCCCGGGAGGGCCAGGAGAAGGAGGGCGGGCCAATCGTGCGCCTGATTGCGCTGGCTGCCGCCGCCCCGACTATCGGGCTGGCCACGCTGCTGGACACGGATTACGGCGCTTTTGGCGTCATTTTTATCCTCGCCCTCCACCTGGCGGGGAGCCGGCCAAGAAAACTCGCCTGTCTCTTTATTTTCATCTGCCTGGAATACGCCTCGCCGGCCATCCTCACCCAGCCTTTTTCCGCGGCCGGAGGGCTGCTGGGAACGGCTCTGCTGGCGGTTCCGCTTATCGCTATGTACAACGACCGGCGCGGCCCGAAGGTAAAATGGGCTTTCTACGCCTTTTATCCCGCGCACTTGGCCATCCTGGCCGCCCTGGCCGTGATAATTTTTCGCAACGGTTAAGGATTACTATGGACAAAAACGCCTTACGTCACGCTGCCCGGGCCGCAGTTCCCGTTATTCTCGGCTACCTCTCTGTCGGCCTGGTTTTCGGACTGCTCCTGACCGGCAGCGGTTATGCCTGGTGGCTGGGACTTTTAATGAGCCTGTTTATTTATGCCGGCACGGCGCAGTACATGGCGGTGGATTTTTTCCTCCAAAACACGCCGCTCTGGCAGGTGGCTTTTCTGACTTTCCTGCTCAATTCCCGCCACATGTTTTACGGGCTCTCGCTGCTGGAACCATTTGCCCGGGCGGGAATCTACCGGCCTTATCTCATTTTTTCCCTGACGGACGAGACTTACGCCCTCCTGACCAGCGTCCCGCCGCCGGCCGCCGTCCACCCGGCCAAATTCTCCTTTTACCTCGCGGCCGTCAACCAGGTCGCTTGGCTGGCCGGCTCTCTCTTGGGCGCCCTGCTCGGCGCGGTTATCCCTTTTGACCTGACCGGGGTTGATTTTGCCCTGACCGCGCTCTTTATCGTTCTCCTGCTCGAACAGGTGCGCGCCGCCTCCGCGCCCTATCCTTTTCTGGCCGGTCTGGCTGCGGCCGGCGCGGCCCTCCTCATCTTCGGCCCGGCCAATATGCTGCTCCCGGCGGTCTGTCTGGCCGCCGCCCTGCTGATCCCGCTGCGGGGAAAGGCGGAACCGCATGGATCATAAAACCCTGGCCGCGGCGGTAATAATCATCGCCCTCGTGACGCTGGGCACGCGCGCCTTCCCGTTCCTCGTTTTCCGCTCCGGACAGACGCCGCCCGCCCTCGTCCTCTATATCGGCCGCTGCCTGCCGCCGGCAGTCATCACCATCATCGTGGTTTATTGCTACCGCAATCTTGATTTTACCGCGCCCCAGACCGCCCTGCCCCAGCTGGCGGCCGGCGCCGCCGTCGTCCTGCTCCACCTCTGGCGGCACAATTTTCTCCTCAGTATTCTGGGCGGCACGGCTTTTTACTTGCTCCTGCTGCGGGTTTTTTGACGCGGCAAACTCAGGCGGATTCAGTTTTCCCGCGCCGCCCCCGCGCCGCGGCTGACGGCGATGCGACCTGTGCGCACGATCTCCCGCACGCCGTATTCGCCCAGCAATTCACAGAGGGCGTCGATCTTGGTTTCTTCCCCGGACAGTTCGATAATCATCGCTTCCTTGTTCACGTCCACCACATGGGCCCGGAAAACATTGACGAGATTGATGATTTCCGCCCGCCGCTCCGGCCGGCAAGCCACCTTGATCATGGCCAGTTCCCGGTGAACGCTGTCCGTCCCGTCCAGGACGACTATTTTCACGACGTCGATCAATTTGCTCAGTTGATGGACGACCTGCTCCAATTCGTACTGGTCGTCCACGTCCACCACCAGGGTGATGCGCGTGATATCCGCTTCCTCCGTGTAACCGGCCGCGATGCTGACGATATTAAAAGCCCGGCGGCTGATCAAAGCGGAAACATGGGTCAGGACGCCCGGTTTGTCCTCCACGAGGACAGCCAGCGTGTACTTCATCGGCTCATACCTCCCAGGATCATCTGATCCAGCCGGGCCCCGGCCGGCACCATCGGCAGCACATCCTCGTCTTCCGGGATCAGAATCTCCGTCAGCACCGGCCCAGCGCAGCCGAGCGCCTCCCGCAGCGTTTCCGTCAATCGCTCGGGTTCCGTAACGCGCAGCCCGCGCACCCCCATCGCCTCCGCCAGGCGGACAAAATCCGTCTTGGTCGGGATATGGGAGCAGGCGTAGCGCCCGCCAAAGAAATTGCGCTGCCATTGGGCCACCATGCCGAGATAACGGTTATTCAGGATAAAGAGTTTGACCGGCAGGTTCAAATCCGCCAGCGTACTCAATTCCTGGCAATTCATCATGAAGCCGCCGTCGCCGGCGACGCAAATGACCTGACGGCCCGGATTGCCGACCTGGGCCCCGATAGCGGCCGGCAGGCCGAAGCCCATCGTGCCGAGTCCGCCGGAAGTGACAAAGGAGCGGGGCTGGCGAAAAGCAAAAAACTGGGCCGCCCACATCTGGTGCTGCCCCACGTCCGTGACCAGGACGGCCCGTCGATCCGCCAGCCGGCTCAATTCCAGGAGCGCCGCCTGGGGCATGACATAACCCTTCCGGGGCTCAAAACTGAGCGGCTGCTCTTTTTGCCAGAGCTCCAGCTGTTCCTGCCAGGGCCGGAGGCGGCGGCGCCATTCCTGCCGCGGCGTTTCCCGCACCCGTTCGAGCAGGGAGCGGAGCGACCAGCGCAGATCGCCCACTATTTTGAGATCCGCCACCACGTTCTTGTTGATCTCGGCCGGGTCGATATCCAGGTGGACGATGTCCGCTTGCACGGCAAAATCTTCCAGCAAACCGGTGACGCGGTCGTCAAAACGCACGCCGCAGCCGATGAGCAAATCCGTCGCCTTGGTCGAAAGATTGCCCGCATAGGCGCCGTGCATCCCAATCATGCCAAAAAAACGCGGATTGTCGTTGGCGACGCAGCCGTAGCCCATCAGGCTCGTCACGGTGGGCACGCCGGTGTAATCGACTATTTCCCGCATCAGCGCCGCCGTGTCGGAGAGGTTGACCCCGCCGCCGACGAAAAAAAGAGGTTTTTCCGCCGCTTGCAGCTTCCGGGCCAGCGCCGCCACCGCTTCCTCGTCGCCGACCGTCGGGGGCGTATAGCCTCTGAGTAGCACGGTTTCCGGATAGTCAAACTCCGTGACCGCCACGAACACGTCTTTGGCGATATCGACCAGGACAGGCCCGGGCCGGCCGCTGCCCGCGATAAAAAACGCTTCTTTCAGGGTGCGGGCCAGTTGGGCGACGTCCTTGACCAGGTAATTATGCTTCGTCACCGGCGTGCTGATGCCGCTGGTGTCGGCTTCCTGAAAAGAGTCGCGCCCAATCAGCGGGACTATGACCTGACCGGTAATGACCACGAGCGGGATCGAATCCATGTAAGCCGTGGCAATCCCGGTGATGAGATTGGTGGCCCCGGGGCCGGAGGTGGCCACGCAAACCCCGGTGCGGCCCGTGGTGCGGGCGTAGCCGTCGGCGGCGTGAGCGGCGGCCTGTTCGTGTTTGGGCAGTATATGGGGAAACCCGTCGGCGTAAAAAGCGTCGTAGAGCGGCAGCACCGCCCCGCCGGGATAACCGAACACAAATTCAACTTTTTCCCTTTTAAGACATTCTATAACAATTTGCGCGCCGCTGAGCAGCATTGGCCCTCCCCTTTCATATTTCGTATACGCCGCCCACCACCGTCCGCTCCGTCCGGGGAAAATAGCGGCGGGCCTCGGCTTCCATCGCCTCCGGGCCGCCCAGGTGAGGAAAATGCGTCAGCAAAAGCCGCCCGGCGCCGGCGGCCAGCGCCAGTTCCGCCGCCTGGCGCGTCGTCAGATGGCCGGGGAAAAGACCGGCTTCCTTTTCAAACATCGAGGTTTCGCAAAGCAGAACATCCGCCTCCCGGCAAAAATCGCCCCAATCCGTCTCCGGCCCCGCGTCCCCCGTGTAAACCAGAACCTTGCCCCCTTGTTCCAGGCGCAGCGCCAAATTGTACTCGCCTAAAACCGTTAATTTCATCTCAAGCCGTTCCCGCCCGTTTTTCCCCGAACAGCTTCTTCAACTCCAACACGAGCTGGCTGGAGAGAAAAATCGTGGAATAAGCGCCGTAAGCCACGCCGACGATCATGGCCGCGGCAAAAAGCCGGGTGGACTCCCCACCCAGGATAAGGATGGAAAAAAGCGCGATCATCATGGCCAGCGTCGTGTTCACGGAGCGGCCCATCGTCTGCCAGATCGACTTGTCCACCATATCCTCAAAGCTGTCGCGCCGCTTCAGTTTTTTCTCATTTTCCCTGATCCGGTCATAAATAACCACCGTGTCGTTGATATCATAACCGAAAACGGTCAGCACCGCCGCGATAAAGGTGGAATCGACCTGCCACTGAAAGAGGGAGAAAACCCCGGCCACAATCAGCACGTCCTGCAGCAGGGTCAGGATACCGGCAATGGCGTAATTGAGGCGGAAACGGAAGGCGATATAGGCCAGCATGAGGATCGTGGCGACAATGAGGGCCCGGATGGCCGAACCGCGCAGTTCCGCCCCGATGGAGGGTCCCACCGTATCCTCCTGCACATTTTCCCGGGCAAATTCCCCGACCCCGGCCAGGGCCAGCAAAAATTCCTCCCGCGAGTCGTCCGTCAGTTCCGGCAGACGGATCAGGGCGGCCGTGTCGCCGTCCGAAAGCTGCACCGTCCCCGCCATCCCCTGATCGGCCAGCACGGCGGAAATCCCTTCCTGCGGCACCGGCGCGTTAAAAGTAATGTCCAGGATCGTGCCGCCCGTGAAATCAATCCCCAGGTTCAGGCCGCGCACCCCGAGCGAACCCAGGGAAACGACCGCCAGAATCGCCGCGACGATATACCAGGTCTTCCGCCGGGAAACGATATTGAAATAGTATTTGCGCGCGGTTTTGACATCCTCGTAGGTCTCCCCCTCGACCGCGACGATCGCCTCGCTTTTGGCCCGGCGCCGGCTTTCCGCCTTGGAGGGGGGCTGGATTTCGGCCGCCGGAGCAACCGGGGTCGACCGCTCTTTTACCCCGAACCATTTTTTCCCGATCCGGGGATTGAGGCCGACACACCAGCGCATGACCATGCGGGAAAAGGTCACGGCCGTAAAAAGGCTGGTCAGGATACCGATGCCCAGGATCAGGGCAAAACCCTTGATCATGGACGTGCCGAGGACAAAGAGGGTGCCGGCGGCGAAGAGCGTCGTAATATTGGAATCAAACACCGTGATGAAGGCCCGGCTGAAAGCGGCGTCCACCGCGGCGCGCGGGGATTTGCCCATGCGCAGTTCCTCTTTCAGCCGCTCGTAAATGATGATATTCAAATCGACGGCCATGCCGATGGAGAGGACAAACCCGGCTATGCCCGGCAGGGTCAGCACCGCGCCGATCCCTTTCAGCAGCCAGAGGACGATGAGGGAAAAGGCGAGGATGGCAAAAGAAGCCACGAGACCGGGCAGACGATAGAGAATTATGACAAAAATGAAGATCAGCCCGACCGCCACCGCACAAGCCTGCAGACTGCGGGCCAGCGAATCACTGCCCAAAAGCGCGCCCACCTGCCGTCTTTCCACGATATTGAAACTGACCGGCAGAGCGCCGGAGCGGAGCAGGATGGCGTGTTCCATCGCTTCTTCCAGCGAGGCGTATCCGGTGATGCGGCCCGAGCCTCCCGTGATCGGCTCCTGGATCGTCGGATTGGTCAAAAGTTCTTCATCCAGGTAGACGCCCAGGTGCTGATTGACCATCGTCCGCGTCAGTTCGGCAAAAATCTCCGTCCCCTCGCTGTCCAGCGAGAACTCGATTACCGCCGCGCCGGCGTAATCCTGGTCCAGGCGCCCGTCCGCCCGCGTCAGGTGTGACCCGTCCATAAGTATTTCACCCGCGTCGTTGCGGAAAGTCAGTTTCGCCGTTGTGCGCAATATTTCCACCGCGTCGTCCGGATTATCGACGCCGGCTATCTCCACGATCAAGCGATCCTTGACATAGTCGATTTCCAGGTGCGGCTCCGAAACACCCAGTTCGTTGATCCGGCGCTCGATCACCGCCCGCGAGTCGTCCAGGTTTTCGTCGGTCACTTCGGAACCCTCGTCCGGCACGGCCTGCAAAGCCAGGTGGACGCCGCCGCGCAAATCCAGCCCCAGCGGGATGCCGTTTTCCGCGCTGGTCAGAGGGGCGACGGACAAGCCGGCGGCGACCGCGAGCAGCACGACCGTGACAAAGAGTTTCACTCCGTTCCTTCGATTCATAGCAAAAAAGTACTCCTTCCGTCGCTTATCGCTTGTCGCCCTTGCGCACGAACATTCCCTTTTTCTGGAATTGGGGGAATCCCTCGCGCCAGTCGCGGTTCGTAATGTTTTGCACGGCCGCTTTCAAAAACTTGATCTCCACTTCCGGCGCCACGCGCAGGACGATCGCTTCATCATCATCCTCGTCCTCGTTCACCTGCACCACGACGCCGTGAATTCCTCCGATCGTGACGACGTCGTCCCCCGGGCGGATATCGCTCAGCATGGCCCGTTTTTCATTCACCTGCTTGCTCTGGGGCCGGATGGCGATAAAATAAAACACCCCGATAAACAAGACGATAAGGACAATGCTGTTCAGGCCAAAGCCCGGAGCGGCGGCGGCGGCGTCTCCCGCCGCTGTGTTGACGATTGCGTTTGCTGATCCCATAAGTTATTCCTCCTGCTAAAATATTACTGGCGTCTCTGTTTCTCCGTAGGGGCGGATGGCAATCCGCCTGTTTTTTCCTATAATCCGCGTCAGGGGCGCCCCATGCGATACCTTGGGGGACGCGGGACGATTGCCATCGTCCCCTACGCCCTTAAAACTCATCCCCTACGCCCTTAAAAACTCATCTCTGTTTCTCCGTAGGGGCGGATGGCAATCCGCCCGTTTTTTCCTATAATCCGCGTCAGGGGCGCCCCATGCGATACCTTGGGGGACGCGGGACGATTGCCATCGTCCCCTACGCCCTTAAAAACTCATCCCCTACGCCCTTAAAAACTCATCTCCTTACTGTCTGTATAGCCGTAAGCGGCCAGAAAGCCGCGCCCGTAGGCGGCCAAGTCGCCGGCGCTTATGGCCGCGCGGATTTCCCGCATGAGCGTCTCCAAAAAATGCAGATTGTGCAGCGTCAGCAGCCGGAGCCCCAGTATTTCCTTCGCCTGAAACAGGTGGCGCAGGTAAGCGCGGGAATAATGGCGGCAAGTCTCGCAGGCGCAACCCGGATCGAGGGGAAGAAAATCTTCCGCGTAACGCGCGTTCTTGATGACGACGCGCCCCGCCCGCGTCATGGCCGTGCCATTGCGGGCGATCCTGGTCGGCAGCACGCAGTCGAACATGTCCACGCCGCGCAGGACGCCGTTAACTAGCGCGTCCGGGGAGCCGACCCCCATGAGGTAGCGCGGTCTATCCTCCGGCAGCTCCGGCACGACCGCTTCCAGCATTTCGTACATCAGTCCCTTGGGCTCGCCCACGCTCAGGCCGCCGATCCCGTATCCCGCCAGGTCCAAATCCGCCAGGTCCCGGGCGCAGTCCCGGCGCAAATCCGCAAACACGCTCCCCTGCACAATGCCGAACAAGGCCTGTTCCCCGCCCGGCGCCGCCCGGAGGCAACGCCGCAGCCAGCGGGCCGTCAGGGCGGCGGATTCGGCCGCGTAAGCCGGAGCGCAGGGATAAGGGGCGCATTCATCGAAGGCCATGATAATATCCGCCCCGAGGTCCCGCTGGATGGTCATGGCGTCTTCCGGACGCAAAAAGACGGACGCGCCATCCAGGTGAGAACGAAACGCCACGCCCGCTTCGCTGATTTTGCGCAGCGCGCCCAGGCTGTACACTTGGTAGCCGCCGCTGTCCGTCAGGATGGCCCCGTCCCAGTGCATGAAACGGTGCAGGCCGCCGGCCCGGCGAACCAGATCCGCTCCCGGCCGCAGGTACAAATGATAGGTGTTGGCCAGAATGATTTCCGCGCCCGCGAGCCGCAACTCGGCCGGAGTCGTGGCCTTGACAGTCGCCTGCGTGCCGACCGGCATAAAACAGGGCGTCTCCACCGGGCCATGCGGCGTATGCAGGCAACCGCGGCGGGCGCGCGAACCCTCGTCCCGCCGGATGATTTCCAGCTGCACGGCCGCCGTCATGGCCGTATCTGTCCCTGCACTATCTTACCATTAGCAACAGCTTTTTTCAATGCTTTTTCCGGGGCAATTTTCAACTGCTTAAATATTCCTTCTGATGAGTTAGGGGCTAGTGCTTTCTTGATATATCTTTTATACCGCATACACAAAAATTTGTCAAGACATGGTTATAACCTGTTGGCGGAGGTAGGCAGGCGGGACATGTAAATATAATGTACATATACGCATATTTAATAAACAAAAAAAGTATACACATCGGCCGCTCAAGCACAAAGAATAAGGCTTTATGATCTGGCACGCTTGTTGCATTATATAATTGTGGGTAAAGAGAGGAGGCGTTATATGAAATATCGCAAACTCGGAAAAACCGGACTCGACGTTTCGGTAGTGGGCGTTGGAACCTGGCAGTATTGCGGCGATTGGGGCCGATCCTTTACCGCCCGGGAAGTGGGCGGCATCCTCGGCTCGGCGCAGGCCAGCGGGATTAACCTAGTAGATACGGCTGAATGTTACGGCGATCACCGCTCGGAACAGCTGATCGGCGAGGCGTTGCCGGGGCGGCGCGCCGACTGGCTTATTGCCACCAAATTCGGGCACGCCTACGACCGGAGCGGCGCCAAGCACCAGGATTTTTCAGCGGCCGGAGTACGGGAACAACTGGCCGCTTCTCTCAAAGCGCTACGCACCGACTACGTGGATATTTTGCTTTTTCATTCCGGCGACAACGAGCAGCTGGAAAACCAAGATCTTTGGGCCATGCTCTCCAGGCAGCGGGAAGCCGGTCTGATCCGCTATTTGGGCCTGTCTTTGCATCCCGATATCCAAAATAACGTATATCAAACCGCTAAGGCCGCCGAATACGGCTTGGATGTGATTGAGGTGCTATACAACCGGTTGGAGCGCACAGCCGAAGACGCCGTACTGCCCATGTGCCGGGAATACGGACTAGGCGTACTCAGCCGAGTACCGCTCTCCAGCGGTTATTTAAGCGGCAAATACAGCCCGGACAGCGTCTTTGCGTCGGATGATGTACGAGAAAGCTATCATAATCGGGATGAGCGCCGGGAAAAACTGCTGCGGGCGGAAAAAATAAAGCGCTACGAAGTACCCGCAGGTGTCGTAATGGCGCAGTGGGCTATCGCCTGGCCCCTGCGCAACCCGACGGTATGTTCGGTAATCGGCGGCTATAAAAACGAAGCCCAGTTGCAAGATGCCGTTCAGGCCGCAGCGATGGCCGCAGAAAGTGGTGAAGGCTTTGATTGAGACGATTATCCGGGCTAATAATTATATGGACTCGATCTTTTTAATGCGGGCCTCACGGGAGATGCAGCAAATAAGCGGTGTTCGCAAAGCTGTGGCTGTGATGGGTACGGACATGAACAAAACCGTGTTGGAAGAATTTGGGGTTGACGCCGAGATGGTCGCCGGAACCAGTCCCAACGATCTGATCCTGGCGCTTGATATTCAGGATAAAAGTGTGCTGAAAGAAGCGCAGAGCAGCTTGACCGCTCTTTTAACCCAAAAGGAGCCGACTGCGGCGGTCGAGCGAACATATCAGACATTGCGCCATGCGCTCAGGGAGACGCCTGAAGCCAATCTGGCGGTTATTTCGCTGCCCGGCCAGTTCGCGGCGGCAGAGGCGCGAACCGCCTTGGAGCATGGTATGCATGTCTTTATCTTCAGCGACGGCGTTCCGTTGGCCGACGAACTGGAACTCAAGCGTCTGGGCCGCGCAAAAGACCTGTTGGTCATGGGTCCCGGCGCCGGAACCGCGATTATTGATCAGATCGCCATCGGTTTGATGAGCAAAGTCCGCCCAGGCCGAATCGGGATTGTCGCCGCCAGCGGCAGCGGTCTGCAGGAAGTGGCGATACTCATTCATCAGGCGGGCTTGGGTGTTTCGCAGGCCATCGGCGCCGGCGGTCGTGATTTGAGTGGGGAGGTCGGCGGCAGTACCATGCTGCAAGGTATACGTTTCCTGCTCGCGGATAGCGCAACGGATGTCGTGGTTCTAATCTCCAAGCCGCCGCATCCGGACACGGCGGCCAAAATGTTTGCCGCCGTGGAAAATTGCGGCAAGCCGGTGGTGGTTTTCTTCTTGGGGGGCGAACCTCCGCAGCGGGCGGGGATATATGCGACAGCGACGCTGGAGGAGGCGGCGGTCGTCGCTTGCCGTCTCGCGAAGGGCGAAGAACCGGCAAGAGGTGATTTCGTTTCCGATCTCAAACAGGAACTGATTACACTGGCGGCGGCGGAAAAGTCCAAACTGAAACCGGAGCAAAAATACATGCGCGGCTTGTTCTGCGGCGGCACCCACAGTGAAGAAGCGATTCTTCTGTTGGCAGGTTTTGTGCCGCATCTGCATTCCAATATAAAAATCGGGCAATCAGTCCTGCTCGCCGATCGGCGTCAAAGCCGGCAGAACTCGCTGGTGGATATGGGCGACGAAGAATTTACCAAGGGCAGGCCGCATCCGGTCATGGATCCTTCGATCTTGAATGACCGTTTGCTGCAGGAAGGGGCCGATCCCGAGGTGGGGGTGATTCTGTTTGATTTGCTGCTGGGCTACGGCGTACACAAAGATCCGGTGGGAACCATTGAGGCAACGCTCCGGACGATAAACCGCAACGCGGCGTCCGCCGGCCGCTATATCAGTTTAATTGCTTCGGTTTGCGGCACCGATCTGGATCCGCAGGGTTGCGCGGAACAAAAACGCCGTCTCACCGACTTGGGCGTCGTCGTTTTGCCGAGTAACGCGCGGGCGGCGTTGCTGGCGGGCCTGATCGTTTCCTGAAAGGAGCTGGAAAATGGAGGACAGGCGGATTATTCACGGCCCGATAGTGGCAGTTAATCTGGGATTGCAGGGTTTTGCCGACGGACTGGCGGAACAAGGGGTACGCACGTTGCAAATCGACTGGCGACCGCCGGTTGACCCGCAGCTGAGTACAGCTTGGCGGCGTTTTCAGGATCGAGGGAGAGGGCGCCAAACCGAACAGGCCAATCTTGAGGCTTTAGCGCGGCTGCAGGCCGCCGAGCCTTATTGGGTCGGCGTCAAACGCGTAAAAGACGCGGTTCCCGGGATTAAATCCCATATGATTTTGCATGCCGGACCGCCCATCGCCTGGGAAGACATGATTCCCATCCAGCGCCAAGGCGTTATCGGCGGGATATTGCATGAAAAATTGGCCGTCACGAAAGAAGAAGCCGCCGGTTTGGCGGAGAGCGGCGAGATCGAACTGGCTTCGGCCAACGATTTTTTCTGTGTCGGCGCCGGCGCCGGCATAATCACCCCCAATATGGTGATCAATGTCAGCCGCGACCGGAAAACCGGCTTGGAAGGCTACTGCATTCCCTTTGAAGGTCGGGTGGGGCTGGGAGTCTGGGGCGTTTACAACACGGAAGTCGAAGCCAATCTGCAGATTATTGAGAATGAGTTTGCGCCGGCGGTGGACGCGGCGTTGAGCCATTGCGGCGGCATCAATATCAAGAGCATCATCGCCCGCAGTATGCAGATGAATGACGAGATCCACACCAGGCAGACCGCCGCCGGTTTAATTCTGGTCAGTGAAATTGTGTCGCCGCTATTGGATCTGGGTTTGGATTACGAATTAGTCAAAAAATGCGTCGCGCAATTTACCGCCACTGAGCGCTGGTTTCACCCGCTGGGCATGTCCGGCGGCATGGCGGCGGCCCGCAGCATTAAAGGTCTGGAGTATTGCTCGGTGGTCACGTCCATCGCCCAAAACGGCGTCGAAACCGGGATCAAAGTCGCTGCACTGGGTGAGCGGTGGTTCAAAGCGCCGGCGCCTCGCTTTGTCGGCCAGTATTTCTCCAGCGAGTGGGGCCCCGACGACGCAACGCCTTACATGGGCGACAGTACTGTGACCGAGGTGGTCGGTATGGGGGCGTTCGCGGCGGCGGCGGCGCCGGCGGTTTTACGTCTCCGGGGCGGCGGTTATCGCGAAGCAATCGCCCAAAGTGAGGAATTGAGCAATATCACCGTCGGCCGTAACGCTAACTACCCCATTCCTTTGCTGGATTTTCAAGGCCCGCCTATGGGCATTGATATAGTCAAAGTGGCGGAGACCGGCATTACCCCAATCTGTCACGGCGGGATTATATCAAAAACCGGCGGCCAGATCGGCGCCGGCGCGGCTCGTTATCCGATTGAACACTATTTGGCGGCTACCGCCGCTTACCTGGAAAAATACACGGAGTAACGGGGGAGTAAGGTGAAAAACTGGGCAACTATCGAAACCGATGTCCTGGTCATTGGCGCGGGACTGACCGGGCTTCGGGCAGCGTCCGCCGCTTCCCGGCTGGGGGCTTCTGTTTTGCTGGTGGGAAAATGCAAGAGCGCCTCACCGGATATCATGGGTTTTAACGCGGCGGTGCAGGCTGAGGACAGCACGGTCTGCTATTATCGGGATGTCCGGGTAAGCGGCGCCTGGCTGAACGATCGGGCGATCAGCGAACAATTGGTGGGCGGCGTCACTGCGGAAATCCGTCTCCTGGAGGAACTGGGTCTTGGCTTCGATAAAAACGCGGATGGCAGCTATCATACGATTATGACCTTGGGTTGCACCTACCCGCGCCTGGTACACGCCGGCGCGCTGACCGGGGTGAAAGCCATGCGGCTTTTAGAAGCCGACGCCGCCCGCCTTGGGGCCGCCCGGCGAGATATGATGGTGTTGGAACTATTGCTCGACGGCTCCAATCTGGCCGGCGCCGTGGCCTTTGATCTGCCGAGCGGCGAGTATCGGCTGATTCGGACCAAAGCGGCGGTACTCGCGGCCGGGGGCTGCGGGCGTATTTACCGGCGCACAACCTACCCGCCGGGTATCGGCGGCGACAGTTACGCATTGGCTTACCGGGCCGGCGCCCGCTTGACCGATATGGAGTTTCAACAGTACGAGCCTTGTTGTTTTGTTTATCCGGAAGAATTGGCCGGCAATCTCCTGCCGACGACTTTGCTCAGGGCCGGAGCGCGTCTGCAGAACAATCGGGGTGAAGATGTGCTGGAGCGCTACGGTATGCGGATCGACAGCCTGCAGAAAGGCGAACTGGCTCAGGCCATGGCCGCTGAGATTGCAGCCGGGCGGGGCACGGAACATGGCGGTTTATACTATGATGTATCAATTCTGCCCCGAGATCTGCTGGTCAGAGATCACAGCATCTTCTATGAAACACCGCTGAAAGCGGGGATTGATCTGACGACGGCATTGGCGGAAGTAGCGCCCTGCGCTCACACCTGCCTGGGCGGCGTCCAAATTACCGCCGATACGGACACCGGCATCAACGGTCTGTACGCCGCTGGCGAAGCGGTGGGTGGTGTTCATGGCGCCAATCGCATCGGCGGTTGTGCCGGCGCCGAAACTCTGGTCTTCGGGGGGCTGGCCGGCGCCCGGGCCGCCCGCCGGGCCGCAACAGACGGCTTTGTCTGCTCGCCGGAAAAACTGACCGGATTAGCCAAGGGCTCAACGGATGAAGCCGAGCGGCTTTTGGGGCGATCCGTCGGCGAAGCGCCCGGTGCGATCCACCGGGAATTGGGGGACATCATGACGGAACACGCCGGGTTAGTGCGTTCACAGTCGGGGTTGGAACAAGCGGCGGTCGCGGTCGCCGGCCTGGAAGATCGTCTGGCGCATAGCCGGCTCGGCAGTCGGGCTGATATCCCACTCTATCACAGTTGCGTCAATATGTTGACGGTGGCGCAAATGCAGGTTGCATCCTCTCACTATCGCAAAAAAAGCCTTGGTGTATATTCTCGCGCTGATTCAGTGGACGCCGCCGCCGCAACGCGCTATAACACTGTGTTACAGCGGCAGGATGGCGTCATGCGGGTTACAACCGTGAGCCGCTTCGATTAATGCCGGAAGGTGAAGGTATGAGGAAAAAAGCACTGCGCTTTAACGACCTGGATAATGTGGCGGTAGTCTTGGACGGACTGCAGGCCGGCGATCAAATACTGGTGAACGATCAACCGGCGGCGATAAGCGCCGGCGAGGGCGTGCCGGTCGGGCATAAAATCGCGTTGGCGGCTATTGCGGCCGGTGAACCGGTGTGTAAATACGGTCATCTGATCGGTTTGGCTACTGAGCATATTCCGGCTGGCGGCTATGTACACAGCCACAATCTGCGCGAACCCGAAGTCCAACGGCAGGAACTGGCCCTGGGCGGGTCGGCAAAGATCGCCGCCGAGTGCAATCTGACAGAGTTACCGCAGCTATCCGGCTATCGGCGGTGCAACGGCCAACTGGGTTTTCGCAATCATTTGCTGATCCTTTCGACCGTGGTTTGCGCCAACCAGATTGTCCAGGACTACGGCGCCGCTCATCGGGATGCTGTTACGATTACCAACCCCAGCGGCTGTATCATCCTGCCGGAAGAAGCCGCCCAGCTCAGGGCGATGCTGCTGGGCCTGGCCCGCAACCCCAATATCGGAGCGGTAATTTTTGTCGGTCTGGGCTGTGAGAGTACCGAAGCGGAGTGGTTTTACGAACAGGTGCAGGCCGAGAAGCCGGCGGCTTTTATCCGGCAGCAGTCCGAACATTCTTCCGGGCAGGCATACGCCAAACTGGAGACCATGGCTGCGGATCTGCAGCAAAAACTGGCGGCCCAGCGGCGTGAGCCGGCCAGCTTGGCCGACGTCCGGCTGGGTACGGAGTGCGGCGGTTCCGACTGGACCACAGCTATCGTATCCAACCCGGCGATCGGTTATGTTTCCGATCTGGTGGTAAAAAACGGCGGTATTTCTTTACTGGGCGAAACCGTCGGCTGGTTCGGAGGCGAAGCCGCGTTGCTCAAGCAGGCGCGCAATCCCCAGGTGGCCGGCGATATTGTCAGTTTACTGGATCGGGTTTATCACCGGGCGCGGGCTATGGGCCGCCGTATCGAAGAAGGCAATCCGTCGCCAGGCAATCGAGCCGGAGGGCTAAGCACGCTGGCGGAAAAAGCGCTGGGCAACGTGCGGAAAGGCGGTACGGCGCCGATTGAGGGTGTGTTGGCCGTGGCTGAACAGCCGGCGGGTAAAGGTTTGTATGTTCTGGATAACGCCGGGTTGGATCCGGTGTCGCTTCTGCAGCTGACCGCATCTTCCGCCAATATTATACTTTTCAGTACCGGCCGCGGCACGCCAGTGGGGACGCCGCTGGCTCCAGCCATCAAACTGACCGGCTCGCCGGAGGCGGTCGCCTGTTTCGGCGTTCATCTGGACGTAGATTTATCCCCGGTGATAACCGGCGGAATGAGTATGGCGGCGGCGGGGCAAGCGCTATTTGAGACAATGCTGGCTGTGGCGGAAGGCCGCCTGACGGCGGCGGAGCGTTTTGGCCACCGGGAGTACGCCTTTCCCTTGATGATGGGCGTTTTATAGCGGGCGGACGGCAGCCCGCGCCGGAGAATTTTTTTACCGAAAGAAAGGATGAGCAGACGATGAAGATGTTGATCAACGGACAACGCACGGGAGCCTCGGACGGCGGCGTCCTGGAAGTGTGCAATCCGGCCACCGGCGCTCTGTTGGACACTGTACCGGCGGCGACCGCCGCTGACCTGGAGCGAGCGCTGACGGCGGCGCAAAAAGGCTGGCCCGCCTGGGCCGGTACGCCGCTGTTCGAACGGGGGGCGATCCTGCGGCGTTTTGTCCGCAGCATCGACGAACACAACGAAGAACTGAGTCTGTTGCTGTGCCGGGAAATGGGGAAACCGATCAGCGAGGCCCGTAATGATTTCGGCAGCGTCAAGCATTTGTTTAACGGTTTTGTCGAGGCGGCCAACCAATTGACCGGCATGACTATGCCCCTGGGTGTGCAAGAAGGCCGGGAGAAGGATTTTGAGCTGGCGATCCGGGAGCCTTTGGGCGTCGTCGCCTGCATCATTCCGTTTAACGCACCCTTGGTGCTTTTTAGTCATAAAGTAGCACCGGCTTTGATCGCCGGCAACGCAGTGATCGTCAAACCGGCCAGCGACGATCCGCTGGTGCTGCTGCGCCTGGGTGAATTGCTCTGGGAAGCCGGCGTTCCCGGCGACGTGTTCCAGATGATCACAGGCAGCGGCGCCCAGATCGGCAGTCTCCTGGCCGGCGATCCGCGTGTCGCCAAAGTCAGTTTTACCGGCAGCACTGAGGTCGGTCTGGCGATAGCTCGGGCAGCGGCGGCTAACATGGGGCATACCGGACTGGAACTCGGCGGCAACGCACCTTTTGTCGTCATGGCCGACGCTGATATCGACCGGGCGGCGGCGGAGGCGGCGGCAGGTCGGGCTACCTATGTGACCGGTCAGATTTGCAATGTCGCCAAGCGCTTCCTGATACACCGTTCCGTCAAGGCGGCTTTCACCGCTAATTTGATCGATCGGTTGCAAAAAATTATCATCGGTGATCCGGAAGATCCGGCGACGCAAATGGGCACCTTGATCAGCGAGAGCGCCGCCCGGGAAGTAGAACGCCAGGTGGCGCACACGGTCAGTCAGGGCGCGAAACTTATTTACGGTGGGGTGCGCAGCGGCGCTTATTACACGCCGGCGGTACTGGACGAAGTAACCGGTGCTATGGACATTGCCCATGATATGGAAGTTTTTGGGCCGGTATTTCCGCTGCTCACCTTTGATACACTGGAAGAAGCCATTGATCTGAGCAACGATACAATCTTCGGGCTGGGGGCTGGCATCATGACGGGCGATATGAGTATCGCCCTGCGATTTGCCATGGCTGTCCAGGCCGGCAGTGTGATTATCAATGGGCAGAGTTTTTACCGCAGTTTTATGATGCCCTTCGGCGGGTACAAACAGAGCGGCGGCGGTCGGGAGGGACTCACGGTCTCGCTCCAGGAAGTAACCCAACTGAAGAGCATTGTCTTCAAAAATGTGTTATAGCGGGGAGGCGCGCCATGCTTAGCAAGCTGACCAATAGAGCGATTGGACTCCTGGAGAGAATAGTGCTAGCCATGCTGGCGGTTGCGGTGCTGGTAATCGCCCTGCAGGTCGTCATGCGCTACGTCGTGGGTCAGCCCTTAGGCTGGACCGAACAAATGGCGCGCTATCTGTTCATTTGGATGGTAATGCTCGGGATTCCGATCATGTTTCACCGTAAGATTTTCATGGCGTTCGACTTGCTTTTGCAAGCTCTGCCCAAGATCGTTCAGCTGGTAATGAACTATGTGATCAAGCTGTCAATTTGCTTCTTTGCCGCTTACTGGCTCTGGTACAGCCTGCAGCTCATCGCCGCCACCTGGGGCAAGCTGACCAGCGGCATCAAGATGCCTCTGGCGGTCATATACAGCGCCCAGCCGACTTGCGCGTTTTTCCTGTTGTTGGTTATCCTGACCCAGATCGCGGAAGACATAGCGGCTGCAAAACACCGGGCGAAAGGAGGCGGCGCCGCGTGCTGATTTTTATAGCTGTCTGCTTTTTTGTCACGCTGTTTCTGGGTTTTCCTATTGCCATCGCCATGGGCCTTACTTCGGTGTTGGCCCTGATCGCCGATCCGAACCTGCCCAGCCTGGTGATGGCGCAAAAACTCTTTACAGCGGCGGATTCTTTCGCTCTGATGGCAATTCCATTTTTCATGCTGGCGGGCAAAATCATGGAAGCCACGGGCATCACCGATGAATTGGTAAATTTTGCCAAAACATTGGTGGGCCACATTCGCGGCGGCCTGGGGCACACGGTCGTCTTAGCCGGTACGCTGATGGCCGGGATCTCCGGTTCGCAAAACGCCGACGCCTCGGCCATTGGCGCCATCACTTTGCCGGCCTTGCGGCGGGACGGCTATGAAGACGGCTTCGCGGTCAGCATCGTCGCTGCGGCCGGCGGCCTGGGTCCGATCATTCCGCCCAGTATTATCATGATCATTTACGCGACGCTGACCAATATGAACGTGGGGAAGCTATTCCTGGCCGGTTATATCCCGGGCCTGATGCTGGCTCTCGGCTACATGGCGATCATCGCCGTTTATGCCCGAATGCACAATCTGCCGCGCAGCCGCTTCGTCGGTTGGCAGGCAGTGGGGCGGGGTTTTCTCAAAGCAATCTGGGCGCTATTCATGCCGGCGATCATTATTGTCGGCATCCTGAGCGGCGTTTTCACCGCCACCGAGTCCGGCGTGATCGCAGTTCTCTACGGCCTGGTCTATGGTATCGTTACTCGCACGATCAACTTGGCCAAACTCCGGGAATGCTTGCTGGAAGCCGTAGTTGTGACCGCGATCCCCATGGCGATCATCATCATGGCCAACCTGCTCGGCTACCTACTGACCCGGCAGAATCTGGCAAATATCGTGGCGGAGTTTGTCACCGGCATCGTCGCCGGGCCTTACTCATTTTATTTTGTCCTGATGGCGATCCTGCTTTTTGCCGGAATGTTTATTGACGGTACGGCGACATTGCTGCTGTTAGTGCCGGTTTTGCTGCCCATGGTGGACATTTTGGATCTAAACCCCTTGCATTTTGCCCTGATCTTCCTTTTGTCACTGCAGACTGCCGGCCTGACGCCGCCGGTGGGTCCGCTCCTGTTCATCGTCGCCGGCATCGGTCAGGTTCCGCTGAAAAAGTGCGTGCTGCCGGTGCTTCCCTTCATCTGCATTATGCTTTTCTGCGTCGTTTTGATCATCTTTTTCCCGGGGATCGTCACCTTTATTCCGGGTTTGATCAAATAGTGCAGCAACGCCTGCCGGCGCAGTTAATTATAAAAGTTGACACTTAAGGTACGTGAACTCGAAAGGAGAATGTAAATGCCAAGTAAAAAGTTACTCGCGGTATTGCTCAGTCTGTGCTTGGCGGCGGTGTTGGCGACCGGTTGCGGTCAGTCCCCCGCCGAGCAACCGGCGGCCACCGGGCCGGGACCGGCGTCGACGCCTGCGGAAAAGGTGGTGCTGAAGATCGGCTATGGCGGCTCCCCCGATATGACGGCGCCCAGTTATGTTCAGATCTGGGCTGATCGAGTGTCGGAGGCGACGGAGGGGCGGATTTCTTTTGAGATCTATCCCTCGGGACAACTCGGCACTCTGGTGGAAATGCTGGAAGCCTGTGAACTGGGCACTTTGGACGTGACTTTGAACGACCCCTCGCTGATGGAAACTTACCTGCCGGAGATCGCTCTGCTTTCCCTGCCGTTTATCATTAAGGACTATGCCCACATGGATACGGTCTTTAACGGCGAAGTCGGCGACACAATGATCGCCCGCCTGGATGAACAGTCAAATCTGCATGTGATGGGCTGGGTTTGGAACGGTTTTCGCAGCATTTGCGCCAAGAAACCGCTCCGGACGCTGGCGGACTGCGAAAATCTGGTTATCCGCTCCCCGGAGAGCGATATCTATGTGAATACCTTCCGCCTGCTGGGCATGAGCCCGACGCCGGTACCATTGAACGAGACATTCACCGCTATGCAAACCGGTGTGGTGGAAGCGGTGGACAGCCCGATTGAAAACTTTGTCAAAATGAGCTTTTATGAATTGGGCAAGAACATTTTAATTTCCAATCACCTGGCCTCTTCTTTGAGCCTGATCTTTAATCAGGACAAATGGGATTCCTTCAGCGCGGAGGATCAAAAACTAATGCTGGACATCTATGACGAAGTCTTTGTCCAATGCAACCAGGACGTGATTGCCGCAGAACAGACTTATTACGATCAGCTGGTTGATCTGGGCTGCGCCATGACCGAGTTTGAAAACCGGCAGGAGGTTGTGAACCGGTTCACCGATTACTGGACGCAGTTTGCTCAAACCAATAATTGCCAGGATTTACTGCAACAGATCATTGACTCGATGTGAAGGGAGAGAAGTTATGGAAAAAGAGAAAATCGCCGCCATTGTGAAACGGATTGACCACACGATCTTGGCGCCGGTCACAACCTGGGCGGAGATTAAAGCTCTGCTGGATGAGGCTATTGCGTACCAGGTCGCTTCGGTGGCTCTCCCGATGTCCTATATCAAAGATGCAGCGGATTACGCGCAAGGCCGGGTGGTAGTGCAGTGCCCCATCGGTTATCCTGCCGGCTATACGACGACCGCAGTGAAAGTATTTGAAATTGAGGACGCCAAGCGGAACGGGGCGACTGAGTTTGATATGGTGATCAACCTGGGCTGGGTCAAGGATAAGCGCTGGCAGGATTTAGAGAACGAGATCCGGGCCTGCAAAGCCGCCGCCGGCGATTTGATTTTGAAAGTCATCGTGGAAGCCGGACTTTTGACGGAAGAAGAAAAAGTCAAAATGTGCGAGATCATCACCACCGCCGGCGCGGATTTCATCAAGACCGCCACCGGATACAACACTACCTGGGAAGGATATAACAAAGGCGTCGCCACGGTTGAGGACGTGGAACTCTTCAAGCGGCATTTGGGTCCGGGTGTCAGGATAAAAGCCGCCGGTGGTATGTATACCCTGGAAGACGCTTATAAATTCGTGGCTCTGGGCGCCGAACGGCTGGGATCGAAGGCGCTTTTGGGCATCGCCCGAGAAGAGGGTTTTCAGCCCGAGACTTGAAAAAGACCGCCTGTCGTGCGATAATGAGTTATGAAAGAAATCGGCATTATCGTAAACAGTACAGACATGTTCAGACTGGCCGCAGAAGCAGCCGATCCGGAACATGTTGAGGTCGTGCTGACCCACACTTATGAAGAAAGTTTGAGCTGGGCCCGCAGCATGGAGAAAAGCGGCTTTCGTCTGCTGATTTCACGCGGCGGGCACAGTTCCCGTTTGCGCGAGGCCGGACTGAGTCTCCCGGTGGTGGACATCCCGTTTACCGGTAATAATGTGGTGGCTCTGCTGCTGCAGGCGAAAAAACAATACCCCGCTTTCGGCGTGGTCGGCAACCGTTCGCTGCTGCAAATCGCCCAGGCCATGGAGGACTCCATCGGCTGCGGTGCGCGTTACTACGAAGTCGAAGGCTGGGGCGACTTTGAACTGCGGATTGCCGAGGCCAAGGCCGCTGGTCTGGAGGCGATTGTCGGCGGTTATGACGCCACAAGTTTTGCGACCAGGGCCGGATTGACCGGGTTGTGCGTCACCAGCAACGCCTACGAAATCCGCACCGCTTTGCAGGAAGCCGCGAAAGTCCTGGCTATTCTCGATGAGGAAAAACAAAGAAGCGCGGTGTTTCGCGCAACTCTGGACGCGATTCACGAAGGCATCATCTTGCTGGACAGTCGGGGGTCGGTGATCCATTTCAACCGGACTGCGGAAAAACTGCTGAGCTTGGATGCACCATTGGCGATTGGCGCGCCTTTGGCCGATCCGGCCCTGAATAAAAAGATCTGGGGCGTCTTGCGAGACGGGGCGCCGTTGGCCGATGATGTGGGCATGGCCCAGGACTACCGTTACACCAGCAGCATCTCGCCCATCCGGGTGGATGGGCAGAACACCGGCGCCGTGGTGGTTTTGCAGGAAGTGGGCTATGTCCGGAAGATTGAGCAGATCGTGCGCCGCAAATCCGCAGACCGCGGGTTGGTGGCCCGGAATACTTTCGCCAATATTCAAGGCGGCAGCAGCAGGGCGATGCGTGAAGTGATCCGCATTGCCAAGCACTACAGCCAAATCGACTCGACGGTGCTGATCAACGGCGAGAGCGGCGCCGGTAAGGAGCTTTTCGCTCAGAGTATTCATAACCATAGTCCCAGAAGTCAAGAAGCCTTTGTGGCGGTGAATTGCGCTTCGATCCCGGCCAACCTGCTGGAATCCGAGTTGTTCGGGTACGCAGAGGGCGCCTTTACCGGAGCGAAAAAAGGCGGCAAAATCGGCCTGTTTGAGTTGGCTCACGGCGGAACGATCTTTCTGGACGAGATCGCTGAAATCAGCCGGGATATGCAGCCGCGACTGCTGCGGGTGCTTGAGGAACGCCAAATCATGCGGATCGGAGCCGATCGGGTTATTCCGGTCAATACCCGGGTTATCGCGGCTACCAATCAGAATTTATTGAGTTTGGTGAATGAAGGCAGGTTCCGTTCGGATTTGTATTACCGGCTGAACGTACTGGCTTTGAACCTTCCGCCCCTGCGGGAGCGGCGCGAGGACACGGCGGCGCTGCTTGAGTATTTTCTCCGCCAGTTCACCCAAGGCAGCTTTGGGCAAGTGCAGCTCAAAGAGGATGGGCTGGCGGTTTTGCTGGCCTATCCCTGGCCGGGCAATGTGCGGGAGCTGAAAAATACCATGGAGCGGCTGGCGGTGGTGTACGGCGATCGGCAACCTGTGGGACGGGCCGAGGCGCTCGCTTGTTTGGACAACACTGGCGCGCCGGCCAAGGCGGAACGGCAGCCGGCTCAGGAAAGCACGGCCTTGGGCGCGCTGAAAAAACAGCTGGAAGAACAGGCGATTCGCCAGGCCATGCAAGAAGCAGGCGGCAACAAAGCTAAAGCCGCCCGAGAGCTGGGGATCACCCGCGTCACATTGTATAAAAAGCTCCGCCAGCTGGAACTTAACTTATTAATTAATAACTGAAACAAAGAGCGGCGCTGAGCATACCCAGGCAAAAATCGGCGCCGGAAGATGCGCCAAAAGCTAAAATTCCCCGAACCTTGGCCATGAGAACCGCTTCGTCGCCGTCGATCAGCGCCGGCAGCAGTTCCCAGACCGGGTCGGCAAATTCCAGGCGGACGGCGCAAGCAAGATAAAAAACGCTGGATTCGGTGGTTTGCCGCCGGGCAGGGCCGGCGCAGTAATCAGCCAGTATCCGGAAAAAAAGCCGGGTCGTCAGCGCAGAGGCAGCGCAGAGGCCCAGCCAGGCGGCCAGACCGCAGATCATATCGTCGGCGGCGGGGGTGAGTCCGGGGCCGCGCCCGGCAAAAGCCTGAAGCGCCGCCGTGGCTCGCTTGTCGTCCAATGCTTTGACCGCCAGCAGCAAATCGTAAAAATGCCGGTAAAAATAGCGACCGTATGACGGGTCGGCAAACGGCGGTTCGCCCCGGGCGGCGAGAAAAGCCACCCAGTCGGACGCCTTATGTGAGGCGGCGGCCGGCAGCTGAGAGATGAGCGCGCCGGCTAAAGCCCGGCCGGCGGCCTGGCGCTGCTCGACAGCCAGATCACGGCCCCTGCGGCGGAGATCGCGGTGGGCGGCGCCCGCCAGCCGGCAGACATACTTGGCGCCGGGAATATGCAAATTACCGCCGGCGCTATAGGCGAGCTGGCCGGTCGCCAGTCCGATCCGCCGGCAGTCCGCTTCCGCCGGCAGGTCAGTGCGCACGCCGCCGGGCAGCAACCGGGTTCGGGCCGTGAAAACCGTCACCAGGCGCTCGTCGGGATAGAGCAGATTAAAACAACGCCGATAGATACCGGCCACGGCGCCCCGGCACTCCGGGTGCAGCGCGGCGGCAGCCGAGCCGCTGATTTCCAGGGCGGAGCAACGCGTGTTTATTGCTGTCCGGTTTATATCCATAACCCAATTTTAGCAGAAAGCATCCGGCCCCGCAATATGAAAGGGGATTTCATGTCCATATTGGTTTGTAATGTCGGCAGCACCTCGCTGAAATTCAAACTGTTCGTCGCCTCCGGCCGGACCGTACCGGCTGAGGGGCGGATCGAGCGGGTGGGCAGCGCCGGCGACGCCGTTTTTACCTATAGTCAGCACTTGAACGGTATCAGCGAAGAACTGACCGGCCTGAGCGTGCCGGACTACACCACCGGCATCGAACTCTTTCTCCGCTATCTGACCGATCCGGTTAAAGGCGCGATTTCGGATATCGCCCAAGTGGAGGCCATCGGGTTCAAAACGGTGGCGGCTAAAGGCTATTACGGCGTACACGAGCTGACCGATGAAGTTCTCACCGCCATGGCCGCCTTTAATCAGGTGGCGCCGGCCCATAATCCACCCTATATCGCGGCGATCCAAAAATTTCGGACTTTGCTGCCCGGTAAACTCTGTGTAGGAGTTTTTGAAACGGCGTTTCACGCCTCAATTCCTTTGGAACGAAAATTATACGCGCTGCCGTATGAATGGTATGAAAAATACGGTATTCAGCGGCTGGGTTACCACGGTGCATCCCACAACTATATTGCCCGCCGGGTGCAGGAATTGGCCGGCGCAAATTATCGGCTGATCTCATGCCATTTGGGCGGCAGCGGCTCGCTCTGCGCCATTGAAAATGGCCGTTCGACGGACACCAGCTTCGGTTTTTCGCCGCAGTCCGGAATACCGCACGCTAATCGCGCCGGCGACCTGGACGCTTATATCTTTCCGTATTTACAAAGCGAGGGATTGACACCGGAGGAGATCCGCACGGGCCTCAGCCAAAATGGCGGTTTGCTGGGATTATCCGGGGTGAGCGGCGACATGCGCGATATTGAGGCGGCGGCGGCAGCCGGCAACCGACGCGCCCGCCTGGCCATCGACGTATACTGCAGCGCCGTGACCCGCTATATCGGTGCTTTTTACGCCGAGCTGGGCGGGCTGGATTACCTGGCCTTTACCGGTGGCATCGGTGAAAACTCCGCGCTTGTCCGCGGGCAGATTTGCGCCCGACTGGAACATATGGGAATTCGCTTGAACGCGGAGCGCAACCGGAACGGCGCCGGGGAGCGATTCATTTCCGACGCCGGTTCTCCGGTGCGGGTGCTAGTCATTCCCGCTGACGAGGAAGCAGGAATTGCGGCTGCTATCATGCAAATTACACAGGGGGATGGTTCTATTTTGTCTTAGAACGTGTCAAAGATAGTGGTTAGTGGTTAGTGGTTAGTGGTTAGGGATTAGGGATTAGGGATTAGGGATTAGGGATTAGGGATTAGGGATTAGGGATTAGGGATTAGGGATTAGGGATTAGGGATTAGGGGCGGGGTTCAATTCCCCTCCTTTGGAGGGGTGCCGCGAAGCGGCGGGGTGGTCTCTTACTGCATTTTTCACATACTTCGCAAGAGGTTACAGGCTTTTACCGTGAACTTTATAAGCAGCTTGTTGAATCATGCCTGTATCTGGGTGAAATGAAACTGCCCCTGAGTATCCAATGAAACTGCGAATGAAACTGCCAATGAAACTGCCCCTGAGTATCCGATTGACTTTTTATACATAAAGTGATATTATAGTGGGGGAAATGTGAAGTTAAATTCCAGATTCTAATATCACTTATGAGGTGAAAACATGGGACTGATCGGATATGGCGAACACATCGCCGACACTGTCAAAAATATGCCTTACGAGTCTGCGATCCAAACCGAGGACATTGCGGAAAGGCTTGCGGAAAAATTCGCGCTCCCATACGATCAGGCCAAAGCCCTGACAAATGTCAAGCTAAAACGGATGGCGGACAAAGGCGAAATTGAACGACTGCAAAAAGGAGTATACCGCCATGTAAAGCAAACCGTTTTTGGAAGAGCCACACCCAGCCTCGACGAAGTGGTAGCAAAAACGCTAACGGTACAGAATGGTACGAAAATAGGATACGAGTCCGGAGCGTTTCTGCTTAACAAGCTAGGACTGACAACCCTGATTCCCCGTGATATCGAAATCACGACAAACCGCTATGGAGCAAAGCTGCCCGAAGGCTGCCATATCAAGGTGCAAAAACCGGCTGTGGTCGTGACAGATGAGAACTGGAAACACCTCCAGTTCATTGATGTGGTGGCTGAGCTGCCACATGCTTACGTTGATGCGGAAAAGCCGGAGTGGTTGCTGGTAGAACATGCAAAAAAGCAGCACCTAGACAGCCTTGAACTAATTTTTATAGCTCGGCGGTATTACCCGGCAAAAATCCTGCCGCGACTCATTGATTTGCTTATGGAGGTGTAAGTGTAAGATGAATCTACATCAAGACAGAGATGCGTTTAAAGCCCTGCTTTCTGATGTTAGCCAAAGGATCAGTATACGAAGCGACATTATTGAAAAGGATTATTATCTGACATTGCTTCTATGGGAACTGGCAGAAAAGCAGGATACGCTTCCCGCATACTTTAAAGGCGGCACCGCTTTGTATAAAGCAATAGGCCGCATGAAGCGCTTTTCCGAAGATATTGATCTTACGGTTGAAATCCATGACTGCTCAAAAAGTCAAGGAAAAAAGCGCTTGGAGGTAGCGGCAAGCGGCTACCAGACACTCTCGAGAACTTCGGAAAAAGAGAGAGAAAGCAACCAAAGGGGCAGCATCACCAGCGTATATGAGTACAACCCCGTTATCACTGTCGACGCAGATGATGAACTTCAGCGGTTTGGTTATGTAAAAGTTGAGGCAACGTCCTTCACCGTCAGCGAACCCACTGAATCCATTCAAGTTTCGCCTCTGCTCTATTCGGAAGCAACCTCCGCGCAGCACCGGATCCTTACCGAAAATTATGGGGTCAAGCCGTTTGCAATCAACACCATAAAAATGGAGCGGATCTTTGCAGACAAAATACTGGCTGCCGAGTTTTACTACCAGCGGAATATGCTGTTTGATACTGCAAAGCATCTTTATGATCTTACCACGATGATGGAGCAAAACAGAATACGGTATCTTCTTTCTGCGCCGGATGATCTGGTAAAGATGCTTACTTATAAGCGCCAGGAAGAAAATAACCGGATCGGCAGCGACCTTGCGGACAAACCATTTTCCGACTTTAAGCTATATCAAGCAGTTGGCGTTAATGCTGAACTGTCTGCGGCCTTTTATAAAATGCAGGACATCTATGTGTTTTCACAAACTGATATCCTCTCAATGACACAATTGTCTGCGAGCATGGCGGCACTTTATCAAACCCTGCTTAAGCTGGATGAAGATCTCAAAATGACACAGACTACCAGCGAAGGCACAGAGCAGAAGATGCTCTAAT